>JAFSID010000005.1 GCA_017439965.1 Clostridia bacterium | reverse complement strand
TGATGCTTGGTGGTGAGGATAACGTACTTCATACCTGCGTTCTTAGCGGCTTTTGCCCATTCCTTAGCATCAAAAAGGTCGGGATTGAAGTGCTCAAAGTACTTGCGGTACTTCTCCTCGGTGATTGATTCGTAATTCATTATCCATTCGTGACGGGCTGCCATAGAATACAGTCCGAAGTGAATGAACATACCGAAGCGATCGTGAGTAAACCATTCGGTGTTGCCGGGTGTTTTAACCGTCTTATAGCTTGACATAACAAAATCTCCTTTGTATCAGTAAATTTTCCACATATAATTAAAGCCTTATTGACTTTAATAAAAGTTTATCATATAATGGGCTTAAATTGAATGAAAAATTGTGTATAAAGTATGGAGATTTGTATATGAATATTGATTCAAAGCCCTTATTTTCCAAGGAAATCGACAGAATAAATATGACTTTTTCAACCGTCTCCTTTGCAGAGGTAGACTCAAGCTGGGGCTTTACGTCGGTCAACGCTCCATACACCCGAATATATCTCATAACCGACGGCGAGGGCTTCGTCACCTGCGGTAACGTGACGACGAGGCTTGAGGCGGGAAACGTCTACTTTATACCGGGCGGTAATGAATTTACCTGCGAATGTCCCGACAGAATGAGCAAAATATACTTCCACGTCAACGTGCTACGATACAACAATTACGACATTTTAAACGGCTACAACAAATGCATCACGCTCAAGGGAAAGGAAAAGGAAATTGCCGAGATAGGAAGACTTCTCAAGGTCAATAGCATCAACGCCGTTTTGCAGGTAAAGAGCCAAGTTCTCGCAATGCTCTGTGAGGCTATCGAGCAGGAGAACATTGAGCTTGGAGAGATAGAGGAATATTCAAAAAGCGTCAAGAGGGCAATAGCCTTGATTGACAAGCATCTCAGCGCCAACCTCCGTATTCCCTATATTGCCGAAAAGCTTTATATCTCGGGAAGCCGTCTGCAAAAGGATTTCAGACGTGAGGTGGGAGTGCCGATAGGCAAATATATCAACGACCGTCTTATGTTCCGCGCTCAAGCAATGCTCTGCGACCCAAGTGCTTCTATCAAAGACGTAAGCGACGCGCTCGGCTTCTGTGACCAGTTCTACTTCTCTCGCAAGTTCTCACAGTACTTCAATACCTCTCCCCTTACCTACAAGAAAAAAATAAAATAACACCAAGCAAGGAGCTGCAAAAAAAGTGCAGTAAAAGCTCGAGCAGAGCTTTTACTGCACCTTTTCGTTTATTTAAGCTTTAATTCAATACAATTTTTTCCTGATGAAAGTGAAATATCCATATCACCGTAACGAAAAAATGCCGAGGCTTTTTCAGGGACGATTACGGTAGCCTTCACTACGTCACCGTCTTTCACGTACGACACTTTTGTTCCGTGTGCTTCACCTGAAAGCCGTGAAATACCGTCAACGAAAACGGGACTTATAACAAGCTCTGTGTAACCGACAGAGCCTTTTTTCTGCTTTATACCGAGTAAATAATCATAAAAGCAGGATACAACTGCACCGAACATAGGATGATTGTGACTTCGGTCATCGAAGGACTCGGGCCAGTATTCCCAAAGGGTAGTAGCACCTGCCCGTCGCATTCCGTCAAAGGATGAGGTCGCCGATGCGGTAATCAAATCAAGTGCAAGCTGTCCCTCTCCCCTCTCAAAGAGCAGACGGGAAACTATATCGGTTGCGAAAATACCCGTATCAAAGCGTCCGAGTGCTTTATAGTATGACACCATATTATCAAAGGTGCGCTCGTCACCGATGCCGATATCCACCGCAAATGCGTTAGCTCCCTGACGGCATCCGAGGAAGTTTCCGTCCCAAGAATTAAAATACGCCTTAACAAGAGCGTTGGTTCTCTCAAGTCTGCGCTTTTCAAAAAGCGGTATATCCGAATCCCTGCCTACAACACGGGCAATCTCACACATTCTGTCAAGACACTTAACGTAAAAGTAATTATTGACAAACGGCGCGGGAAGAATAATGTGCTCCTGCGCACACCATTCACCGAGACACCACGCACCTTCCTTATCAGATACAACAAGCCCCATTTCGCTGTGCTCTTCAAGGTAATCAAAATAGCGAAGCATACCGTCATAGCCGTCAAAAAGCACGGAAGTGTCACCGTAATGCTTCCAATACTGATACGGCACTTCAATGATAGCACATCCCCATCCGCCCGGACCTCCGCCCGCATAGGTATAAGGCGCGGTATATTGAACGTGACCCGATACTCTGTCCTGACAGTCATAAATGTCGTATATCCATTTCTTATAAAACTCCATAGTGTCAAGCAGAGTCATTGCGGCGTGACAGGTAAGCTGACCGTCACCCGTATATCCGCGTCTTTCGAGATGCGGACAGTCGGACGGTATGCCCGAATGCATATTGCAAAGCTGAGTATTTACATAGGTCTCATTCAACCAATTTATAACCTCGTTGTCACTGTCAAGTGATGAGACTCGGTCAACGTCACTATGCACTACCTCCGCTCTTACGGGAAGTCCGTTTCCCTCTACGGTAAAATAGCGGAAGGCAAACCAGGTAAAAAGCGGTGTAGCCTCTCTCTCTTCGCCGTCGCAAACGATTTCAAAGCGTTGCGAATGATTAAAGCGTTCATCGGGAAGCTCTCCGTCAAGCTCCTCGAAGAAGCGAAGCCTTATCCTCTCTCCCCTCTTGCCCAATGCCTTGACAACGGGAAGGGCGGAGGTGTTTTTGCCTATATCGTAAAGAGTATATTCTTCGGCTTCAAGAAGCTTTTCGGGGACTATGACCTCACACACTCTGTCGGGAGGACAGCTTGACGTAAGGTAATCGGTATCGGGGGCTTCCACCTCAACCGCCTTTTCCCAGACGGTTGTCACGGTATAATCCTGCACCTCGTGAGTGGTAAAATGATAGTCTGTAACGTAGCTTAACGCCACCTCATCCTCGGTGCTCGATACAACGTCAAGCACACCGTTTTCCGCCTCTCCGAAAATACGCCATATCGCCTTCGCATCTCCGTATTGAGGTCTGATATTATACGCCTCATAGGTATACCATCCTCCTCCGAAATGAATGACAAGCTCGTTCTCACCGTCCTTCAGAAGTGACGTAATATCATACTCGGGAACGTATATTCTATGGGCAAGCACCTCGTCGCGCGGAAAATTCTCTCGGCTCTCAAAATCGGTTGAAAGAGGCATAAAAAGCTCGTCGGACACTCTTGTGCCGTTGATATAGCAATGAAAGACACCGAGTCCCATAACGCGAATCAGGGCTTTTTTAACCCCCTTACAGTTAAAGCGTGAGCGAAGAAGCACTCTGCTTCGGAGCGCATTTCTATGACTTATCCACTTGGCTTTTCCAAATATTTCACTCTGTCTCATAATATCTCCTTACAAATTCCTTGTACGGTAATTTTAGCATTGTTTCTCCAATCTGTAAACCCTTTTAGCACAATTCACAAAAAAAATTGATAAAAAACACTAAAAAAGCTATTTTCCATTGACTTGACAAACGAATCGTGATACAATATAGAAAAAGCGCACGGAGGACAGAGAAATGCTTAAAGCAGGTTTTTCAAGAGTAGACGTAACGCCACCTCTCGGCTCAAGCCTTGAGGGGTATTTTACACCAAGACACGCAAAGGGCGTGCTTGACCCGTTATACCTTAACGCTCTCGCACTTTCGGTGGGAGAGAATAAGGCGCTCATCGTCACCGCGGACTTTGAGATGATGAGAATGACCTATATGGATATTGTAAGAAAAAAGATATCCGAGAGAGTCGGTATTCCCGAGAATAATATAATGATATCCACCCTTCATCCTCATACCTCGATTGCGGTAAGAGCTACGAGGGGTAACAATATACTCGACGACAGAGCGTATATTGATATGCTCTATCGCAAATTCTGTGACGCTTCTGAAATGGCAATAAACGATATGGCGGACGCTGAGCTTTCCTTCGGCATTGAGGAAACGAGCGAAAAAATTGCGTTTATCCGCCGTTATCTTATGAAGGACGGAAGCTACGTTACCAATCCGTTTAAACGTCGCAATGAGGTCGTCCGTCCCTACCGCGACGCCGACAACAACGTTCGTCTCTGCCGATTCAAAAGAGAGGGCAAAAAGGATATCGCTCTCGTCAATTTCTCAACTCATCCCGATGTTATCGGCGGCGAATATATCTCGGCAGATTGGCCGGGCTTTGCAAGACGCTTTGTTGAAAAGGATATCGAAGATACCCACTGTCTGCTTATCAACGGCGTTGAGGGTGACTCGAATCACTACGATTTCACGTCCGAGCTGAAATCGGGCTACGACCATTCACGCCATATGGGACGGGTCATTGCCGATACGGTAATACGCCTCTGGGATAAGACCGAGGAGATTAAGGTTGAAGGTCTTTCCTCGGACGTTGAGATAATTCTCAACAAGACCCGTACCGACGGCATTGACGATTACGAATGGGCGCTCAAGGTATACAACGACCCCGACAAGTCTTCCTACACCGGTGCCGAGCTTGCAAAATCATCGAGAGTGGTAAATCTTATCTCCGCTCCTATCTTCCAGAAAATTCCCGTCACGGTCATAAACCTCGGCAGGATAGGAATCGTAGGCTTTGGCGGTGAGCCGTTTACTCAGTACGGAGACGATTTGAGAGAAAGAGCAAGCGACAGAATTATCATTTGTGCCTGCTGTACAAACGGCGGTGAGGGATACCTTCCAACTACGGAAGCGTTTCTTGAGGGAGGCTATGAGGCTTCCGCTTCTCCGTTTTCTCCAAATCTTGAGGAGCAGTGCCTTGAGAGTGCCGTAAAGCTATTGAACAAATAAACAAAAAGGCTACGCAGTATGCGTAGCCCTTGTTTTTAGAAGGGAAAGAAAATTTTCATATTCTCCTCGTCAAGCTTCTTGCCATACTCCGAGAGCATAAACGCTTCGGCAAAAACGACGTCCTTACCTGCATCACCGTAGCGTTCGATAAGCCTATCACGGAAAAGCATTGCCGACTTATGCTCACGGTACTCGCTGGCTGTGGTTCTGAAGGTGATATTATAATCCGCAAGAGTGAGCGAATTGTCACGGGGCACTCTCGGGCTTCTCAGCCACTCACGGCGTTCTACCTTATCAAGAGGCACCTCGTCAAGACCGCCCTTGGTAAAGGGAAGCCATTCGTACATTTGTGATTCGTGGCAGTCGTACATCTCATATTTACGCTCTATTACTGAGTCGGTAGAGACGATAGCGTCGGCAACGAAGGGCGGATTTGTAAAACCGTCGTAGGAAAACATTATAACGGGGCATTCCTTCATTGCAGGTGTCTCGGGACAGAAATTGGGAACTATCAGAAGATACGCCGAGTCCTGAACGAGAAGAGCTACTGCGCGGTGGTCGGCGTGATAATCATTTGTACGGTGAGTGAAGATTATATCGGGAGAATACTCACGGATATAACGGGTGACCCTCTTACGCATCTCAAGGCTTGCCTCTACCTCGCAATCGTTCACGTCAAGCCACACGTCGTACCTTATTCCCGTAATGCGCTCAACCTCACGGGTTTCCTTATATCTTCTTTCCTTTATCTCATCGGGAGTCATTGACTGATGACCGCCGTTACCGCTCGATACCGAGAGAAAACGCACCTCGTGACCCGCTTCAACGTACTTTAGTGCCGTACCTCCCGAGCGAAGCTCGTTATCATCGGGATGCGCCGATATCATCAAAACCTTTAATTTTCTCATACCCATTAATCTCCTTATACGGTTTAATTATATTTTAATTTAAAGCGCAAAAAAGTCAATAGAAAAAAGCAAGTTTTTTCTCCGATTTATTGACATTTATTCGGTTAAATGCTAAAATCCTAACAAGAACACTTCAAAAGGAGTCCGATATGAAAATCACAGATAAAAACGTATTTTTGGACGAAGAAACATGCTTTTCTCAAGACAAGCTTTACAGTACTCCGCGCGACTGTGTACCCGTGTATACGTGGAGCTGGGCAAGTGCCGTATCAAAGGAAAAGACCGATGAGACTCTTGAGGAGATGAAGCGTCTCGGAATAAAGGGAACCTACATTCTTCCCATACCGAGTGATTTCCGTCCCTGCCGTGTACCTACGACCTTCTGTATAGACTATTTGGGCAAGGAATATATGGAGCATTACGTCTACGCCTACAACAAGGCGCGCGAGCTCGGAATGCACCTATGGCTTTACGACGAGGGAGGATGGCCCTCGGGAAGTGCTTGCAACCGAGTCCTTCTTGACCATCCCGAATATGCAAAAAGGCTTCTCGCCTCACGAAAGACTCTCTTCAAGGCGGGAGAGACCTATTCATCAAGCGACGATGCCGCAGTCTTTCTGCCCGACGGCAAAATGATTGATAAGGGCTATGAGTTTGCAGAGGACACGACCGTCACCGAATATTATTCCAAGATAGACCTTTTCGACTATCCCGCCTCCTCCGACTACCCCGACCTTTCCTTGAGGGAGGCTACCGACTATTTTCTCAAGGTGACCCACGAGGAATACAAAAAGCACATAGGAGGAGAGTTTGGGGAAAACATTCCCATCGTATTTACCGATGAGGCAGTGCTTCCCTACCCTACTCCCTACCGTCCCGAAATGGAGAAGGAATTTGAACGCCGCCACGGATATTCCATACGCCCCTGTCTTCCCATACTGAACCTTGAAAGGCTTCCCGAAACAGAATGGGAGCGTGAGGCTGTCATAAATTGGTACGATTATTGCAGTGAGCTATTCTGTAACAACTTCCTCGCGCCCTACAAAAAATGGGTCAACGAAAACGGAATGGCGTTCTCGGGGCACTTCAACGTAGACCATATTCCCAATTGCTCGGTAAGAGGACGCACCTTTAACGCGATGCGTGCTCTCCGCTATCTCGATATTCCGGGAATCGATGCAATATGGAGACAGATATTCCCGGGAGAAAAGGTTAAGGTCGGTGGCAATATGACCTCTGAAAACCGTTTCTTCCCAAGATACGCCTCCTCAGCCGCTTCTCAGGTAGGCTCTACCCGTGCCATGACCGAATGTATGGCAATTTACGGTCAGGGCGTAACCTTTGACGAGATGAGATTCGTCCTGAATTTTCAGGCAATCCGTGGCATAAACCTCTTCAATATGATGTCTGCAACCTACGGAGAAACAAGGGGCTTTCAGATGGCGGGAGCTATGCCGAAATTCCGTGAAAGATTTGCCTGCTACTCCGACCTTGCACACTTCAATTCATACATTGAGCGTCTCACCTATATCACGTCGGTCGGTAAAAGCGTTATTGACACAGCTCTGTATCTCCCGATTCGTGATTTTTACCTCGTTGCAGATGAAAGCGAAGGGATACTTGAATTTGACCGCGTAGGCTTCGGAATGGAGGAAAAGCAGATATCCTTTGATATTTTCGATGACGACGTTATTCTCTCCTGCGACAGAGAAGCGTTGAAAAAGGGCGAGATACGAATGGGTATTGCCTGCTACAAGACACTCGTTATATCCGACTGCAAATATATGAATCCCGAGGTAAAGAAGCTTCTTGAGGAATTTATCCTCGGAGGCGGTAGGGTCATTGCCACCTGTGATTATATAAACGACGAGATAAGCGGTGCCGTATACAGCGCTACTCCTTGGGACTATATCACCTCCCCCATTGTGTTTGAGGGTGATACCAAGGGAATCCGACTTATGCAGAGAGACTCTGACAACTCAAGAATCTTCTACATATGCAATGAAGCATATACCTCCGCCTCGGTCAGTGCAAAAATTGAGGAGGGCGGATATCTGTTAAACCTCACCGACGGTAAGCTTACGTCGGTCAAGGGTGACACGCTTACACTCAAGCTTAATATGGGTGAAATGGTGGCTCTCATTTATACCGATGCCGAGATAAAATGTGGCGGTGCCCCGGAATACACCGAAGAAATGCTTCTTGACGGTGAATATACGTTAAGAAAAACGAAGCAGTTTGTAATTGATATAAACAACTTCTACTCCAAGGACATAACCGAGGAGGAGGTAAGCGTCAGCCTCGGTGATTGGAGAGAGTACGTGGGCGACTCCTTCTCAGGAAGCTGTGTATATACGACGGAATTTTCCGCACCCGTGAAAAAGGATATGATGCTTGATTTGGGCGAGGCTTGTTATTCCTGCGAGGTATTTGTGAACAAGGTCTCCGTCGGCGTTAAGGTAATGTCTCCCTACCGCTTTGAGATTCCCGAGGAGCTTCTCAAGGATAATAACCTGCTTGAGATAAGGGTTTCCAACACAGCCGCAAATGAATTCGTGTACACGGACAGCTTTGATAAATGGGGCGAGGCAATGCTTTCTCCCTATCACAATTATACCAAGGAATTTAACAAGTCCACGCTTAAGAGCGGTCTTTTCGGACCCGTAAAGCTTTATTATTGAGGTGACATATGCCCGTTAGAATAATAAAAAGCCAAGACCGTCTTACAGAATACGGCGCGGTAATTACAGAGTCCGACTCCTTAAGCCACTACAAAAGCGAGCTTGAAAGACTGACGGACGTTGAAGCTCTTGCGCTTTATCTGTCCCCTGCCCTTACCGTGCGTGATATCTCACCGCTTCTTGATAGCTATCTTGACTCGCACGAATGTGAGATACATCTTATCGTGCAAAGGGATACCTATCCTTCAAATCCTTACCTTGACAGCTTTCTTGCTGAAATAATCAACCGTGAGCTTACTGTCTCCTGCACGCAGGTCTCCTCCTGCCCTCCTCCGAAAAGGAAGAAGGCTTCGTTTTTCGGAGAAATGAAGGCATCAAGGAGAGCGCTCGACGAAGCATCATCCGATGCAAGCTCTCTTGACGATATGATAGAAAATATGGATATGGGCTTTGCCGAGACTCTGTTTTATTTTATCGACTCAAAAGGCATCAGCGACGTTGAATGTTATAAAAGGTCAAACGTTGACAAAAAGACGTTTTCTAAAATCAAGTGCCAGAAGGACTACCGTCCGAGTAAAACAACTGCCGTCTCCTTTGCGATAGGCTTAAGGCTGAGCGTTGAGGAGGCAAAGAGACTTCTTGACAGCGCAGGCTACAGTCTGTCGGGCTCAATTCTCTTTGACGTTATCATAGCCTACTTTTTAAAGACGGGAGAATACCAAAGCATCCACGACGTAAACGAGGCTCTTTTCCACTATGACCAGAGCCTCCTTGGAGTATAAAAATCAAATTTGAAAGGATTTACAGCTATGAAAAAACCGTTATTATCCGAAATGACCCTTCGGGAAAAAATCGGTCAGACCCTGCTTGTTTATCAGTACCACATTTACAACACGACGGAGGTCGGTCACGACGGCTCAAGTCGTGACGCAGAGGAGGCAAAAGCCTTCTGTGAAAGAGAACAGCCCGGTGTATTCTACGGAGAGCAAACGGGTATCTTTTACAGAACGGCGGATGCAAACGGCGCGCGTCCGCTTGAGATTTCAGAAAACGGTGACCTCAAGGTAGAAAGCACCGTATACAAGAAATTCATCGAGAAGCAGGCAACCTACGTAAAAATTCCTCCCCTCGTTGCAGGAGACTATGAAAGAGGCGCGACCCGTACCTTTACCGACCTTTCGGCAATCTGTAACGGCGCGGCAATCGGCGCTGCCGACTCGGAGGAGCTTGCCTATCAGCTCGGTGTTACCGTCGGCCGTGAGCTGAGACTCGGAGGCATCAACTGGAGATGGTATCCCGTTGCCGACGTGGGAAACCGCAACGGAGCCGCTACGGGAAGAAGTCTTGCAATGGACTTCCCCGAGCGTATGGTAAAGCTTTCAAGGGCTCTTATCAAGGGTATGCAGAGCGAAAACGTTGCCGCTTGCGTAAAGCACTTCCCGGGTAACGACCGCCGTGACGCACGCGACTCTCATTTTACAAGCTCTGCAATAGAGTACACCATGGAGGAATGGTGGGCTGAGCAGGGCAAGATATTCAAGGATATAATCGACGACGGTGTATATTCGGTTATGATATCCCATCACGCCTTCCCTGCGGCAGATGACAGACAGATAAACGGCAAATACGTTCCCTCCACCATATCAAAAAAGGTTATAACCGACCTTCTTAAAGGTGAAATGGGCTTTAAGGGTGTCGTTATAACCGACGGTATAACCATGGCGGGTCTTTGGTCTCTTATGCCGTATGAGGAGCTTATCGTCGAGCTTATCAATGCAGGTAACGATGTTATTCTCGGCGCAATGCCCAACTCGGGCGAGCTTATCGAGAAGGCAGTGCTTGACGGCAGAATCTCCGAAGAGAGAATCAACGACGCCTGCCAGCGTGTCCTCGATATGAAGGAGAAGATAGGACTCTTCAACGAGGGCAACAACGACCTTCCCTACGGAGTTGAGGAAACGGTTGCTGAGACCAGACGCGTAAACGGAATTATTGCCGACCGCAGTATGACCCTTATCCGTGACAGAAACGGTATGCTCCCCTTAAAGCGTGAGAATATAAAGAAGGCGTCCATCATCATTTCAACCCACTGCGACACCTTCGTTGATGACCTTGAGGTTTTGAAGGCGGAGCTTGAAAAGCGCGGAATCGAGGTCTATATGCAGAGAAGACTCAGAAGTGACGGCGAGCTTAATAAGATTTCGGATAACAGCGACCTTATAATTTACGCAGGCTTTATCGAGGGACATATGCCAAAGGGAGGACTCCGTTTCTTCGGTGAGGAATGTGAGACCTTCTACTTTGCCTTCAATCACGGCAAGGAAAAATCTATCGGCGTTTCCTTCGGATATCCATACATCCATTACGATATAATGGAAAACGCTGACGTGTTCATCAACGCCTATAACAAGTCTCCCGAGGCTCAGAAGGCGTTCGTCAAGGCTATATTCGGCGAGATAGAAATCGTCGGAAACAGCCCCGTACACATCATTCCCAAGCCTATATCAAGATAAAAAATTCCCCTTAGAGCAGTTCTACTCTAAGGGGAATATTTTCGTTAACGGTTACTGTCTTAAAGTGCCGTGCTCTTGAATTTCGCAAAGCGCTTGACGATAAGAAGGATACAAGCAATTGCAACGCCAACGATTATGGGGAGAGATATCATAAACACCCTCCAGCCGAAAAGCTCGATTATACGGGGCATAACGTAAGCCGCAAGCATATAGCTGAAGGCGGCACCCGCGTTGATAATTCCCGCAGCACTTCCGCTGAGTCCGTAGCGGGTAAAATACATCGTGTAGTAATTTCGGAGCAATGCCGCCACTGCCTCCAGGCAGGCAATTACCGCAAACATTGCGACCATAACGGGTATGGGAAGCTTACCGACGAAGATACACGCAACGAGAAAAGGAAGCATTGCGCCGTATACGAGCACAAGAGACAAAAGCTCGTTTCTGGAATGAGACACGAATTTTCTTGAAACGAGGTTTCCGACGATACCCGCAACGAGCAGAAGTGCGGTGAGCACGTTTCCGAGCGAGGGGCTTACGTTATCGTAATTCTCAACGAACATAACCGAGGTAAGAGTAGACCTTGACTGGCTTACGGTTATGACGAGAATAACGACAAGAAGCATAACGAAAAATCCGCTTGCGCCGAAAATCTGAAGCTTCGAGCGTCCCTCAAGCTTATCGGCGGAGCTTGAACCGGTCTCGGTTTTATCCCATTTCATAAAGGGATTTACACGCTTTTCAGCGATATGCAACGCAACCGCAAAAGCAAGAAGGCTGATTGCCGAGATTGCGAAATTGTACTTCCAGTCACTGACCACCGCGCCGATGAGATAGGAAATGAGAAAGCCCGCGGTAGAGGTAAAGGACAGATAAAAAATCATTCTTGAGCGGTCACTTCTCACAAGCTGAGAGGAGACTATCTTGAATATCGACGGCCATATGCCGAACTGTATAATTCCGTTGAATACCCAGGAGGCAAGCATTACGTAATAATTCTGACAGAAGAAAATTACGGCGTTGGATATCATCGCACCGATAAGTCCTATTTTTATAAGCTTCTCGGGGCTGTATTTATCGGCGCAGGTGCCTCCGACGACCTGCAAGGGAGTATAGGCAAGATAAAACAGCGCCGTTATTGCACCCGTCTGCGACTTGGTCAAAACGCCATCCGCAACGATGCTTGCAAGGGATGAGTTGTAGCAATTCTTGGTCATACTGACAACGGCGTACATTACCCACAAAAACCAGAAAAACGTTCGGCTTATGCCCTTGTTTTCAAGGTGTATGTTGACGTCACGCTCAATGTCAATTTTCGATTGATTTTCCGACATATAAAGCTCCTTTTAATTTATCACAGAGCATATCATAGCACACTTTACCGCAAAATACAATACCTTGACTGAAATTAACCGCGTATTTTTTTAGCCACTGAATTAAAGAGAAATACTGTCTTCTCTGCACTGTCAATACAGTACACAAAACGGGACTGAGCTCCTCGCTCAGTCCCCTTTGCGCTTTATTCGTTATTTTGCAGGCTTCTTTTGTATTGATACGGAGTAATTCCAAACTGCCGTCTGAATAGCTGAATGAAGTAAGAATTGTCTGTATATCCGACTCCAAGCCCTGCGTTCAGCACCGTCTCCCCTTTTTTCAAAAGCTCCGCCGACAGAAAAAGCCGTTTCCTTTGTATATAATCAAGAGGAGTCATACCGACGTACTCCTTGAATTTTCTCTCGACGGTGCTCTTGCTGACAAAAAGCTCCTGAGCTATGTCCGCAACCCTCAAATCCTCGGCAAGATGCTTATCGACAAACGCAAGAATAAGTCTGAAATCCTCGGGCATTCTGTTACCGTCAGCTGAGTCGCGGCTTCCCTCCTCAATAAGCTTGAGAAGCCGCAAAAAATAATAAAGTCTGTCTCCTCCGTCGGCATCCTCCGTAAGCCTTGAGCATATCTCGATAAGCTCGTTCTTGACACTCTCCGTCGGTGAAACGTAATTTACGTCGGAACGACGAAAGAAGCTTGTAAGATGCGGATTTTTTTCACAGTCGAACAGTATCCAGAAAAGACGGTGCTCCTCACCGCTTCGGTAAACGCAATGATGATGCTCACCCGGTCGGGCAACGATAACGTCACCGCGGGTCAGAGCGTAAAGCTTATTCTCAATCAGGAAGGATATGTCACCCGAAAGATTTACGTATATTTCAAATTCACGATGGGTATGAAGGTCGATCTCGTGAGTATGCGAGTATCTGTCGGTTTTAGTGTACTTGATTTGAAAATCAAATTCACGAACCTCGGGCAGCTTGAAGCTTTGTATTTTACTCTCGTTCAAATCAATCACCTCTTTTGACGATTTTACCATATTATTTGACGAAATGTCAAGAGAATATAAGGTAAAAATGTGGTATATTTAAAGCAAAAGGAGGCGTACTTGATTTGTCTGCAATATTAATTATCACCTCGGTTTCTGCGATAGTTACGCAAAACTGTCTCTTCAACCGCACCTGCAAGACTGCGCTCAAAACAAGGTCGCATATAAATCTTTTCAACCTTTTCGTATACTCGGTCTGCGTGCTGATATTCGGAGCTTTGGCAATAAGAGGAGGCATTTCCCTTTTTACCGCTCTGCTCGGACTTATATTCGGAGTTGTTACCGCACTCAGTAACATTTATAAAATGCTTGCACTTTCAAGCGGACCTATGCATATAACCCTGCTTGTGACCACCTCGTCTATGATAATCCCAACGCTTTCGGGAATATTTTTTGGAGAAAAATTCAGTCCTCTCAAGCTTTGCGTGGTTTTCATACTGATTGCCTTTATATATCTGTCAATGCAAAAAAGCAAGGGCTCAAAAATTCAAGCACAATGGATTTTATACTGTGCCTTGGCTTTCTTGTTTCAAGGCTCGGTCGGAGTTTTACAGAAGCTTCACCAGACCTCCGAGTACAAATCCGAGGTCAGCGGTCTTCTTCTCATAAGCTTTTTATGTGCCGTAATATTCTGCATTATCAGAAACCGAGGCTTTGACAAAAGCATTAAGCTTGATAAGAAAACCGTCCTCATCGGGCTTGTCTGCGGTGTATGTACATTTTTGATGAATTACATAAATCTGAAGCTTTCGGGAATGCTTCCGAGTCAGCTTTTCTTCCCACTCGTAAACGGAAGCGCAATAATTTTAAGCTCGGTAATGTCCATAATAATTTTCAAAGAAATTTTATCAAAAAAACAGCTTATTGGCTTGATTGGTGGTATAATGTCACTGATAGCAATATGCCTTGTTCCATAAGAAAAAATGAAATATAAAGCTATAACCTTCAGCTACGACGACGGAGTCGAGCAAGATAAAAGACTTATTGAAATACTCGAACGATACGGTCTGAGAGCAACCTTCAATCTTAATTCGGGACTTTTTGACAAGCGCACGAGTCACTCGGGCAGAGTTTTCGGCTTCGACGCCGTATTCAACAATCACAGAATTCCGGGGGACGAGATTTGCGAGGTTTACAAAAATCACGAAATCGCCTCCCATTCTCTCACCCACCCGATTCTTCCCGCCCTTTCGGACGAAGAGGTCATTTTTCAGATGAGTGAGGACGCCAAGGCTCTTGAAGGCATTACGGGTAAAAAAATACACGGCTTTGCCTATCCCGGAGGAGTCGGTGAATACTGCAATCAAAGGGTTGCCGACGTGATAGAAAATAATACAAGCCTCTATTACGGACGGACGGTAAAATCCACCCGTTCCTTTGAGCTACCGAAAAGCCTTATGCTTCTTGACCCCACCATATCCCACAGAGAGATAAGCGTGAGAGAAGGGCTTGCACGGGAATTTCTGTCACTTGAAGCAGACACGCCCAAGCTTTTTTACGTTTGGGGTCACAGCTATGAGCTTGACGTTGACGAGAGCGTATGGACGGATTTTGAACGCTTCTGCGAGCTTATCTCGGGCAGAGACGATATTTTTTACGGCACGAATGACGAGGTATTCAGACATTTCGGACTTAACAATTTAACGGAGGAGTAAATATGAATTTCAGCTTTAATTACGGAGACAAAAGCTTTACGCTTGAGGTAAAGGACGGTGCGGTATACCAGCTTGAAAACGGCGTATCCGTCAAGGTGGAGGAGCGTATATACAAGGAATACGATGCTACCGAGTGGGTAATTTATTTTGAAAATGCGAGTGATACACCCTCGCAGATTTTCTCGGATATATGGGATTGCGACACCCTTCTTCCGTTGGAGCTTCCCACACCCCCGAAGCCGGGATATCTTCCCACAGAGGGTAACGTATGCGTTATAACCATGACTGGTATGGTACCGGGAACGTATTACTGGGAAAACGATAAGATAAGCGCTACCGAATACGGCTTCAATTACGAATACCTTGACAAGAGACCGACCAAGCGCCTTGCAAACGTTGGCGGAAGGTCAAGTGAGGGTATGATGCCCTTCTTCGACGTGACGGCTCAAGGCTCGGGATATATTACGGCTATCGGTTGGACGGGTGATTGGAAAACCGAGTTTTCAAAGGCGGAAAACGGAGTCAGAATGAAGAGCGGTCTTAAGGAAACTCACTTTTACCTTGAGGCAGGCGAAAGGCTTCGCACCACCTCTACTCTCGTAATGAAATACAGCTCAACCGAGGATAAGCACAACAAATTCCGCAGACTTATAAAGAACTGCTTTTCACACAAGAGCAATACGTGTGCCACCCGTGAAGGAATTATGGCAACGGAGCTTTGGGGAGGCATTACAAGTGACGAGATGATAAAGCGTATCAACGAATACAAGGCTCACGGAATACGCTTTGAGGACGTATGGATTGATGCGGGATGGTACGGTCAATGCACCAAATGCGACGAGGGATTCAGCGGTGACTGGAGTATGCACACGGGTGATTGGGAGCCGAATACCCGAGTTCATCCCGACGGACTCCGAGAGGTTGCAAGGGCGGCAAAGGATGCAGGTATGAGGCTTATGCTATGGCTTGAGCCCGAGCGTGCAATCGTCGGCACAAGTATTATTAATGCTCATCCCGAGTGGTTTATGAGACTTACGGACAACAATCAGGCAATTCTGAATTACGGAAATCCCGAAGCACGCGCTTATATCATAAAGCTTCTGTGCGACTACGTTGAAGGTCTTGACCTCTCCTGCTACCGTCAGGATGCCAACGCTATGCTCACCGATTATTTTAAGGAAAACGATACCGAAAACCGCCGAGGCATCAGTGAAATCAAGCATATCACGGGTATGTATGAGGTTTGGGACACGATACTTGAAAAGTACCCTCACCTGCTTATCGACAATTGCTCGTCGGGTGGAAGACGAATTGATATCGAGACTCTCAAGCGTTCAATTGCCTTCTTCAGAAGTGACTATCAATGCAACTTCAACGAAAACTCCGAGGTGCTTCAGACTCATAACGCAAATATCTCCTGCTATCTCCCCTACAACGGATGCACCAGTAAAACGAAATCCGACACCTACGCTATCCGAAGCTCCTATTCGGCAAGCTGGGGAGCTGCATTTTACAACACCGTCTTTCAGTCAATGGACGAGGAGGATTTCAAGTGGGCAAGGCTTATAACCGACGAGTACAGAAGCATCCGCAAATACTTCTCCTGCGACTTTTACAATCACGGCTCGGTCAAATTTGACGAGACCTCCTGGGCTATATGGCAATATCACGACCCCGACACTCAAAGCGGTATACTTATGGCGTTCCGCCGAAGCGAGTCTCCCTTTGATGCGGTCAACGTTACACTCAAGGGTGTTGATTGCTACAACGCCTTCACCTTCAAGAGCCTTGACAACGGCTCAAGCTTTGACGGAAGCGGTACGATAAGGGTAAGTCTTCCCAAAAAGCGAAGCTGTACTATAATCGAATACAAGCCGAAATAAATTTGACAAAACTCCTTGTAAATGATATACTTTACTTATCATTTACAAGGAGTCTTTCTATGCAATACAGTGAATATTTCAAACGCTTCAACGGGAACGACGAGGAAGAGGTCGTTCAGTATATAGACAACGCTCACGCTGAAGAGTTTTTACTTGAGAATGCGCCGAGGCTTTACTGTCCCGATAAGACGGTCGAGGAGACCTTTGCGTTCCGCACCTGGACTATGCGCAAGCATATAATGGAGACCGAGGACGGCTTTCTGCTCAGTGAGTTTTTAACGAAAATACATCTTTCCTGGGCGGGTAAGCACAACACCATAAACGCAGCGCTTACTCATCACTTAAACGAGTTCCGATGGCTTAAATGCTCGGATAAGCTTCTTGACTATATTAAGTTCTTTTTACTCGGTGAGGGCTCGCCCTACGCCTATCATACGCCCGCGCTTACGGCAATGTACAATTTTTGCAGGGTGACGGCAAACGAGGATTTTTTAAAGGATAACGCCGAGGCGTTTGAAGAATATTTCAAGGGCTGGGAGGAAAGACACCTGACTCCCAACGGTCTTTACTGGTCGATTGACGACCGTGAGGGCACGGAATTTACCATAAGCGGTAACAGAGCCGATATGACGAGACTCAAGGGGCTTCGTCCTCTCCTTAATTCGTGTATGTACGGCGACGCCGTAGCCCTTTCAAAAATATTCAAAATGACGGGCAACGGTGAAAAGGAGGCTCTCTATCTTGAGAAGGCGTCCGATATTCAGAAAAAAGTCGAGGAAAAGCTTTGGGACGGTGAATTTTTCAAGGCTGTGCATCCTGCTGACGAGTGCTTTGACAGACAAATAGACTGCCGTGATATTCCCGAGGAATGTAACGCCCGAGAGCTTATGGGCTATATCCCGTGGGCGTTCAAGCTGCCCTCGGATAACCGTGAAAAATGCTTTGAGCTTTTGAAGGACGAGAGGGTCTTTAACGCTCCTATGGGCTTTACGACAGCCGATATCTCTCATCCGCGCTTTCTCTTCTATCAGGAAAAGGCTTGCACCTGGAACGGCAACGTATGGCCCTACGCTACAAGCTACGTTATAAACGCTGTAATCGAGCTTTTGAACAATTATTCTCAAGACACGGTAACAAATCAAGACCTCTACGATTACGTTAAAAAATACGCCGAAATGCATTACTCGATTGAGAACGGTGAGAAAATCAATTTCATCGACGAGGTAATGAAGCCCTACGAGCTTTATTGGAACGTGCGCGAGGTGGCAAGGAGCGGTTATAAGCTCACGGGTGGTCAGAACAGAGGCAGAGACTATAACCATTCAACCTTTATCGACCTTGTCATACGCGGTCTCTGCGGTGTTGATATCGAGGGAGATACCCTTTCGGTTAAGCCGAAAATCACGGGCATCTGGGAATGGTTCAAGCTTGAAAACCTCACCTTCCGCAAGGAAGTCTATAACGTTTATTATGACGAGCAGGGCACGGTCTTCAATAAGGGCAAGGGCTTGATAATCGAAAAGCTTTAAGCTTAATATAGCCCGATAAATAACCTTAATAAACAGCTTAACAAAAAAATCGCATCGGTTTTTCCGATGCGATTTTTTCAGCACAAGGGAGCCGTGAAAACGGCTCCCTTGCTTTTGCTGTTGTATAGTGCTTATTTGGAAATCCTTATACGGCATCTTGTTACGTCTGTTTTATCAGCATCTGTACCGGTTGCCGTCCATCCGTCAACTACGTAAATTCCCTTTATACGCAAAATGTAATTCTGATTACCGGCTTCTTTGCCTTCTAGATATTTTCCTGACAACACTTCATACATAGGCCAAATGGAAATGCCCGTGAAATAACCAGTTTCATTTTCGGGGATAACGCTACCGATATCAAAGGACATTTCGGAATTAAACTTTGTTGATGTAAAATCAATGTCATAATAGTCCTGAAGTCCATCGGCTACGTGGAAGCGCATCTTACCCGTAACTGCTCCCTCAAAAAACCATCCGTTACCACTTCCAACTATTATAGAAAAACATCCAACGTCTTGAATGGGAAGTATTTCATTCTCCGCTAAGGTGTAGGTATAATAAGCATCTTTACTGGATTCCAAATCCTGATAAAAGCCTGATATCATTCCAAACGAGAACCCTAAATCTATCTGATAAGGAAAACCATAACTACTATACAAGTTCTTCGAGTTTACCCAAGCACCCGTAACGGGAACACGGCTTGACGAATTCATTTCAAGTCCTATCGAGCCTACGTTTGCTCCCGCAACGTAGAAGAATTGAGGCTTGCCCGCAACCTTATTTTCTTGAGCGGGAAGTCTTATTGCGGTAAGACCGTCGGTAAGAGTGAGCACTCTCTCGTCCTCCGCTTCAACCCTCGTCCACTCTCCGTAGCCTGCGTGAGTGTATTTCGCCCATTCGTAAACGGTGTCGGAGCCAAGGTCTACGGTATTATTCTCACCGACTGCAAGTCCCTGAACGGTCTCTCTTTCGCCTTCTATAACAACAGAGGAGGCGGTGGACTCAAGAGTCGTGTCGGTTGCTTCAACCTTAAAGTAATAGGTGCCCGTATCGGAAACCTTGTAGGTGGTAAAGCCCGAGCCGATGGACTTATAGTTTATAAGGTCTGTGGAAACCGCATAGCTGAGACTGTCATCAAAGCCTGCAATTTCATATTTTCCGTCGTATGCATCGCCAACAAGATACAAATCGGGAGCTGTTGACAGCGTCGAAGTGACTAACGGATACAACTTTACACAACTGTAAGATAGTCTGCTACCGTCTGTTTGGCGAACAGACCAACCATTAGGTATACCGCCAAAAGGATATATAGCGATACCGGTTACGTAACCGTTGGCGTCCGAAGGAAGTAAATTTTTGAAATTAACAGACATATCTTTAGAGTCGTATTTATAAGTCGAAGAAGCTTCACTCCAAGCAAACTCAATATCATAATAGCCGTCTGCAACAGTACTGTCTGCCACATAAACACGCACAATTCCTGTGTAATCGTTGGCAGTTTTATCTTCCCATATGTTATTACAGATTGTTCCATTACCGGAAATAGAGAATTTAATTGTTTTAAGTCTATCAATCGGAATTATTTCACTTAAAGAATTGGCATATTTAAAATTCAACAGTTCATGCGCATATGTATCCATAGTAGCTTCATCTAAAGGAACATTATATGCTAACTGAACACCGGTATATTGAGTAGCGGAAGAAAATAGACCTACATCCGATGTCATATCTGAATTCCATTTACCAATTATCCATCCAATAGGATCCCACATATAAACGTTGACAGTATATTTACCGGTTGCTTCGTCTATATACATAGGCTTCATATCAGTCTCACCGACAAGAATATACTCACAATCGGTTGTGCCATCAAGACGAACAGCCCAGAGACCTGCCTCAACGTCAATTTAGGTTGAGCCTGCGGGAACGTCCTGCCAATCCCAAGCATCAAGAACGGTTACGGGAGCATACTCGTAAGTCTTTCTTGCCGAAAGTCCGACGATTTTCGTATTCTCGTCATCACTGCCGAGAACAATGCTCTCGACCTTAACAGTAAGAGTCGTAGGCACGCAATAATCGTAATCCTGAACGGTAAGCTTGACCGTACCCGTGCCGTTGATAGTAAGAAGGCTCTTTCTCCAATCGGTCTTGTTAACCTCAAGCTCGCTTACAACGGTGTTACCGCCGACAGCCTCAGCACTTACCCAAACGCCCGATACGTTGATATCGGCACCCTCAAGCGCCTCGAAAAGCTCACCGATTTCAACCGAGCAGCCATCGCCTATGCGGTAGGTATTATCCTCGTATTTTGCGCTGAACTTGGTAAGGGACTCTGCAACCTCACGGTCGAGAATGTCAACACCGCCAAATTCACCTACAGGAATATGCTTAACTCCCCAGCCGTAGCCCGTGAAGAGCTGATTGAACGGGAGATAAACGTGCTGTTTATCCTCAACGTCAACCGTTTCACCGTTAACCACCTCTGTACCTGCCATTGAATGCTCCCAAACTTCACCGTCTACAAAGTGATAGCAGGTAGCGTTTTCAGTTTCCCAACCGCCGAGAAGAGTCACGAAATTAACTCTTCCGCTTGTAGAAATGTCCTTTTCAGCTCCGTCAAGCGTTGTATACTTCATATTCTCAACGTCAACAGAATCAACTACAACAAGCCTTGAGAACTGATGGTCGTGGGTATATGATGCAAGAGAATTTGCAACAAGCTCACAGTAATAATAGTCGTTCCACTTATCAAAGTGAACGGTACAGTTCTCTGCGTGGAACTTATCGGTTTCGGGAACGGTATAACCGTTTGCGTCGGTTGTCATATTCTTATTGGTACCGACAAGCATACCCGAATAGCGATACCAATAATACTGATAGTTACCGCAGACGTCGTTATATGCGTCAATCTGTGCCGCAACGTGACACTTGGTCATATTAACGTGACCTGCACCGCGGAACATACCGACGAGTCCTCCGCAGGCAACGTCCCACGAGCCCCAGAGAGCCGTTATCTTATTGGTGTTATCAATAGTGATGTTATTGAAGTTAAGCTTATAGGTATCAGGGTCATCCGAGTTACCGCCGATACCTACTATACCGCCGTTACCCGTATTGTAAACACGGGGATTACAGTTGGTTATTGCAATATTTTCAAAGGTGGAATTACAAGCGTAAGCCGCAATTACACCCGTGGGAGTAAACTCACCGTCGGAGGAGAAATTGTCAACCGTAAGATTCTTAACGGTGCCGTTTAAAACGTAGCCGAAGAGACCCATTGCATCCTTGTAATGATTGGGTGTTCCCGAATAACCGTCGTTATAGTCACCGAACATTTCCCAGGTATTCTGATAGAAATTGGAAATCTTATGACCGTTACCGTCAAATGTTCCCTCAAAGGAGCTTACGCCACTTGTAACGCTAACGCCCGATACCTTATCGTAGCTCTCACTACTGTTATAATAACCAATCGGATAGAAAATCTTTTCCGTATCGTTGTTATCCTCAGCATCACCGAGGTTAACGTCTGCAACGAGCTTTACGGTTGAGCCTGCAAAGGCGTCAATTTCAATACCCTCTGCCATACCGCCGACGATTTTTCCAAAGCCTGCAAGCTGGTCGGCGTTGGCAATTATATACTCAGCCTTGTCGGGCTCTACGTACCAATCGTAGTTATAGTTGCCCTCCCAAGCGGCAGCAGTTTCTGCAACTACCGCTACCTCCGAGAAGGAGCAAAGAGCAATTACGACGTCACCCGTTGCGGGATCGTATGTAAATTCATTATGGTTAACGGGAGTAGCCGTAACGTAGGTCATAGCTACGGGAGTACCCTTTTCAACGTGGTAAAGGGTATAGTTACCCATATTGAGACCTGCGGGCATAAGCTTTTTAACGCTGACTATAACGGGAACGGTATTGCCGTCTGCAATTCCGTCAACGTGTACGTCAACCGAGCGGGTCTCTTCTCCGTCGTCTACCGTGATATTTCCGTTGGTGGTCTCAAGCTCGGTAACGCTGAGGGTCAGAAAATCCGTGCCAGCCTCAAGAAGCGTATCCTTTGATACCACTGCGCTTACGTTATCGCTTGAGCCGAGGTCAACCGCCTCGGTTACCTTATTATCCGCATCCGTCTTAACGGGCGCGGTAACGGATACGTCAACGTCGCTGTCGGGGAAGAATGCACCCTCGTCGTAATCCGTACCGAAGGAGTCATCCTCAACGGTATACTGGGTTGCCATTACGGATATACCGAGGTTGATAACGGGAGCGTCGGTTCCCTTCATTGCGTTAGCCTCGTTGCCTACCGACTCGGGCATATATACGACGAGCGCAACGTAAGCCTCGGGGGCACCCGACTTCATAGATGCCTTTTTGCTGTATGCGGTCTTGAGAGGTGTTGAGCTTGCGGATACTGCGTCAACCGCCTCCTCGCGTCCTGCGTACTCGGGTGTTTTGCCGTGGTCAACGCCGTAGCGGATATGGTCGGAGAGCAGGAATTTTTCACCTGCCGCATTAGTTCCGACGGTTTCCTTTACAACGTTGATGCTGAAATCATATTTGAGAGCAAGCGAGCCGAGGTTGGATATCTTAAGATATACCACCTCCGTATGCCCGGGCTCCCAAAGAGCGTCCTTCTCAAAAACGTTGGTCGTTTCGGTGACCTTTTCCCAATCACCGTCAACGTAATACTCAAGCTCTACGTCAAGAGTACCCGTTTGTATCCTGTTATTCGAGCTCGTTACCGAATCGGTAAACCACGCCCACGTTGTGCCGAGAAGCATGGAAAAGCACAAAAGCAAGGATATAAGACTTAATGCCAGCGAATGCCTTGTCCTGTTCATAAGTTCCTCCCAAAATTTATTTAATGTATAATAAGTACATTATATCATTTTAATTTTATCAATATTTTACTTATTTGTCAACCTATTCCTAAGAAATCAAGGTGAAAATAGTACACAAAAAATGATATTAAACTTTATGAAAAATCTCCTCATATATGCACTATTTTGCTAAAAAGCAGAAAAAATGAGTCTAAAATTGCTTTAGACTCATTTTATATAAAATTAAAATAAAACTCTTTACACCAATTTTGTCTCAAATCCGAAAGCACTATCATTTTGATAATGAAAAATCGGTGTCGGTTATTCATCAATATATTATTTAAACAAATCAAGGATATCCTCTGCCCTTGCCAGTATTCCGAAGTCGGCGTAATCGAAAATGGGCGCATCCTTATCGGGATTTACCGCAATCACCGTGCCCGAATGCTTCATACCTGCGATATGATGCACCGCGCCCGATATTCCGACGGCAATATAAACGGACGGCGCAACCGTCTTTCCAGTAAGACCGACCTGACTCGCATATTCTAAAATTCCGTGGTCAACGCACATACGGGATGCCGACACCTCAGCGCCAAGCCTCTCGGCAAGTGCACGCAGACCGTCAACAGAGTCCCTTGCGCCGTAGCCTATTCCGAGAACGGTGTCGCAGGTATCCGTCGAGGTTCTGACGGTAGCCATTGCGGGATAACGGATGGAGCGTATTTTAGCAATAGTCGTACCCGAAAGCGCAGGGCGTACCATAAAAAGCTCTTGACCGTCGGTTTCAAGAGAGGTACAGTCGGCACAAAGTCCCACACCGAGCAAAACGGCGGTCTGTGACGCCACTCTCTTTGAACGGCTGTCACTTCCCCATAAAACCGCATTCGGCTTGATTTGAGAGATTTTTTCGGCTATATCCTCGGCATCCGTCAGCTCAAGACGGATAATATCGTCACTCACGCTCTCGGCGTATTCCAAGGGTGAGTCTCCGACGGTGCAGACCCGTGAAAGCCGTTTGTCCGACACGCTCGGTGATGAAAGGCTCTGCTTTTTTTCAAGCCCCTCGCTTATAGCACTCATAAGAGCGTCGGGAGAAATAAATCGGCATTTACGCTTACCGCTCTCGTTTTCGTGGGTCTCGATAACCCTCGTCGGAGAGCCACGAAGTCCGCATTTTTCCACGTCTGCGCCGATATCCTCGGCAGACCAGACCTCAACGTCTCCTTCTTTCGAACGAAGCCTCGGAAGGCGGAGGGTATATATTCTCTCAAGGGTAACGAGTGCGGGAAGCCTTGCCTCACACACGCCCTCGTCTCTCGTTTCACAGACTATTTTCTCACCCTCAAGGCTCTCAAAACTCATTGCGTTCGTGATAACGCCAAGCCCTGCAAACGATGACAGCATAACGCCCGTCTGAGCGGTATCACCGACGGTGGTCTGTCTTCCGCAGAGCACGAGGTCGGGCTTAAGCTTTTTGACGGCAAGGCTGAGCGCATACGCCGTTGCAAGAGTATCAGCCCCTGCAAACGCCTTGTCACTAAGCAAAACCGCCGATTTTGCACCGAGACGCGTCAGCCTTTTCAAAAGCTCCGCCGTTTCGGGAGTACCCATACTGAGCAGGATGACCTCGGCGTTTTCAATGCGCAACGCCGTCTCATATGCGGCAGAGTCAAACGGCCCAAGCTCTCCGTCAAGCCCACGCCTTACACAGACGACGATTCTCATACGAAAAGCTCTCCGCCGACGATTACGTTTTTAATCTGCAAATCCCCGTCAACTATAACGAGGTCTGCATCCTTGCCAATTTCAATACTTCCCTTTTTATCGGATATTCCCATTCTCTTGGCAGGTGACAGAGACAAAAGCCTTGAAGCCGTGGTTATCGGCAAGCCGAAAAGCGTACAGAGGGTACGAAGGCATCTGTCCATGGTCGCAATGCTACCTGCAAAGCTGGTACGGTCGGGAAGCTTTGCAACGCCGTCCTCAACGATAACGTCGCTGCCGTTTTTCAAGCCTCCGAGCTTGCCCTCCTTCATATCGGTGCCTGCAATTCGTGTTGCATCGGTTATCACCGACACTCCGTCCTCGCCCTTTATCTTAAGGGCAAGTAAAAGCTCGTGACGGGGTATATGACAGCCGTCTCCTATAAGCTCGACGGTAACGCTATCGTCAAGATAGGTTGCCTCGACTATACCGCCGTATACCGTCTGCTCTCTCTTACGGTGACTGCTGACCGCGTTATAAAAGTGAGTGACGTGAGAAAAGCCCCATTCAAAGCCCCTCTCAGCCTCGTCAGCCGTTGCATCCGAATGCGCGATAGCCATAAGGACCCCTGCCCTTTTCATTCGTTCTGCAAACTCACGTATTCCCTCAAGCTCGACGGCGGCATCCCAGCGTACTATATTTCCTTTTGCGCGCTCAAGATGTCTCTCGGTCTCCTCACGGTCGGGAAGGCGCATGCTACCCTTTTTCTGCGCTCCGCTGCTCTGGGAATTTGCGCCCGAAAAATAAGGACCTTCAAGGTGCAGACCTCCCGTCATACGAGCGTAATGGCTCTTTTCCCGAAACTCAAGATAAGCATCGATAAAAGCCGAGATATCCTCCTCGGACGCCGTCATTGCGGTGGGATAGAGTAGGGTCGTTCCGTGCTTCAGATGTGATGCGATCGCCGTTTCAAACGCCTCGGTCGTGGCATCCATAAAGTCAGCGCCTCCTCCTCCGTGAACGTGGAGGTCGATAAAGCCTGCCATAAGGTATCCGCCCTCAGCGTCAAGCGTGCTCTCACACTCCCCCTTATAATCAAGGTCGGAGATAACCGAGTCCCGTATCAGCACCGACACGGGCTCGGTAACTCTGTCTCCAAGCACTACCCTTGCATTTTTTATTACAAGGCTCATTTGTTATATACTCTTATTTCAGCAACGGGACAAGCGGTCGCAACAGCGGATGCGTAAACCTTTGCATCGGGATGCTTCTGGAAAAGTGAGCAGGGCGTGAGCGCCGTCACGGGACCGTGGAGCACCTTGCGGAGTGCCGCCGCGTTCCAGTCACGAGGCATACAGATGCGAACCTTTTTTGCCATAAGCATTTCCTTCATACCTACCGTTATACAGTTCTCGGGAATAGCCTCAAGATTTGCGCCGCAGTTCATAAACGCGTTGATGGTACGGGTCTCACGGGTTATCTTAAGAGTACGGGTAGGACGGCTTGCAAACTCCTCGGCAGAAACGCCCTCGTCTGCCTCGGGTGGCTCGTTGAAGGCATAATGACCGTTGATTCCGCAGCCTCCGAATACCATATCGAGCTTGCCGTACTTTTCGATTATCTCCATAATTCTTCCTTCATTACCGGGCTCGGGGAAGATACGGTTCTCGGGAAGAACGTTAAGCTCCTCGTCAACCAATGAATAGAAGGAGCGCTCCATACCGCCTCTGAAGGAGAGAGGATGGTTGATATCAATATAGGTAAGATCCTCGTTGAGATACTCGTCCATATTGATGAACACGCAGTTTTTAAGGCTGATGCGATTCTTGTTTACAAGATATGCAATTCGCGCGTAAGGGCCTACGGGTCCGTAGGGCACTACCATTACGGTAGGCTCACCCTTTTCATTGTTCTCCTCGATAGTTTCAAGTACCTCAAGTGCAACCTTCCAGTACATATCGACCTCGTGGTCACAAACTTCAAGTGCAATAGGGCTTCCCTCTCCGAGCTTTTCGGGGGGGATAAGATTAATGTTCTGCTCCATAGCTGTTATCTCCTTTATCTTTTTTGATATATCGGTGCTAACGCATCGTGTATTTCTTTAAATTCCTTGAAAATTTCATTATACCTTTCGGTATTCTTTTCATTGGGTATCACTCTTCCCGTCTCCTTGACGCAGGTCTCAACGGCAGCTCTTGCATTTGGAAATACTCCCATTGCAATTCCCGCAAGCATTGCCGAGCCAAAGGAGGAATCGGCGCTCTCGGTAATCCTCAATTCAAGGCCGAGTGCGTCGGAGGTCATCTGTGCCCAGATACCGCCCTTTGCCCCTCCTCCGATAAGGGTTGCCCGTGACTTGTAGGTAAAGCCGAGGCTGTCGAGATATTTTTTGCAATCGAGAAGCGAAAGGGTCACGCCCTCCATAACTGCCCTTGCAAAATGTCCCTTGCCGTGAGTCGCTCTTATTCCCACGAAGCTGCCGCAAAGAGTCGGGTCTGCATACGGCGTAAGCTCGCCATTGATATATGGATGAAAGGTAAGTCCGTCACATCCGATACCAATGCTCTCTGCCATTCGGTCAAGCTCCTTGTAGTCTCCTCCGAAGGTATCACGAAACCATCGATAGCTTGATGCCGCCGCCTTTGTTGCCGTACCGGGATACCACAGCCCTTCGGCAACGTGAGAATAATTCACAAGATGCCTGTCGGGATAGGGCTTGTCGGTTATAACGCAAATTCTGCCCGCAGTGGCAAGCTTTACGGTGATATCTCCCTTTTCAACCGCTCCCGAGGCAAACACCTCCATAACCGTGTCGGTCGTACCGCAGATTACGGGAGTGCCCTCACGAAGCCCCGTAAGTCCTGACGCCCTTGAATCCACCGTGCCTATAACGTCGAGCGGATTTTTTATCGGCGGAAGCATTTCGGGTGTTATCCCTGCAAGTGCGCAAAGCTCTCTGTCCCACTCCATACGGTTGCAGTCAAAAAGCATACTTCCCTCTGCCTCGATATAGTCGGTGCAAAAGACTCCCGTCAAAAAGTAGCGGATATAGTCCTTCTCAAAAAACACGTATCTGACCCTTTCAAAAAGCTCGGGCTCGTGATTCTTGAGCCACACGAGCTGAGGCAGAGTCCATATCGTATCGGGACGGTGAAAGGTCTTGGCAAATATTTCATCTCCACATCTCTCGCGAAGAGTCTGAGCTTCCTGACGGCTACGGCTGTCCGTCCAGTGCATTGCGGGACGGAGCGGCTTGAAATCACCGTCACAGACGAGAGAGGTATGGGTTGCCGAATCAAGCGCCACCGCCAAAATATCCTCGGAAGCAATTCCGCTCTTGTCGAGTATGGCGCGACAGTTTTCACACAGCGCCGTTATCCAATCCTCAGAATTTTGCTCGCACGCGCTGTTTTCGGGATAAAGGGTCGGATACTCAACCGTGTTCTCCGCTCTTATATCGCCCTTTTCGGAGAGGAGAGTCGCCTTTGACGCTCCTCCGCCGAAATCAATTCCCAGCAAATATTTCATATAAAACCTCGTTTTTTAGCGTTACGCCTTAATAGAGCCGTCTACCTTCAGATTCGGGAAATACTTACAAAATTCCTTTATCTCCTCGGTATAGTCACCGAGAATCTCCACGAAATGATGAATATACGGTCCGTCTATAAGTCTGTCCTCAACCGCTTGCAGATTGTCAAACTCACCCCAGATATACGTTCCGTGGGTCTGTGGACCCTCGGTCGTGTTACAGAGGAGCGGAAGTATCATATAGTTACCGTCCTCCTGGTCGATTCTTGCAACGGTATACTTACCGTCACGGCCTCTGAACCATTCACGCTGATTGACGAGTCTTGCCTCGCTGTCGGGCGCCTTTTCGGAAAGCGGAAACGGACCGCAGTGCCAGAGAAGTTCTGCGTTTTTATTCTCGGGATGACGGACGGTAAACTCACCGAACAGAGGCTTACCCTTGCCAAAGGTGGCAGACTTGAGAAGAGCCATAGTCATTGCGCAATGAATATCACTTTCGCAGGAAATCATATATCCGAGATCTCCTAAAAGACCGTAGACCGCGCAGGGTGCAAGTCCGTCGAACATAAGAGGGGTAGCCGTCCAGCACTCAGCGCTTATAACGTCAAGCTTAAACTCTTCAAAAAGGTTCTTATATACGACGGCAAGCGTTGCCATTGACCTTATATATTTGGGTGTCAGCTCGTCGAGGGAATAGTTCTTTTTGAAATACTCCTCGTACTCTGAAATCTCTTCCCCGTAAAGCTCGGGAGCCGCCTTCATTCTCTGCTCAATCATTGCAAAGTTGAGCGCAACGATTCGTATACCGAACTTGGACATAAGCTCGCTCTCATTCCAGATGACCGAGAAGAAGGGTGACGGACGGGAGCCTATCTGACCGATACGCATACCAGTGAAATTCTTCACCATACAGGCAACTCGGGTAAAACGCTCAAAGCCCTCCTTGAACTCCTCACTCTCCACTCTGCAGCAAGGCAAATGAGAAAAGGGTATATGATATCTCTGCATCTGACGTGAAATACCGAACAGTCCGCACTGCGAATCGGTAGGTCTCATACCGTCAACGTAGTATTCATCGTCAAGAGGCGCCCACAAAAGCGCAGGCTTTCCGAGTGCCTTGACGATATCCGCCGCAGCCTCCTCATTACCGAAGTTGCAGTTGATAATCATCACGGCATCAACCTTTTCATTTTGGAAGCGCTCCACAACCTCTGCCGCCGAAGCGTCATCAAAAACGAGGTCGGCACATCCGATTCCCTTGTTGTCAACGAAGGATACGTTCTCGTTTGCAAAGTTATTCTCTATGTAATCAACGAATTTTTTGCCTCTTTGCTCGGCGGAATACCAGGTCAGAAACGTACCTCTCGGACGGTCTGTGGTGTTTCGTCTCATTGCAACAAGTCCTATTTTTACCTGATAATTCAACATAAAACAGCCCTCCTTATTTTATCCAGTCGTGTATGGGGTCGTTGCTTCTGTTAAAGCCCTGATAATCGCCTGCCATAAGCCAGAGAAAATAGGTCTGGTAGCCCGGAGTTGAAACGGTCGTGTGATATCCCTTGGGGAACTCAACCAGCTCGTCGTTCTTCACTCTGTAAGCCTCGTCTATCTCTCCGTCGGAGGTGTACAGACACTGTACCGCAAAGCCCTGCTCGGGGTCAAAGAGGAAGTAGTATATCTCCTCGGCAATACACTCTGTGGGCATATTGTCCTCGTCGTGCTTGTGAGGAGGAAAGCCTGCCCAGTTACCCTCGGTGCAATACGCTTCACCTATGGTGAGCACCTTTGCGTTGGAATTGCCGTCAATGATAAAGCTCGTCTCTCTTTCAAAGGGCTGACGTCCGAGAAGCTTTAATACCACGTGGTCCTCACGGAGAAGCTGAGGCTCGGTCTTTTCGGTAACGGGAGTCGCGCATACGGCAATCTTGATGTGATCAAGCGCCGTAATTTCAAGCCTTTGTTCAATGGGCATATAGAAGCTCTCGGCACGGCGGTTTTCAAAAACCGTTTTTCTGTTTCCGACGTTTTCCCATTTTGTCGAGTCGAAGCTTACGTTACAGTGACCCTCAAGCATAATAAATGCGGTTTCCTTATCCTCGGTGTAAAAGGGAATCGTTTGACCCGCTTCAAGCTCAATGATACCGAATTCCAACTTCTTGAGTGAGCATTCTCCTATTTTGCAGATAGGTGTATAGCCGTTTGTTGCCTTATATGATTTTTTAAAGTTCATAACCGTTCTCCTTCATATACGTTTTCACCGTTTCGAAATCGGGTACGCTTTCACGCGCTCCGATTCCCATACATTTAAGTGCCGATACCGCACTCGCAAAATGACAGCATTTTTCGAAATCGTAGCCTCGTATAATTCCTGCGGCAAAAGCGCCGTGAAATACGTCGCCCGAGCCGTTGGAGTCAACCACCTCGGCAGGATAGATGGGATAATAGGTAACGGTCTTACCGTCGTATAAAAATCCACCTCTCTTGCCCTGAGTCACAACCACGATTTTCGGGCTGTAACGCTCGTACAGCTCTCTTGCGGCGTCCTCGGGGTCAGACTTACCCGTATGACCGAGCGCAAACTCCTGCGACGGAATCATAATATCCGTCAGCGCAAGAAGTCTTTCGACTCCCTCATAGAGTCCGCCGCAATCGTAAAGCACGGGGACGTTATTTTCCCGCGCTATGCGGGAGGCTTCAAGAGCCGCCTCCATATCGTTTCCGTCAACCATAAGAAGCGAAGCGCTCGCAATCGCCCTCTCGTCCCTCTCCGAAAGCCTGAAGGGAGGAAGGTCACCCTTGTCGAATACACAGGTACGGCTGTCCTTGGCGAGCCATATGACCGAGGTAAAGGCACGGTATCCGTCGAGCCTCTTTATATAGGAGGTATCGACTCCGTATTTTTCAAAATCCTTTACGAGAAAATCTCCCACAGAGTCGGCTGAAAGATTACCCATAAACGCGGTGCTTACGCCAAGCTTTGCCGCCGCAACAATACCCGTCGCAGCAGGACCTCCGCCTGCCTGCTTGGAGGAGAGTGCGCGAAGCTTGGTGTCCTCGGGAGGATAATACGGGATACTGAAGAGAGTATCCATAACGCATGCGCCTATTCCAATTACGCTACCCATAAATTACGCCCTTCCGTTAGCGCCGACAAGGTGTATCTTTTCACGTGCAAGCTCCTGTACGGTGGAGATGGGATGCTTCATAAAAATGTCAACCGCAATACTTCTGTTGGGATCGTTAAGGGTTTCGAGAGTACCCTTTGCAAAAGCACAGCACACGTCGGTTCCTATATTCATTTTGCGGATGCCCGCATTAATTGCAGCCTTAACCTGATCGTCGGGGATTCCCGAGCCGCCGTGAAGCACAAGGGGAAGTCCCGTTGCCTTGCGAATTGCACGAACTCTGTCTATGTCAAGATTTGGAGTTTTCTTATAATGACCGTGTGCGTTGCCTATAAGCACTGCAAGACAGCAAACACCCGTAAGACGTACGAATTCCGCCGCTTCATCGGGGTCGGTATACTCCTCCATAGTGTCGTCGTTTACGCTTCCGACGTGACCAAGCTCACCCTCGACACCGATGCCGAGATAACCGCAGGTCTCAACGGTACGGCGTGTCATTTCGACGTTTTCCTCAAAGGAATTAGCCGAGCCGTCAAGCATAATTCCGCTCGCGCCCCATCTGAGTGCACGGGTCACCTCAACGTCGGAGGAGCCGTGGTCAAGGTGGAAGCATACGGGCACGGTTGCCTTCTCGGCAGCCGCCTTTATTACAGGAGAAAGGTAATAGCCTACCTCCTCCTTGAAGAGACGGGGATATACCTGAATAATTACGGGGGCTCTCTCCTCCTCCGCCGCCTTTATAACACCCATAACCGTCTCAATATTGTATACGTTAAACGCAGGGATACAGTAATTTCCCTTATCCGCCATTGCGATAATGTCCTGAAGCTTTACCAGCATTTTATCACTCTCCCAAAATCAAGTCCTCAAGGGACAGAATTTCAACCTCATCCTGCTCTACGCTGCGAAGTGCCACGTACTCCGAAACGCTTGCCGTGAGCATAGCCTTTGCTCCGACGCTCTTGGCGTTAAAGATTCGTCTTGCGGCAACCTTCTTGATAATTTCGGGCATATAAGCTGCCATAAGAATATTACCTGCCCAAGCAGTCTGGTCACGGTTGCAAAGCATTTCCTCAACGCCTGCAACGGCACCTGCAACCGTGCGTATAGCATCACTCTCACCGAGGTCACGGGAAAGCTGATAGGGGTCCTGAATTACGACGGTCTTATCGGTCTTTTTTAGTGCAAGCTTGCCACTCTCGACAGCCTCTGCAAGATAGGAGGTGTAGGTCATAACGCTTGCCTTTACCTCAACTCCGTACTCCTTATAGGTCTGCATTACAGCCTTTGCATCGTTCGGGTCGTAAATAACGACCGTCTTGTAGCCGTTCATTACCTCAGCCGCTCGGAGCATCTGCTCCTTGGTCTCCTCTGCACCGCCGATAAGGAAGTCAAGCTGAGCACCGCTTGCGGTCTCATCCGCAAGGACGGTGAAGGGCACGCCCGTCTTTTCCATTACCTTTATTGCTCTGATGCCCTCACTGCTCGCCATATATCTTGCGTCCGTTCCGAGCCAGAAAAGAAGGTCGTTCTTGTCACTGTGAGTCTCAATTGCATCGGCAAGCGCTCGGTCAAGCTCGCTCTTGCCGTAGGGGTTACCCAGCTCGAGAGCCGAGTCGAGCATTTTGTTGATATATTCGGGAAGCTTATCCTCAAGTGCCGCTTGAAGACGGGTCTCCTTTGTAAACATTACGGGGTCCCATCCCGTTACGCATTCGTGCACACACGCACCGCAGGTGGCACACTCGTAAATATTATCCATAATCTCCGAGAGGTCAATTGATTCACGGTTGACCATTGATATACCGAGTGCTCTTGCACGGGCGGTATTTCTCTCCTGACCCGTAGCGTTTCCTATCGGGCATATATGATGACACATCCAACAAAAACGGCAAGAGTCAACGTGTGCTTTTGATTTTTCCGACATATTCATATTCTGCATCCTCCTTTATAAACCAAGCTTGAAGGGATTCATAATTCCGTTGGGGTCAAGCTGCTTCTTAAGACCCTCAAATACCTGCATAGCAGGACCGTACTGCTCCTTCATAAGACGGCCGAGCTTGATTCCGACACCGTGATGGTCGTTAACAACACCGCCGTGAGCAAGGGCTGCACGGACACCGCAGGTCCAGACCGCCTGATGCAGACGGAGAGCCTCAACGGGATCCTCGGGCACGTCCTTGCCCTCTATGATAAATCTGTCGTATATCATAGAGCCCCACTCATACCAGTGAGAGAAGTGAGCGATAAACTTAGCCTGTGGGAAGTTTGTCTCAATAGCTTCCTTCATTGCCCAGTAAATCTCCTCAATCTTTCCGTAGGGAGCAATGGTATCCATAGTTCCGAACATCTGAGGAATATCCATCATATGACCGGGATAGAAGAAGGTTATCTTTTCCTTCCACCACTTTTCGCCGTACTCTGAGCCGAGGTCCTCTGCGCCGTATTTTGCAAAGGTCTCAAGAAGAATCTTTTCCTCAACCTCTACAAGCTCACGAACGCCCTCAATAGCAATGTTCATAAACGCGCCCGGACGCTCAACGCCTACTATCTTCTTGATAAGAGAAGCGGTCTCAGCCTCGTCGTATAAGCGCATAACGGAGGGCTTGAATTTCTGAAGAAGCTCACGGCTTGCCTGGAATGCGCCGTGCATATCCTGGAAAAGAAATCCGCGGAAGCGACGCTCCTCGGGCTGATCGAAGATTCTTATCTGTGCCTTGGTGATGATACCGAGAGTGCCCTCAGAGCCGATGAATATCTGGTTGAGGTCGGGTCCTGCCGCGTGCTTGGGAGCGGATGCGGTGTTGATGATATCACCGTTGGGAAGAACGACCTCCATCTGAAGCACCATATCGTCTATCTTGCCGTACTTGGTGGAGCAAACGCCTATACCTCTGTGAGCAAGGAAGCCTCCGACGGTGGAGCAGGTAAGAGAGGAAGGATAATGCATGGTTGCCTTTCCTACCTCGTTTGCAGCCCACTCGATGTGCTTGTAGATAGCACCCGTACCGCACTCTATGTACATTCCCTCGGTGTTGACCTCGTATATCTTGTTCATACGCTTGGTGTCAAGCACGATGCCTCCGCAAACGGGAATAGCACCGCCCTGAGTACCGCCTCCCGCACCCCAGGTGGTAACGGGTATCTTATAATAGTTTGCAATCTTTACGACCTTGGAAACCTCGGTGGCATCCTGAGGACATACTACGAAGTCTGCCTCGGGCATACGCTCTCCGCGGTCTGCCCACATACGCGACAACCAGTAATAGTCAACGCTGTGAGTCACCTTGTCAATGGCTCTGGTTGAGCAGTTTTCCTTACCGACCGCATCCTCAAGCTCGGTCAGTATCATAGAGAAAAGAAACTTGTTCATCTGATAGTTCATTCTTTCCGTCTCCTTTTACGTTTGTATTTTTTAAAATTTTAAACATATTTATCGAGCCGTTTGTTAAAAAGCTTCAAAACAAACCCCTCTACATTATCAATTATAGCTATACAAGCTAATAATTAAATGGCATTATCAATTCTTTTTTTGTAAAAAACGTTCCAATTTTGATTTTTTTGTGATACAATGATATTACTAAAATTACGTTGGAGGAGAAAAATGAAGCAAATACCCTTTAACGAGCTGTTTCACACAGACTTTTTTATAAGCGAGACCATCGTCAAAGCGCAAAACTGGTACGACCGCCAGAACGTCTACTCCTGCCTCGGCAAGCCCAAGCCCTCTCACACTCTTCTCTGGTTTAAGGGCTGTCGCGGAAAAATCACCGATAAGAGCGGAAACGTGCTTGAGGTAGGGCAAAATCAAATGACCTATATGTCCAAGGACATCGAGTACACCGTCGATTTTTACGACACCGCGCCCGACCGCGCCGATACCTTCGTTTTACACTTTCAGCTAAAGGATGCATCAGGCGAGGATATTGCGCCCGCCCTATCTCCTACCCTTTGCATAACCGACGTTGACATATCAATGGCAATGGCAATTGAAAGCACCGCCGAGGAATGTAAAAAGAACATCGCCTGCCTGCCGCTTATCAACTCCGAGATATACAGAATTTTTGCCTTCATTTGTAAAAAGGCTCACAAGGGAATTATCAAGACACGCTACGCTTATATACGTCGCGGAATTGATTTACTGGAGAATGATTCGGACTTGAGCATGGAGGAGATTGCCCATATATGCGGAGTCAGTGAGGGATATTTCAGAAGGCTTTTTAAGGAATACAGCGGTTATAACCCGATGGACTTCAGGCAGAAGCACCGCATTGAAAAGGCAAAGCAGATGCTCCTTCTCGACAATCTGTCAATCGGTGAGATTGCCCGTGAGCTTCACTTCTCGGATATATACCACTTCAGCAAGGCGTTCAAAAAAACCGTCGGCGTTTCTCCGTCGGAATACCGCGCGGGCATTTCTGTTTAAATTATGCGTGTTGGCTATTGAAATGCATAAAAAAAGGTGCTATAATTTTATACAGTAAACAAGAAAGAGGGTTATTATGAAAAAACGTATTTTCAGTATGCTTTTATGCATATGTATGCTGGTCGGAATCATAAATCTTCAGACACTCGCCTCAACCGCCGTGGACACCTTCAACGTCACGGTTGAAGAGCCACTCGCAGGAGCCCTGCCTTCTGATACCGCAAGTCTTTCCGAGACTGCAAGCGCCTTCGTAAAAAGCGTTGAATGGACGGGCAAGCTTGACAGCAAGGTCAGATTCGTCAAGGGTCAGGTGTATAAGGTAAGCGTGACCGTCGGTATCAAGGACGGTCTTGACGCATACATAAAGAGCGGAGGCAAGGCAACCGTCAACGGTAAGAAGGCGGTTATCGGAAGCGTATCCGCAGACAAGAAGGAGGCTGTCATTTCCTCCACCTTTACAATATTCAAAACCAACGTTAACGTCGAAGAAATTATAAATAAGGCTGACGTCAACCTTATAACGCTGACTGTTCCGTCTCCCGTTGCGGGAGAGCTTCCCTCAAAGACGGCGTCTCTTCAGGAGGGTGCAAAAACCGTTGTCAGCAATATTGACTGGATAGGCAGACTGAGTCACGACGGTACGTTTATCGCAGGTGCGAAATACACCGCAATATTCAAGGTCGTTATAAAGAGCGAGTACAAGAGCGACTCCTACACACTTACCGATGCGTCGAAAATCACCGTCAACGGCAAGCAGGCACCCGTAAGAAAGGAGAATAACCGCGAGGCTTACGTTACCTACGAATTTACCACCCCCATTCCCGAGGGTGAGATAGATATGAGCTACGTGCTCACCAAGGAGCAGGCAGACCATTACTTCGTTGACAACCATAACGACGAGATTATCTTCAATCAGGAATTTGTGGACTATCTGAAAAAGAATTTCGCCTTTAAAAACGAATCGTATCCCGTTGACTTGTTTATGTCATCCTACTACAACAAAGCAGATCCCGAGTATCAGTTAGGCTATATAAAGCGCGTGCTGATAGATTACGATCCTGCGGAGAGCGGTCAGTTTCCCGAGTGGAGTCACGAATTAGAGGAGGTATGGATAGCCCCCGACGTGCCCTTCGGTATGGCTGACGAATCGGGCAAATACCTCTCCTCCGACGGCGTGTTCTTATCCGCCCTTAGTGACGCCGTTGAAAAAAGCCATTACGGAAGCGGCGGAGCGAACGTCGGAAGCTTCAAGCTTTTCTTGTCAAAGGACGTATGTCCCGACGGCTGGTATTCCATTTTGCCGAAGGCACATATAGCTATGGATACCGACGAGGTGAAAAACTATTCCCTTAGTCCGATAACCATATATCTCTACGAGGGAGACGTGTACGAGGCGTTCAAGAAGGGCGCGTCAGCCGCAGAGCTGTGGTGTCCGGGTCATAAGTTCATAAATCCCTTAATCACCCCCGACCGCGTGGCAGAATATATGAACTGTCAGCACCCAACCACCTATTACTACTCCTGCAAATTCTGTAATATCTGCGAGTATGACCCCAATCACACCTTCAAGGAGGCAGACCACTACGACGTTTACAGCATCGAAAAGATGGAGCACGTATACGGCGACAGAGTACTTTCCGACAAGAATTTTGCAGGCATCAACGCCGACGGTGAAAAGGTGTATTTCAAGCAGTGTGTTTACTGCGGAGTAAATCCCAAGGAGGTCTTTTTCGACTACTCCGAGGAGGATTTCAAGAAGGAGTTTGCAGAGTATTACGGCAAACCGGGATATGAGTACGTAACGTATGAATGGCATATGGAGCGTCTTGAAAAGAGCTGGAACGAGTATCTTGCAAAAATGGTTATGAGCGCAACCACCAAGGAGGCGGCGCCCGACGGCTTTGCGGTACACTCCGACAGAGAGACCACCGCTAAATTAAGTAGCTGGGCAACCGACGAGGTACGCTGGGCAACTCAGCTTCAGCTTACCGACAAAGCGCTTTTAGGCAACGACTATACCAAAGGCTGTACCCGTGAGCAGTTCGTGTCGGTTGCGGTTAAAATGACCGAAAGAATGCTCGGCAGAGAGCTTGACGCCGCTTCGACGGGCTCCTTCTCGGACACCGACAATATATACGTCAGAAAGGCAGTCAAGGCAGGTATCACCAACGGCACGAGCCCCACGACCTTCTCACCGAAGGAGACCATCACTCGCGCACAGATGGCAACCTTCCTCTACCGCGCGCTCCAATACGTCCGCAACAATTCTGATATAAGATATACCGTCTACGATTCGGCGCTGAGCAAGTACACCGATGCCAAGGAAATACCCGATTGGGCTGTAAAGTCGATGGAATTTATGAACGCCTTAGAGCTTATAAAGGGCACCTCCGATACGACGATTGCGCCCAACAATACCTGCACAATCGAGCAGGCGCTTATCGTGGCGTACAGAAGCCTTGACGCAGACGAGATAGGCTGGTACCAGTCACTCAACGAGTTCCACAAAAACTCACGCGGTTATCTCGGCGGTACGACGAATAAATTCTTCTCGATAGGTATCGGCGGAACGGCAGCATTCTCCAGCTACACTCACGCAGACCGTTATTGGTCTAACAAGCCACATAACCCCGCAAACCTTTTAGACGGCAAGGATATATGGAGAGAGAGCAACGCCCTCCCCGTGCTTGAGCCGTATACGAAAATTCAAAGCGCCGTTCCTCTTGAGGACTTTATGCCAATTAAAGACGTAAGCTGACAAAAAAAGAATTGAGCCATACGGGTGCTTTCCATAAAGAAGGTTTTACCTGCCGATAGAAAATCATCTTCGTAGGGGCGTTCTGTGAACTCCCCTACGGCAAAAGGACAGAGAACGTTAAAATTCTCTGTCCTTTTTTACACGCCTTGCGCGCAAGGTATAGTGTGTTCACCTTTTAGGTGTACTGTCAGGCGGTAACATAGCCTTTCTCTGGGAGGAAGGTGGCACGCGGAGCGTGACGGAAGAAGCTCGCGCGACCTTGACTTTGTACAAACTTTATGGTAACGCGTTCTCCCTCAGTCGCCCAGAGGGAGCCTTTTTATGTTCATCTATAACTTGTCAATTTTCCTGACAAGCACTGCTTTTGTGCCCACAAAAGCGAAGCCCCGCACGAGGCGGGGCGAGGATTACAGATTTGCAATCCGTTCTTTGATGTTCAAATAGCGAGGCGTATCCTTAATCGATGCAAACACCGCCTCATTGTTATTGAGATATCTCAAATAAGCGTGACCAAGCGTTTCTGTACTGCTCTTTACAATATTGGTTTGATCGATTTTAATTCTATTGACAAGCAAGGACGAATGCGAAATATCGGTAAAGCTTTGATTTTTTTCGAGATGCGCGAGCATTTGTTCAAGCTCGCAGATTGCTTTTTCAAAAGTACCTGACTTTCCGCTTTCCAGTGCCATAAAGAAGCTGATTCGAGCCAGGCGGTCATGCCAATATCCGAAATCTTGATTCGAGAAAATCATATGAAACATATTGTACAAAGTCTCCAACATTTCATGCTTCTCTTCGTGTGTGTACCCGGCGTCAGTACAATCAAGCAAGTACTTCATATAGAGGTACATTTTGTCACAAACTTTCCAAAAATAATTCTGACAATGCTCTACAAGCTCATTACCTTCTAAAACATATAAGTTGAGGTCTTCTGTCGGAGGCATCATATCCGCATACTGTAATGCTTTAGTTCTGTTGCCCTTGTGCAAATAGGTGAAGCACAGACCGCGAATGGCTCCCATTCGATATTCCATATTTGTAGATTCTATAAGCTGTTCGCCGAGCATAACGATCTCATCAAAGCTTTCTTCGATATATCCATTTTGCAATACTCTCATCAAGTAATAACGCACGGTCTCATCGTTCGGATATTTCTTCTGCATTGAACGGCAAAGATTTAATCTTTCTTCCGTTTTTCCTTGGCTGTGAAATTCAGCGTACTTGGCTGTAAACTCCTTAAATTCAGATTGCTTTTTGCTCTTTGCTATATCGATTTCAAGAAGGACATCAGCACTGACCTCAAAAATATTTGCTAACACGGGAAGGTGCGAAATATCGGGCGCGGTCTTGTCGCATTCCCATTGGGAAACAGCATTGGTGGATATACCAAGTAATTCAGCAAGTTGTTCTTGCGTAATATTTCTGTCGCGTCGCAGTTTTTTAATTGTTGTTCCGATAGACATAATGATTCTCCTTTGTGATAATTCAAAAGCGCTTTTGTACCCTAATTATACACATCTTTTTTCGATTTTTACACCAAGTATTTTACGAATATAATTCAATTCATACTTTAGTTTTTACAGTAATAGTTTATCACAAAATCAAAAGACAATCAATATAAAATTGGCGCACCTGCTTTATCGCAGGTACGCCTACAAGGCTCAATTCTTTTTTGTAAATATTAAAACTCAAATATTGCAAATTCCGTCGCAGGCATATCGACCGAGTAATCACTGCCGTCAAGCCTCTGCACCTTTATATCACTCACGGAGAGAAATACGGGCTTCAGCTCGGTCTCGGTCCTGAAGCTTATCTTAACGCTTCTGTCAGCGTTTTTGTCAACCGTATCTCCAACGGGACGGGCACGGAAATTGCCCTCGTTGTTGAAAATCGAAAGATATCTTCGTCCTTCACCGTCGGTTGAAATAAGCCAATGAAGTGAATCTACCCAAACGGGAAGAATTTCCCTTGATGCAAGGTGTATATCCCTCTCAAGTCGGTCAAAATCCTCACTCGTCAGAATTTTGAAGTGCTTGCCGTGACTCCTTGCAAAAGTGCCGTCGGTAGATGCATCAATGAGCATTTCGTATTTTGAGAATACGTCGTCTCCCGCATCAGCGTAGATTATATCAAACAGGTCACCGAAGCGTGAGTTGGTGATAACGTGCCCCTCGTTGCCACAGGCTTTGCCAAATCTACCGTATATAAGCTTCAAAACGTCCTCAACGTGAGCGTTAAAACGCATTTGCGAATCGGTTATGGGGAAGGTCATATAGGTGCTTCTGTGTTCACCGAGTCCGTGTATTCTGAATGGATTGTGTACGCGTACGCAATAATATTCCGTCGGAAGAACTATGGCAAAGGGAGTATGCGCCTTTACGGTCTTATGCCCTCTTGCAAATTCTATAAACTCCTTCTTTGCCAAGCCGTATTCCGAAAGCTCGAAGGTGTTCATATCGGTATACGAGCAATTAAGCCCCCATTCCTCCGCAAAATAATCCGCACCGCTCATAAGCGAGAAGTAGTAAATACGCTTCTGCAAACGCCTTGAGCTACCTCCTGCAGAGCCATGTCCCGTAAAATCGTCGGGGTGAAGCTCTTGGGTAAGATACCACTCGTTTGACGGGTCGTCGTTGTAGCAGGGCATAGAGGCACCTGCCGCAGTTTCCGAGTCGTACAGCCAAGTTTCGTAGTAAGTGCCCCAGGTCTTACCCGAGTGCTTTGCCGTAGCGCGTGCGAGGGCAACGGCAATTCTCATATCGGCAATCTGCCAACCGACCTCGGGCATAAAGGTTTTCATACCCATCTCATTCTGAAGCCTTGAAAGTAAATAATAGCTGTCGCAGGGAAGTAAGTTTCCAAGCGTCTCTTCCATTCTCGCAGTGTAGTTTTTGACAACCTGCTCCATAAATTCCTCGGGAGAATGAGGAAAGCGGAGAGGAGCGTAATACTCAGGGTCGCCGTGTGAAAGAGAGTGAAGCCTTTCACCGTCGGGCGTGACGGCAAAAGGGCTGGCAAGCCTTTCCTTAAGCTCCGAGAGGTCGTAAGGTCCTTCACTACCCATAGCGCTCAGTATGGCAGGCCAATCGCTCCCAGTGATATTGCTTGCGCTTTCGTGAAGCTGAAATCCGAGAAACCAATTGCCGAGAATGGCTTCATATTCTCGGATAAGCTCGGGGTCAAAGGCATACTTGTGATAGGTGATTCCACCCGTGATTCTGTCAACGTAAAACGGAATCCTATCGTTTTTTATCATAGAATGAAGCCTTGTGCCCTTTGCCGCAATAGAGTTGAATTTATACTCACTCGGCATTGCAAAGCTGTGCTGTATCTTAAAGCCGGTGTCCTCGTTTATAAGATCGTTTTTGGCGAGTCCCTCATAGCATCTTTCATTGTAAACGTGAAAAAATTTCATACGGTACGCCTTTCTGTTATCCTTTAACTATTATCAAGCGGTCAATGAGTATTGCGTTTTCCTCCTCCACACTACCGCCGTAAAGCTCGCCACGGGGCTTCATTGAAAGATAAACGTCACACTCGTTCATCGGGAACACCGATGCAATACCGCAGATATTTATCGAAAGAAAGCCGTAATCGTAGCCGACCAGACAGGTGTCGGGATTATTCTTAAGGTCCTTGACGGTGCCCACCTTATAAATATGATAGCCACCCTGAATAAAGTCCTCTCGGTATAGCTTAAGCTCCTCCACCGTTTCGTCATTCTGAGTAAGTCTGAAGCATATTGCCTTGGGCTTTTCGGCGTTTTTCGATGTTGCGGTCATAATAAAGTCTCTCTGTGAGCCTTTGCATTGGTCGTAGCTTATTTTCAATACGGGAGAGGCTGCCGTCTCCTCGTCCTCCTCGGGATAGAAGCCGAAAACGGGTCTGAGACGCTTATCCGCCATTTTCGTGATTCCCGCCATAGCAAACTGATAGATTCTTTCGGGGGCAATATCCTTGAATTGCTCCGGAATATCAAGCACCGTCTCCTCATCGGGAAGGCTCGTATAGTATTCTATCTCGCTATCGCGAGGTGTATTTCTCGCATCGGAGTAAGCGGATGAATCCGTCGTATCCTTTATATCCCAAGCCTCAACGATACGCTTCTTTATAGCGGCACGGTCGTACTCGAATTTTTCACCCATTGCCTCCGCCTGACGCTTGAAGTCGAAGTAGCGGTTGAGCATAACGCCGTCAAAGGTCTTGCGAAGCCAGTTGAGACGGTCTCTGTAAGGCTCCTCGTCTCCAAGCACCTCGCATGCCTTATCAAGCGCCTTAGCGCCGTCAATCATAGCCCTTGCGTCAAGATAGTTGAACGGGCTGTCCTCACAGCAGCAAAAAACGTGAACGACGTTTCGTGACATAGCGTCACGCAAAACGTCAAGATATTCTTTAACGTACGGACCCGCCTTTCCGTAATAACGGCTTGCAAAATCGTCAACGAGCGCTTCAACGTCGCAGTCGGGATCTTCAAGAAGATGAGTGGTCACGTACACGTTAAGCTCGTGACAGTCGCTCCTTGATTTTTCAATCTCCATAAACAAGCCCTTGACACCGTAGTCACGGTAGGTCTGCATAAAGCTTTGCATACCGTAAACGAGCGGAAGCGGATAGTTTAGCTGAAGGTTGAAGGCGTATTGCCACACCTGAAGCTCCGCACCCTTAACGGCGCAGATATCCGACCAGGTCTTAAGCTTTTCAAAATACGCCTTATTTGAAGGATAAACAAAGCCGTGTGCCATATCCGAATGGTCACAGGCAAGACGGATGACCACGTTTTCGTCGGGCACTGTATCATCCTTGGGAGGAATTGCAAATATAACGTATGCAAGTGTTTCAAACTTTGCAAAGGGATAAAGCTCCTTTATTTTCCTTGCAACACGGTTTACAAACTGAATGACGTATCCGCTGTGACCCGATTTTTCAACTATTTTACGGCATTCGGGGCACTGACAGAAGAAGTAGTCCGCATCCAGATCGTCAAGTGAAAGCGAGTAGTAATACGGTGGCTCAACGCCCGCCTTTTCCGAGCGCTCGACGTCCACCTTGATATAGCCGAGAAGCTTTTCAACCACCGCGTTGAAGAAGCCCTCGTTCGAGAAGCAGTAGTGAGCCTTTCTCATATGCTCCCCTCTCTCCTCGTTCCAAGCCCACCAATCAGGATGCTCGTCGTAATATTCATCGGCAGGGAACATTTTGCCCATAACGTGACAGTGATGAGGCTCGCCCATCGTCCACGCACCGCCGTGGCTTAATACCTCGGGCTCGTATACCGTATCCATAATACCGTCGTCAAGCTTTGAAATGACGTTTATACGCCTTCTCGCAAGAAACGAAAAGCCCTCCGCACCTATATTGAAGGTCGTAAGAGGCTTTCTGTACGGAAAGAAGGGAGTGCCCTCTCTGTACAAATCCTCCTCAAGACAAAGCTCGTCGAGTGAAAGTGTGTCCTCCTCATAAGGAGTCCACCAGCGTACTCCAAGCTCCTCCTCAAGAAAATGATAGACGGCGTAAAGAATACCTCGGTCTCCCCTATCCTTACCGCCCGTAAGAATAAGACTGCCGTTTCTCGCGGCAATTATCCAGTTTTCACGGCTTTTTCCGAAAACGCCCTCGTTTTTTGCATACTCGGTGTGACCGACGTATATGCACTTGCCGTCAGCCTTATTTTCAGTTACTACGGGAAGTGTTACCGAAAAAGTTTTTTCTATATAATCAACAAGCTCGTCGGCAGCGGTTTTTTCAACTACCGTCATATTTTCGGGAAGGACTATTTTGCAATCTGCAACGCCTCTGGTCAAAAGCCTCATTTTCATATTATTTATGCTCCTTTTTTATAAGTCAAAAGCACTATTTTATACAGCGTCATTTTAGCATACGCAAATTTATATTTCAAGAGTCTTTCTGCAAAACGTGACAAAAGCATAATATTTTAAAACTATTTTACAATGCCGAAATTTGCGTGGTATTCAATATTGAAAATTGTCAGCTTGTATGTTATACTTATATAACCATACGAGGAAAGATTAAAGAAATGAAAAAGCTGACTATTGGAATTATCGCACACGTTGACAGCGGAAAAACCACGCTGTCCGAGTCAATACTATATAAAGCAGGAATAGTACACAAGCAGGGCTCTGTCAACAAGGGCAGTACCTATATGGACACGAACAGCATAGAGCGTGACCGAGGTATTACCATTTTTTCAAGCTCGGCATCCTTTATGCATAGGGACGTCGAATTTACCCTTCTTGACACACCCGGTCACGTTGATTTCTCTCCCGAGACCGAAAGAGCGCTGAGAATTATCGACTGTGCCGTTTTGGTTATAAGCGGTACGGATGGAGTGCAGAGTCACACGCTTACTCTCTGGAAGCTTCTTGAGGTCTATAATATACCCACCGTAATTTTCGTAAACAAAATGGATATTGCCACCTCTCCCCGTGAGGATATCTGCGACAGCATACGCTCAAGGCTGAGCGACGGCGTTGTGAATATCGGTGCTCTCGCGCTGAAGAAATGCCGCGAGGAGCTTGCAATGTGCTCGGAGGAGCTTATGGAAAGCTTTCTTTCGGACAAGGATTTCTCCGACTCGGATATTTCCGAGGCTATATCACGCCGACGTCTCTTTCCCTGTTATTTCGGCTCAGCCCTTCACGGAGACGGAGTTGACGCGCTTTTTGACGGTGTTGCAAAATATTTTTCCTCGCCCGTTTATAAAAAGGATTTTGCGGCAAGAGTCTATAAGATAACCCGTGACAAGAACGAAGCAATAGTCCATATAAAGCTGACGGGCGGTAGACTCTGCGTAAAGGATACGCTTACGGGAACAACTCCCGAAGGCGTTGAATGGAGTGAAAAGGTAAATACCATCCGAGTTTACTCGGGTGAAAAATACAGGACGGTAAACGAGGTCACCGCAGGCACGGTCTGTGCCCTGACGGGTATCACCAACGCATATGCAGGTATGGGGCTTGGTGACGAGGAGGACTCGGGCGCGGTACATCTCGAGCCCGTCTTATCCTACAAGGTTGACCTTCCGAGCGGTGTTGACGCGTATACAGCGCTTATAAAATTCCGTGAGCTCGAGAAGGAGGAGCCAGCACTTCACGTTATGTACAACGAGCAGAAGGGCGAGATATACTTCGGCATAATGGGTGAGGTACAGCTTGAGGTACTCACAAGGCTTATTGCCGAGCGCTTTTCAATGAAGGTTGCCTTCAGCGACGGCTCGATAGCCTACCGTGAAACTATTCGTCAATCGGTTATAGGCATCGGACATTACGAGCCTCTGCGCCATTACGCCGAGGTACAGCTTTTGCTTGAGCCTCTTGAGAGAGGCGCAGGGCTTGTCTTTGATGCCGACAAGGAATGCGGACTTGAGGGTCACTTCAGAAGGCTCGTCGTCTCACATCTGTATGAAAAATGTCATATCGGCGCATTGACGGGCTCACCTATCACCGATATGAGAATAACCCTTATCGCAGGAAAATCCCACATCAAGCACACCGAGGGCGGTGACTTCCGCCAAGCCACCTGGCGTGCCGTACGTCACGGCTTACGCTCGGCTGAGACGGTAATACTTGAGCCCTGGTACAATTTTCGCATTGAGGTCCCCTCCGAGTGTATCGGACGGGCAATGACCGATATTTCCGCAATGGGCGGACGGTTTGGTGAGCCCGAGCTTGCCGACGGCGTTTGCATCCTTTCGGGGTCTGCTCCCGTCTCCCGCATGCGAGGATACCACCGTGATATTATAAGCTACACCAAGGGCGCGGGACGGCTTTCCACCTCACTTCGAGGCTACGAGGAATGTGCCGAGCCCGAGAAGGTAATTGCCGAGTGTGGCTACGATGCCGACCGTGACGTTGATAATACCGCGGACTCCATATTCTGTGACCACGGCGCAGGCTTCACTGTGCCCTGGTATGAGGTTGAGAATTACAAGCACCTTGAAAGCGGTGTTGAGCTTGCCTCGGACGGCGAGGAGGAGCTTGAGAAGCGCGCTGAAAAATATATGCGCGCCATTGCCGACGACAAGGAGCTTATGCGAATCTTTGAGCGCACCTACGGACCTATAAAGCACAAGCAGTATACCGAAAGGCGTGTGGTAAAGGCTACCGCATCACAGCCCAGGCACAAGCCCTCTCCGACAAGCACGGCTTACACGGGCCCCGAGTATCTGCTAGTTGACGGCTATAATATAATTCACGGCTGGGAGGACCTGAGCAAAATGGCTGAAAAAAGCCTCGACCTTGCCCGCTCGGTGCTTTGCGACAGACTTTCCAATTACCGTGGCTTTTGCGATTGCAGGGTCATCGTCGTGTTTGACGCCTACAAGGTCAAGCGTAACCACGGAGAGATTGACGAGGTTGGCGGTATCACTATTGTCTACACCAAGGAGGCTGAGACCGCCGATACCTATATCGAAAGGGTATCCCACGAGCTTGCAAAAACTCACCGCGTGCGAGTTGCCACCTCGGATTCTCAGGAACAGCTTATCATATTCGGTAACGGTGCTATCCGCGTTACCGCAAGAGGTCTGCTTGCCGAGGTCACCGAGGTTGAGCGGTGTATCCGAGAAATAATAAAGGCTTAATGGAGACGGCATATGGTTATTAAAGAAGATTTTTACGTTATGAGTGACGGCGTAAGACTCTATACAAGGGCGGTTTTGCCCGAGACCGACAAAAAATTCCCCATCGTATTTATCCGTACCCCCTACGAGCCTGCCCGAAACGGAATCCCCTGCCCCGTTGAGAATTACTCAAACGATTCGTTTATAAAAAACGGCTATGCCATCCTGCTTCAGCACGTCAGAGGCACGGGGGACAGCGAGGGTGAATGCAGACCCTATCACGAAAGACAGGACGGGCTTGATACCCTTGAGCTTATCCGCCGTCAGCCGTTTTACAACGGGGAAATATACGTATTCGGAATGAGCTATCTTGCCACGGTGCACCTTTGCTATCTTAATACAAGACCCCACGATATAAAGGCGGCGGCGTTAAGCATCCAGCGTGACGAGATGTTCACCTGGCGTCATCACAACGGAATGTGCAGGTCTTACTGCAGTCTGTCCTGGTATCTTGATATGATAAAAAGAGCCCATCCTCCCGTGATGGACTCAGACAAGGCGCTTTACCGTCCCTTTGAGAATATCATTGAGCGAATTATAGGGCATCCTCTTCCCGATTATACCGATATGCTTTTGAATGACACCTATAACGATTTCTGGGAAAACCAGGAAAACTCACACGCCGTTGACAATCTGACAATTCCCGTGCTGTTAAGCGAGGGGTGGTATGACTTTTACGTTGACGGTATGTTTTCAATGTGGGAAAGGTTACCCGAGGATACGAAGAAAAAATCAGTGTTCGTCGTAGGTCCTTGGGGTCACGCAACGGTGGTTAATAATCCCGAATATCCTATTGAGGACGGAAATCCTCCGTCGGATTACGTCGTTAAGTTTTTCAACAGCGTAAGAGACGGGACGAAATACGAATGCTTTGAATACGGCAGGGTGAATTATTATTCGGTTGGCGGTGGCTTTTGGACGACGGATACGGGTAGCACGGAAGGCTTGAAGCTTTATTTCAACGCCGACGGCACTCTGTCGGAGAGGTCTTATTCCGAGGGTGAGAAAAGCTACGAATACGACCCTGACAAGCCCTTTAATTACTATAAATATTACAATATATTCGTCGCGCCCGAGGTGAATAGCCGAGAGGACGTTGTTTCCTTTATCTCCGAGCCTTCGGAAAGGGATGCCGATTTTTACGGAAGGATTCGTTGGAATATGAGGGTAAGGACCGATTGCGAGGATACCGCCTTCTTTATGAGAGTATATTTCGTCGAAAACGGAGTCTCCTATAATCTGACCGAGGAGATTACCTCGCTTGCGTATATTGACAAGGACTACACTCCCTGCAACGAATGTGAAATCAGCATCGACACGCCTCCCATTGCCTTTACCTTGAAGAAGGGATGCCGTATAAGAGTTGATATATCCTCTCACAGCAATTTATACGTTCCCCATTCAAACACAAGGGAGCATTGGGCAAAAGCGATTGAAACAAAAATCGCCCAAAATACCTTAATTTGTGATAAGAGCGCATATATTCTTTTACCGTCTAAGCGATAAATAAAGCCCTGACCTTTCTTTACAAATTCAAGGTTTCTGAATATACTGAAAGCATAGATGCGGGCGGCACAAACGCAAATGTGCCCGACAGCTTATCGACGGATTACTCGCAAGATAAAAGAGACGTTTAAAAATCTATGTGACAGTGAACATCGCATCTGTATAACAAAAAACGATAGGTTTCATCCTGTCGTTTTTTTGCTTATATTGTTACTCTAAAACCCTCACGGAATTGATTGTATAGACTGACTTGACAAGTCAAGTGCAATACCCCACTTGCCCTTGATATAGAATGGGATTTTGGTGATTTAAGGGCGTTTTTTGTGATTTGTGTGTAGCGATAGCACGTCTGTAAAGTAAAGGAAACAGGTGTTTTCGCGAAAACACCTGTTTCCTTTTAATAATTTTTTGTTCGTTTTGTTTATTGGTTTTCCTCAAAATTCTCGACCTGCTCCATAACCTTGCGGAACACCTCGGGGCTATACTGAGGAGGGTAAGCGTTTTTGATCAAGCAAACCTTGATATCAAATTTGAGTTGGTCACGGATGATCTGATTGTTGAGCCAATCGGCAAATGAAGATTTGGTATCAATAATTTCCTTGATCTTCTTGGCAAGGGATTTACACTTATCGTTAATCACGATACCGTCCACCATTTTATCCGTTCCGTACTCGAAGTTATACTCGTCACGCAAAGCCATCAAAATATCGTAGAACGCCTTTTCTTCGAAAGTAAGTCCGATTTTACGGAAGCTTTCACGGTCGGCATTCATATCCTTCAAAATACGAAGTGCCTGTTCGGTAGCGTTTCTGATAATATCCTCGGTAGCATGCTCCTGTGCCTCGCCCGCTTCTTCTGCTGTGAGGTGCTTTCTTCTTTCGTGGTACTGCTTAATGGTTTCTTCAAGCATCTCTTGGAATTTCTTCGCTGCCATTTGATTTGTCTTGCTGTATTCTTTGATCTGCTTACGGAGCATTTTAACGAGAATTTCAAGCTTGGAGGCAGGCATTTTAACGTCAGACAGCTTTTCAAAGTATTCGGGGCTGAAAATGTCTTCTTGCTCGCCGTCTTCCAATACGCTTTCAACCTCGTTATACTTCAAGGCTTCCTCAACCATCTTCGCAACGTGGCGATTCATAGTGTCGGCATCAACCTCGCTTGTACCACTCATCTTACGGACAAATCCTGCGATTGCCATAAAGCATTGTGCAAGGGCAGATTCTTCCTCTCCGAGCTCGCCCGAAGGCTGGCAAATATCGTATGCGGTACGCATTCTCTTAACGGTTTTAAGGAAATACGTCTTGAAGGACACCTTCTGAACGCTCTTGCCGTCGTTATTCTGCGTGTTCAGCTCCTGTGTGGAGATAAATACGTACTCGGCTGCTTTTGCCAAAAGCTTATAACGCAGAGCGGGATCTCCTTCGGGATCGAGGAACGGCGTGAGGTCATATCCCTTAAACAGATCCTTGAGAACCTCCATGTGTTCTCTAAACACCTCGGTAGCCTGTTCTACATCATCGGCAGAAGGAGCAATAGAGGTGCCGCCTCCATACTGCTTTATAGCCTCGCGCATATTATCGCGAATACCGATATAGTCAACGATAAAACCGTAATCCTTGCCGGGATACTTTCTGTTTACACGGCTGATAGTCTGAATCAGCAAATGCTTCTTCAAAGGTTTATCGTTATACATATAAGTCAAAGAAGGAATGTCAAAGCCGGTGAGCCACATATCCACAACAATTACAATATGGAAATTGGAGTTGTCTTGCTTGAATGCGGCATCAAGATCCTCGGAACGAGAACCGTTTTTAACACCGCCGAGATAGTTATACATATCCGGCTCGTCATTCTTGCCCACACTCGCAACCATTGCCATAAAGGGCATGGGCTTCAGTTTGTTCAATTCCTCGTCGGATACTTTTACACCGTCGGGA
>JAFSID010000055.1 GCA_017439965.1 Clostridia bacterium | reverse complement strand
TTGCAAATTGGGGTAACCATTATCAGCTTGTTGCAGCCAAATCTGTTGTAGCAAGAGCAATTTCAAAAGAAATACTGACTAAGCGAGGTTTAATCAGTATTTCGGATTACTACCAAAAGGTAGCACATATTTAATTTTGAATTGAACCGCCGTGTGCCGAACGGCATGCACGGTGGTGTGAGAGGGCGATTAATTTCGCCCTACTCGATTTGTTATTTGCGCCTTGCAGCGTGATGAGTGCTTCCTTTGATTTCGATAGTGTTAAGCCCGTCAAACCAAGGACTCTCGGACTCAAGCTCCCATCCGTTCGGGAGAATAAGGCTTCCCGTAACCCCCTCGGGTATTTCAACGTCCAGATTGATTTTGTCACCGCTTCTCTGCCACTTGACACTGACCTTGCCCTTTTCGGTCTCATAATACGCCGATGCGTGCTCAAGCTGACTCACGAAGGAGGGCTTGATGTTCACGCTCAGGTGGTCGTCAAGGTGAGGATTTATCTGAATACCTGCAAGCTTCGTGATAAAGAAATTACTTATATCTCCGAAGAAATGGTGATTGTAGGAGGTGGTCGAGCTGTTGTATTCACGGTGGAAGCTTTCTGCAAGGCTTACAAGACCGAGCTTTTCCGTCCACATTCCGTAGGATGGAGCATCCGTTCTTGCAATCATCTTGTAGGCAAGCTCGCCGTCACCTCTGTCTGCAAGCAGGTGAGGTAAAAGACGCATTGCCTTTACACCGCAGTCGAAGTGGTCGTCTGCCTCGTGAATAAGAGTGATAAGCCTTTCATAAGCCGAGGGTATTTCGGCAGGCTCAAACAAGCCGTAGGCTATCGCAATGGCTTGAGCGCCCTGACAGTTGCCCGTTACCGTAAAGCTTGTAAGGTCGATAAGATATCGGCGGAACGCCGTCTTTAATTCTTCTCCGAGCGCCCGACAGAAATCAGCCTGAAGGCTCTGACCGATAGCGCGGAAAAGTATTTCAGCCTTTGTGCATATGTTGTAGGCTATTGCGGTATCCGAAACCGCCAGAGGACATTTAGGCTTGACGTGGCTTCTGAGAGTGTTGCACCAGTCTCCGAGTCCGATGGCTAAAAGACCGTGAGCGTCACGTCTGTTTGCAATGTAGCCGAGGTATTTGAAAACCGCCGTTGCAGTAATGCGGAAGGAGGAAAGGTCTCCTCTGTACTTGTAGGTCTGATAGGGAAGCTCGACGAGTACCTGATCCCACGCAGGACCGTTGCCCCATTTAAAGCCCCATCCACTCGTGGGGACGATACCGGGAAGTGCTCCCACGTCATTCTGCGCCTTCACTACCTGCTTTAGCCATTGCTTGAAGGTGCGCTCAACCGTGAGGTTGAGGGTCATCTGCTCCGCTGAGTCGGCAGCGTCTCCCGTCCATCCGTTTTTCTCACGGTGAGGACAGTCGGTCGGGAAGTAAACGAGGTTTGCAAGGTCGCTTGTAACCGTTGCCGCTTGCAGACGGTTTACAATACCGTCCGAGCACTCAAAGCCACCGCGTGCCTTTACGTCGGAGGCAATTACAAGCATTGTGAGGGTTGATAAATCAATCTGCTCTTTGTCCACGCCGATGAGCGCCAGATATCTTGCGCCGTGATAGGTGAAGGAGGGAATATATTCCTCAACTCCGTCTCCCTTGCAAACGTAAATATCACGCTGACAGAAGCCCAATGGGTATAGAGTCTGTATCTGCTCGAATCCAAGATATCCGTCCTCAGAGAGCCATTCGCTTGCCTGAATTATGATGCGTTGACCTTTACGTCCTTTTATTCGGAGTCTGGGTAAACAAGCGGTATTTTTTGGGAATATGAATGCAAAGCCCTTTTTGTCGGATTCGGGCTTATAAAAAGCGGATTCGGAAATATCTATCAAGGATGGATGAAGAATTGCTTTGGCAGAGTTTTTGAGTGTGCATTCACGTATTTCGGTTGCGTGAAGCTCCTCTAAAACGACGATTTTGTCGGTATCGTTAGGCTCAGCCACGCCTCTCGGAGCTTCTGCCTCAATAACGTTCTCCCATTCTCCGTCGTCAAACTCGGGAAGAGCCCATCCGTCGATTTCCTTTTCGGCATCGTAAAACTCTCCCGAGCGCAAATCGTCAAAGTAAATAGGGGAGGGGTGGGTCTTGAAGCTTGTGTCAGCCTCAAAGGTGAGAGCCTCACTTTCAAAGGCGAGCGCAAGCTTGGGTGAGGAGCGGAAGCGCGCCTCGTCAAAATCCCAAACGTGACCTCCCATAGAATTGGACATTCCGTTTCCGAGAATGAGAGCGATAGCATTTTTGCCCGTGACGAGCCTTTCCGTGACGTCGTAGGTGTCGTAGAAAAGATTATCGTCGGGGTTGGTTATTGCGGGTGATAGGAGAGAGGATACCTCGTCTCCGTTTATGAAGAGCTTATAAAATCCCGTTGAGGTAAGCGTGACGGTAGCCTTGTCGGGTATAGCGTCAAGCGTAAAGCTCTTTCTTATATACGGTGCAGAAACGTTCTTTTCGTAGGTGCAATATTTTTCTGTTGCCTTAATAAATTTCGTGGAAAGCATAAGCGTTGCTCCTTTGCCTTTTTCTACTGTAAATATAACACAAATGGGGAATATTGTAAATACCTTTCTCACCAATTTATAAGTAAAATTTTGCTTTGAAAGGGTCAGTAAAGCAGATCGGCGTAGCTGTAATAGTATTCTGCAAGGTCCTCGTCAAGATATGAGAGCGCCTCTTCTCCGAGTCCCTCGGGTATTCCGTAATACGCCTCTGCAATAGCTCCCGCAATGCAGGAAATAGTGTCACCGTCTCCTCCGAGAGAGACTGCGTTTCTTATTGCATCCTCGAAATCCTCCGAGTCAAGAAAGCATACTATTGCCTGAGGCACACTGCCCTCACAGGTCATATCGTGTGTGTAGGTCGGACGAATTTCCTCCACCGTAAAGCTTAAGAGATAGTAATTATCCTCAATGTGACGGCGTATCTCCTCCTTGTCAAAGCCGTGACGTGCGAGAAATATTGCCGATGCAACGGCTACCGCACCCTTGATGCCGTCGGGATGCGAATGGGTTATCTCTGCACTCCACCTTGCCAGCCTCACCGTGTCCTCAAGCGTGTCCGCCGCCCACGCACAAGGGGAAACCCTCATTGCCGAGCCGTTCGTGTTTGCTCCGTACGGTCTTCCGTCATCCTGAAGAAGCCAGGAATAAAAAAACTCGCCGTATCCTGCATCGGGATAACGGCGGGCTATTTCCTGCATTTTCTCTATAAGACATTTTTTGAAGCTGTACTCGCTGTCAAGGTCGGCTTCAACGCAAGCACATCCGACGCATACCGTCAGCACGCTGTCGTCGGTTGCTCTGCAATCGGGCTGAAAGAGCGGAAAATCCTTCGTCTTATCCGAGTCAAACTCATAAAGCGAGCCTATAACGTCTCCAATAATTGCTCCAAGCATTTTAAATTCTCCTTTCAAAAAAAGAACGTCGGATTACTCCGACGCACACGTTTTGTAATTACGGTTACAGTGATGCTTTTTGCAAACCGAATAAAGCTTGATTTTCATCACTATCACCTCTTTATAATCATTTTATCATATATTTGTGAACAAATCAAGCTTTTTTCCTTGAAAAAGCTTGTGAAGTGTGTTAAAATGTCTGAGAGGTGATTTTTATGCTGATGCATTCAATTTTGATTATAGGACAGTCCAATATGGCGGGCAGAGGACTGAGAGACCAGGTTGACCCGATAGTTAACCCGAATCTTATGGTACTCCGCAACGGCAGATGGCGTAATATGTATATACCCGTAAATCCCGACCGAAAAACCTCGGGCGTGTGCCTCGTTGAAAGCTTTGCCGATCTTTATTCCAAGGCTCACGGAGACGTTGCAACGGGCATTATCCCTTGCGCCGACGGAGGAAGCTCAATTGATATGTGGACGGTAGGAGGTCTTCTTTTTGACCACGCCTGCTATCAGGCTGAGCTTGCATCCCGTACCTCGACCATCGCCGCAGTGCTTTGGCATCAGGGTGAGTCGGATTGCGACCCTAACCTTTACCCCTTTTACGAGAAGAAGCTCGAGACGATTTTTGACGCATTCAGAAAGCGTCTCAATCTCTATGACGTGCCCTTTATCGTTGGCGGACTCGGTGATTTTATGAAGACCTATTTTAAAAACGATAACTATCTTGAAATCAATTCAGCGCTTGAACATTATGCCGCAACCCACTCGATGACGGGCTTTGCATCTGCCGAGGGGCTTGGCTCAAATCCCGATAATCTGCACTTTTCCGCTGCCGCACTCCGTGAATTTGGTGAGCGTTATTACGAGGTCTTTTCTCGTCTTGAGGATAAGAATAAGGTCTTTTATAAAAAATCAAGCCCCGACGAAGCTATCCGCACGGGACTCGAAGCACTTTAAAAAACGAAGCAGGGTCTTTGACTCTGCTTCGCTTCTGTTTTTTGACAGACTTATAATCTGTGTTATGAGCTGATTTTTAAATATCCGATAAAATCTTCTTCGTTACCCGTTCTGTTGTTTGATAGGACCAGCTTTATGTCATTGTCAAAAAACAGCGATACACACTCAGCGTCGGCATAGCTGTACTTGATAAGCTTGTGACCTATGATGCTTGAAAACACGTCGGATAAATCAACTCGCTGTGACTGTTTATTCACTCTGCACGGATTGACAACAAGCTCGACCCTTTTATCGATTACCAAGGGCATTGAGCCAAACCAAATAACGATTGCGTTGTCAAAGGCTATTTGATTGCTTGCGATATCGGGAGCGTTAAAGCCTTCAACCCTTGTTACCGTCATATCCAGACAGTCTGAAGCGTCACGGATACCGTGATAGTCCTCTCCCGACTGCTCGGCTTGAACCATTTGGTAGTATGCCTCAAACATATTCGCCGTATCGTACTCTCCGGTATTCCAATAGCCAAACTTCCAGGAAATGCTGTTCAAAATGCCGACCTCGTCGTCATCTTCGATTTTGATATGAGTATTTGCTCCTGCATTTAATAACAATTCCGCTGCGTGAAGAACGTATTTGTCATAGGATGCCCAACACAAGCTGTGCAGACAGATTGCGCCGTTGATGTCGTTGTTGGCGTGAACGTCGTATCCGTGTTTCAGAAAAAGTCTTGTCAGCTCAACCAAAACATCTCCACGCTCGTATGGGTCAGAATCTAAATATAACTCGGAAAGCATTGTTGCGTTATCATGAATGCTGTCGCTGTATTTTTTGTTGATATCATCCCCCAAGGATGCTATTATTTTTTCCACCTTGACCCAGCTTACTGCTTTTTTTGACAGTAATTCGGATAACCGTTTGTATTTTTTTACCATTATATCCCCGCCTTTTTCGTTTGCTTGAAATAATTATACTACTACTTGTGTCCAATATAAAGGACAATAAAAGTGAATTTAAGCATTCGGATTGACAATGAGAGCGTAATATTATATACTCTTTTATCTTACTGGAATTAAGCCAGATCTTGACACTCCAAAAAAAGTGTATGAATATCTGCTTGATTTCAAGAAATATTGTAATTCAAATTGATAATAAATTATATACATTTGTCAAAACTTATTGAAATTATGATGTCTTTATGATATAATTGTACTTGTACTAAAACAAAACAAGGAGATGATTATAAATGCTGAACAGCATTATCGAAAGACATAGAAAGATTACCCCCTTGTCTGATACGGAAATTAAGGTTATAAGAAGTGCGACAAAGCTGTTTTTGACGCAAG
>JAFSID010000054.1 GCA_017439965.1 Clostridia bacterium | reverse complement strand
GTGCGAAATCATCGCGCTTGTTAAAATGCGCTTTGACGGGCTTGAGAAAATGGCGGAAAAGGCAGAAAAAGAAGACGCTCCCTTTTTTGCGCTTTTCGACCGGCCTGCTTCGCCCGGAACCGACGGAACGACCGCATCCAACCCCGTTGTAAGATTTGCATTCGCAGGCGACAGCGCATTCTTCGCAATCTTTGAGAATGCAAAGGGCAACTGGGCACTTGAGATTTCGGGACAGGGCATAATGAAGAACTTCCCGTACGTATGCGAAAAGAACATAAAGGCAGGCTACACCTTCTCACCCATGTATTACATCGGTGAGGTAGAAGAAAAGATTGACGGCGTAGAGCCCGAGGCAAAGATTCTGTCCATCAAGGTAGCAGACGGAATTACCACCGTCGGTAACTATATCTTCTACAAGTGTACGAAGGCAACCGCACTCACACTTCCCGAGGGAATCACCTCCATCGGTCAGGGTGCGTTCAGAAACTGCCAGAGACTTAAGACGATAACTCTTCCCGAGTCGGTAACCAAGATTGAAAAGACCGCATTCGTATCCTGTAAGACTCTTACCGAGCTTTATATCCCCGAGGGTGTAACGGTGGTAGGAAGCGGCATCTTTGAAAAGTGCGATAAAATTGACAGCCTTGTCGTTAAGACAAAGAGTGCAGAAGCAATCGCAGTTATCTCCGCAGAGTATCCCACAGTTACAATCGTTTCTGATTTTTAATTGAATGTTCTATTAAGAAATCCACTCCGCTCGGAGTGGATTTCTTTCTTAAGTGTTAATGCTGATAGGATTATTACTACCAAATTAGCACTTTTTATTCCCGAGAGCAAGAAATTGGCACTGTTCACAATATATTAACAAGAAAAATTTGAAAAATATTGCAATTGCCTATTGACTTTTTGAGGTTTGTGGGGTATATTAATACCGTAAGTTAGCACTCAAGGTCGTTAAGTGCTAAAAAATCAAAGGAGGATGACGAATGGATTTAAACGAGCGTAAAAAGAGAATACTCAAATCGATTGTTGATACCTACATTTCATCGGGTGAGCCCGTCGGCTCAAAGTACCTTTCCGATTCAATGGGCTTGAATATTTCCTCCGCAACCATTCGAAACGAGATGAGCGAGCTTGAGCGTCTCGGACTTCTCGAACAGCCTCATACCTCCGCAGGCAGAGTACCGTCGAGTGACGGCTTCAGGGTTTACGTTGAAAACCTGATGAACGACTATTATCTCTCACTTGAGGAGATATCGGTGCTCAACGAGATAATGAACTCGAAAATCAAAAGGCTTAACACGGTCATTGAGGACATAACGAGAGTTTTGTCCGAGATGACAGACTACACCGCCTTTGCTTATACCGCAAAGAACGCCGCGGGAACGGTCAAGCGTTTTGAGGGAGTGTTGCTTACGAAAAACTCCTTCTTACTTGTAATGGTCACCTCCTCCGATAACGTAAAGACCCAGCAGGTCAAGAGCGACTACACCATAAACCAGGATATTTTAAACCTTCTTTTAAAGGTGCTCAACGAAAATCTTGCAGGCGTTACCGCCGACTCCATCAGTATGGAGGTCTTTTATAAGATGCAGGATATTCTCGGAGTTTACTCGGACGTTTTAATGGGCATTATCAAAACCGTTATCGCCGTAATCCGCGAGGAAGAGGAGTGCAAGGTATACCTTGACGGTATGTCAAACCTTTTGAAATATCCCGACTTCTCCGACCTTGAAAAGACCCGTAACGTGCTGTCTCTCCTTGAGGAAAAGGAAGCGCTTCTGTCTCTCATCAGTGAAAACTCGGGAGACCGTGACGGACTCAGCGTCTTAATCGGTGACAGAAGCTTGAGAGAAGGACTTGATTCCACAAGCTTCGTATATCACAAATTCAATATCGGAGACGGTATAACGGGAGTTTTCGGACTCATCGGACCGCACCGAATGGATTATTCGGGAGTTATTGCCCGACTCGAATACGTTGTAAAAAATCTCCTTGGTGAATCTCCGCCAGGAAATACCGATAAATCATGAAAGGACAGACTATGGAAGATAAGACAAAGGACACTCCCGAAACCGAAGAGACTCCCGTTGAGGAAGCCGTTGAGGTTGAAGAGGAGACCGCCGCCGAGGACGGCGCAGGCGAGGAATACAAGGAGCTTTACGATAAGTATTTAAGACTTCTTGCTGAATTTGAAAACTACAAAAAGCGTACGCAAAAGGAAAAAGAGGATATATATTCTCTTGCAAAGACCGACGTCGTTACAAAGCTTCTCCCCGTCATTGACAACTTTGACCGTGCCGAGAAGGTTATTGAAAACGAGACGGTCGCAGAGGGCGTAAGACTCATTCACAAGCAATTTGACGATTTTCTCTCAAAGCTCGGAGTTGAGGAAATTCCTGCCGAGGGCTGTGAATTTGACCCCAATCTCCATTCAGCCGTTTTCCACGAGGAAGTGGAGGGCGAGCCTGAAAACACCGTTTCCGAGGTGCTCCAGAAGGGCTACCGTCTCGGAGACCGCGTTATCCGACACGCGATGGTAAAAGTCGTAAACTAAGTAAATTTAACTAAGAAAGACAGAGGTAATTAATTATGGCAAAGATTATAGGTATTGACCTTGGTACAACCAACTCCTGCGTTGCAGTTTTTGAGGGCGGTGAGCCCAGCGTTATCCCCAACCCCGAGGGAGCAAGAACGACTCCTTCCGTTGTAGCCTTCACCAAGAACGGCGAGCGTCTCGTTGGTCAGATTGCAAAGAGACAGGCTATCACTAACCCCGACCGTACAATCAGCTCCATCAAGCGTGATATGGGTACTAACAAGAAGGTTTCTGTCGACGGCAAGGATTACACACCTCAAGAGATTTCCGCGATGATTCTTCAGAAGCTTAAGGCTGACGCTGAAAGCTTCCTCGGTACGACCGTATCTCAGGCTGTTATCACCGTTCCCGCATACTTCACCGACGCTCAGCGTCAGGCAACCAAGGATGCAGGTAAGATTGCAGGTCTCGAGGTAATGAGAATTATCAACGAGCCTACCGCAGCGGCTCTCGCTTACGGTCTTGATAAGGAGACCGAGCAGAAGATTATGGTATACGACCTCGGAGGCGGTACCTTCGACGTATCTATTCTTGAAATTTCCGACGGCGTATTTGAGGTTCTTGCTACCGCAGGTAACAACAAGCTCGGCGGTGACGATTTTGACGCAAGAATTATAAACTGGATGGCAGAGCAGTTCAAGGCAGAGCACAACATCGACCTCCGTCTTGACAAGACCGCTCATCAGAGACTTAAGGAGGCTGCAGAGAAGGCTAAGATCGAGCTTTCGGGTATGGCTTCCACCGAAATCAGCCTTCCCTTCATTGCAGTAAACGCAGACGGTGCTATGAACTTTGAAACCACTCTTACCAGAGCAAAGTTCAACGAGCTTACCGCAGACCTCGTTGAGAAGACTATGGCTCCTACCAAGCAGGCTCTCGCGGATGCAGGTCTTAGCCCCTCACAGATTGATAAGGTGCTCCTCGTCGGCGGTTCAACGAGAATCCCCGCAGTTCAGGAGGCAGTTAAGAGCTTTATCGGTAAGGAGCCCTTCAAGGGCATTAACCCCGACGAGTGCGTTGCGGTAGGTGCTGCAATTCAGGGCGGTGTACTCGGTGGTGACGTTAAGGACGTCGTGCTTCTCGACGTTACTCCTCTTTCTCTCGGTATCGAGACTCTCGGCGGTGTATTCAACAAGCTTATCGAAAGAAATACTACCATCCCCGTAAAGAAGAGCCAGGTTTATTCTACCGCGGCAGATAACCAGACCTCCGTTGAAATTCACGTGCTTCAGGGCGAGCGTGAAATGGCTCGTGACAACAAGACCCTCGGTCGCTTCGTGCTTGACGGAATTATGCCCGCTATGCGCGGCGTTCCTCAGATTGAGGTAACCTTCGATATCGACGCTAACGGTATCGTTAACGTATCCGCACTTGACAAGGGTACGGGCAAGGAGCAGCACATTTCTATTACCGCTTCCTCAAATATGTCTCAGGAGGACATTGAGAAGGCTGTAAAGGATGCAGAGCTTCACGCAGAAGAGGACAAGAAGCAGAAGGAAGCAGTTGAGGTACGCAACAACGCTGAAAGCCTCGTATTCCAGAGCGAGAAGATTATGAATGAGGCAGGCGACAAGATTACCGCTGAGGATAAGGCTCCCGTAACAGAGGCTATTGAAAAGCTCCGTGAGACCCTTAAGGGTACTGATACCGAGGCTATCAAGGCTGATACCGAGGCTCTTACTCAGGCATTCTATAAGATTTCCGAAAAGATTTATCAGCAGAACGGCGGTGCTCAGGGCTTTGATCCCAATGCTCAGGGCTTTGCCGGCGGTGACGGTAACCCGGGTAACGACGGCGTATACGACGCTGATTTTACTGATAAGACCGATAACTGATATTAAGATTTGAGGGGCTGAAATATGCCCCTCAAAAGCCACGTTTAAGAAAGGTTTAAATCCACTGTTATGGCACAGAAACGAGACTATTACGAGGTACTTGGCGTTGAGAAGGGCGCAAGCCAGGACGAGATAAAAAAGGCGTTCCGTAAGCTTGCAAAGAAATACCATCCCGATATGAATCCCGGTGACACCACCTGCGAGGAAAGATTCAAGGAGGTCAACGAGGCTTACGAGGTGCTTTCCGACTCCGAGAAAAAGGATTTGTACGATAAATACGGTCACGACGGACTTGACCCCAACTTTGGGGCAGGAGGCTTCGGAGGAGGCGGATTCGGTGGCTTTGGTGCCGATTTTGATATGGGAGACATATTCTCCAATATCTTTGGCGGGGGCTTTTCCTCTTCGGGAGGAGGCCGTCGAGGTCCTGCGAGAGGCAGTGATATCGGCGTTCGCGTTATGCTCTCCTTTGAGGAGGCGGCAAAGGGCTGTCGCAAGGACGTAACCTTTACCAAGACCGACGCTTGTTCGGAATGTGGTGGAAGCGGTGCGGAAAAGGGCTCACATCCCGAAACCTGTTCCAAGTGCGGAGGTAGCGGTGCGGTGAGAGTTCAGCAGAGAACTCCCTTTGGAATAATGCAGTCCACCCGTACCTGCGACAATTGTCAGGGTAAGGGTACGGTTATCAAGACTCCTTGTAAAAAGTGCGGAGGTACGGGTACCGAGAGAAAGTCCAAGACCATTGAGGTAAACATTCCCGCAGGTATAGACAATCTTCAGCGTGTCGTTGCGCGCGGTCAGGGTAACGTTGCTCCAAACGGAGGCGTTGCGGGTGACCTTATCGTAGAGGTTGGAATCCGTCCTCATCCTATTTTTGAGCGTGACGGCTACAACGTATTTTGTGAGGTGCCCATCAGCTTTGCCGAGGCAACGCTTGGCGCTACCATAAACGTACCGACGCTTGACGGAGATTACAGCTATAAGATACCCGAGGGTACGCAGACGGGTACCTCGGTAACTCTCAGAGGCAAGGGTATTCAGGTGCTTAACTCAAGAACGAGAGGCGACCTTATCTTCACCGTCGTCGTTGAGGTCCCCAAGAATCTCAGCGAGACACAGAAGAAGCTTCTCCGTGAATTTGAAGCAAGCTGTGACGACCACAACCTCTCTGCCAAGGCATCCTTCAAGGAAAAGATAAAGAACATATTTAAGAAATAGTTTACAGCTACAAAAAATTAAGGACTTCAAACGTTATTCGCGTTTGAAGTCCTTCTTTATTTGTTTTTGAAGCGAGAAATAAGCTTGTATAGTATTTCCTTTTCCTCAAAGGATAATTCGGATACGTCGATAAGCTCCTTTGACTCTGCGGTTAACAGATAATCGACCGTCACGTTGAATATCTGTGCAAGCTTTATAACGTTTGCAAGTGATGGGTTTGACATAGACATTTCCCATTGATTGACGGCGTTTCTTGATACCCGAAGCATTTTTGCAAGTGCTGTTTGGGATATTCCCGATTTTATTCTTAAATTTCCTATTCTTTCACCGAGAACGTTATTAATTACCATACTATCACCAATTTTCTTTGTTTTATATTATTTTACTCCAAAGCGGTTAAGTAATACTAATCATTGAAGATAAACTATACTTGACAAAATAGGAAGCGAATGATATCATAAATGAAAATGATATTATAAAGCGGTGATTGATATGGCTAATAAAAAATTGTCTGAAGCAAAAAACGCAAAAAACGATGAATTTTATACTCAATATGAAGATATACAGAATGAAATAAACGCATACTTGGAATACAACCCTGATGTGTTTAAAGGCAAGACAATTCTTCTCCCTTGTGATGATCCCGAATGGAGCAACTTCACAAGATTCTTTGCACAGAACTTTGAAAATTTTGGATTGAAAAAACTGATAAGTACCAGCTTTGCATATGAGAGTAAGAACTTCAAAGAGGGGTACCAGCTATCCATTTTCGAAATGGAATCCCCCCAATTCGACGAGGACAAAACAAAGACACACGGAAAAATATTTACTCTCACAAGGGACAGCAACAAGTCTGGTGTAATTGATATTGACGATTTGGAATGGCGCTATTTAGAGGGGGATGGAGATTTTAGAAGTGACGAGGTAAAGGCATTAAGGGATGAGGCAGACATCATCATAACAAATCCGCCGTTTTCTTTGTATAGGGATTTTATTGATTGGATTTTTGAAAAAGAAAAGAAGTTCATAATTATAGGAAACAAAAACAGCGTAACATACAAAGAAGTATTTCCTTTGATTATGCACAATAAAATGTGGTCTGGTAAGACAGGCTGGGGCGGTGGAATGTGGTTTGAAACCAAAAATTCCACCGATGTAGATAAGGTCGTTAACGGAATAAATATGAAGAATGTTTCTTCTGTATGGTTTTCAAACATTGAACACGGAAAACGCCACGAGCCTTTGTCTCTTATGACAATGGCTGATAATTTGAAGTTCAGCAAACACAACGAAATTAAAGAAGTTGGGTATCAAAGGTACGATAATTACGATGCGATAGATGTTCCATATACCGATGCTATACCGAGTGATTACGAGGGAATTATGGGTGTTCCTGTTACGTTTTTGGAAAAATATTGTCCTGAACAGTTTGAAATTTTGGGTATAACACTTGGTAATACTGTTGATTATGAAATGACAACAATATATGAGAATGCTATTCAGCATAATAAAAATGGCACTACACAAGGCGGTAGCAAAGTTAATACAAGAGCCGCTATTCTTGTAAAAGATATTCCAAGTGATACAGTATATTATACTGCTGACAACGCCGACGGATATTTGATTAGCATTTATCCCAGAATCCTAATTAGAAAGAGGGTGCAAGAATGATTACCACATTAGTAACTGACATAACAGTTGAGGACATATGCAAAGGCTTTGTATATAACGAGTATGAGGGTAAAGGTCTGTTTGGTCTTTCTGGAAAAT
>JAFSID010000053.1 GCA_017439965.1 Clostridia bacterium | reverse complement strand
GGTGGTCCTTCCGGCGGATGTATCCCTGCAAGCCTCATTGACACCGAGGTTGACTACGATAACCTCGTTGCTCTCGGTTGTATGATGGGTTCAGGCGGTCTTATCGTTATGGACGAAGACACCTGTATGGTTGATATGGCTAAGTTCTTCCTCGAATTTACCGTTGACGAGTCCTGCGGTAAGTGTACACCTTGCCGTGTAGGTACCAAGAGACTTCTTGAGCTTCTTGATAAGATTACCAAGGGTAACGGTACTCTTGAGGATATCGACAAGCTCGAAGAGCTTTGTAACTACATAAAGTCCAACTCTCTCTGCGGTCTCGGACAGACTGCTCCTAACCCCGTTCTTGCGACCCTCAAGTTCTTCCGCGATGAGTATATTGCTCACGTTGTTGACAAGAAGTGTCCCGCAGGCGTATGTAAGGACCTTCTCAGCTTCAACATTGACGCTGAAAAGTGTAAGGGCTGTTCCAAGTGTGCCCGTAACTGTCCCGTTGGAGCAATTACAGGCGTTATCAAGTCCCCCTACGTTATCGATAATGACAAGTGTATCAAGTGTGGCGCATGTATTTCTAACTGTCCCTTTGGTGCAATTTATAAGAAATAAGAAAGGAGTACGCTGAAATGGAAATGATTAATCTTAAAGTAAACGGCATTGCTGTCAGCGTGCCCAAGGGTTCAACAATCCTCGAAGCAGCACGTGCTGCAGGCGTTGAAATCCCCACTCTTTGCTATATGAAGGAAAAGAACGAAATCGGTGCTTGCCGTATCTGTGTTGTTGAAGCAACCGGTGCAAGAGGTCTCGTTACCGCGTGCGTTTATCCCGCTGCAGAGGGTATGGAGGTTCAGACCAATACCGAAAAAATCCAGAAGGCAAGAAAGACTACTCTCGAGCTTTTGCTTTCTACTCATAACAAGGAATGCTTGTCTTGTAAGCGTTCTACCACCTGTGAGCTTCAGAAGCTTTGCCGCGATTACGGAGTTGATGAGAATGCATTCTCCGGCTACAATCCTCAGTTTGAGATTGATGAGTCTGCGGCTCATCTCGTAAGAGATAACAACAAGTGTATCCTTTGCCGTCGTTGTGTTGCTGTATGTAACGAGCAGGCACTCAATATCATTGGTGCAAACGACAGAGGTATCGACACTAACATCGGTAACCCCTTCAATATGAAGCTTGACAACACTCCTTGTATCTCCTGCGGTCAGTGTACTGCGGTATGTCCCACCGGTGCTCTTACCGAAAAGGATGACACAGACAAGGCTTGGGCTGCTCTTGCTGATTCTACAAAGCACGTAGTAGTTCAGACTGCTCCTTCCGTTCGTGCAACTCTCGGTGAGTGCTTCGGTATGCCCATTGGCACTAACGTAGAGGGCAAGATGGTTGCCGCTCTTCGCAGACTCGGCTTTGATAAGGTATTTGATACCAACTTTGCAGCCGACGTTACTATCGTTGAAGAAGCAAATGAGCTTGTTCAGAGACTTCAGAACAAGGGTACTCTTCCTATGATTACCTCTTGCTCACCCGGATGGGTAAGATTTGCAGAGAACTATTATCCTGCACTTCTTGATAACCTTTCCACTTGTAAGTCTCCTCAGCAGATGGCAGGTGCTATCATCAAGACCTACTATGCTCAGAAGGCGGGTATTGATCCCAAGGATATCGTTGTTGTATCCATTATGCCTTGTACTGCAAAGAAGTACGAAATCGGCAGACCCGATCAGAGTGCTGCAGGTGTACCCGACGTTGATATTGCTCTCACTACCCGTGAGCTTGGCAGAATGATTGACCGTGCAGGTATTAAGTTTACTTCACTTCCCGATGAACAGTTTGACAATCCGCTCGGTGAAAGCACAGGTGCTGCTGTTATCTTCGGTGCTACAGGTGGTGTTATGGAGGCTGCTCTCCGTACTGCTGCTGATTGGATGGCGGGTGCTAACGGAGTTGAAAATACTCGCGTTGAGTTTGAAGAGGTTCGCGGAACCGCAGGTCTCAAGGAGGCTACCTATACACTTCCCGGTAATCTTGAAATCAAGGTTGCCGTTGCAAGCGGTACTAAGGCTGCACGCGAGGTTATGGAAAAGATTAAGAACGGCGAGGCAGATTGGACATTCGTTGAAATTATGGGATGTCCCGGCGGATGTGTAAACGGCGGCGGTCAGCCCATCCAGCCTCAGAGTGTTCGTGATACTATTGATCTCAAGGCAGTTCGTGCTAAGGCGCTTTATGATCAGGACGTAGCTATGAAGATTCGTAAATCTCACGAATCTCCCGTTGTTAAGGCTCTCTACGAGGAGTACTATGACGGATTTGGTGGACACAAGGCTCACCATGACCTTCACACCTCTTACGTTGCAAGAGATAAGAAGTTCAGATATTAATTGAAAAAATGGCTACGCTTCAAATGAAGCGTAGCCATTTTCGGAGGTATTTATATGAATTTTGATATAAAACAGCTTGCCTCTGAGCATATCGTATTGGTTGCGCACAGAGGTATTTGCGGTGGTAATATTCCGTGTAATACTTTGGCTTCTTATGAGCTCGCGCTTCGCTCCGGGGCTGATATGATTGAAATTGATATTTCTAAAACACTTGATGGAAAGCTTGTAATGTTCCACCCCGGGTGTGAAAGAATGCATCTTTGTCATGAGGGGAAGCCTATTCCCGAAATGACTTTTGAAAAGGTAAAGGAGCTTCGCTTTGTGAATCTTGATAATACTCCCACTGAGCACGGCTTGTGTACTTTGGATGAGGTTTTTGAAACCTTCAAGGGCAGATGCTTCATTAATGCTGATAAGTTTTGGGATAATCCCCGTGAAATCAGCGATGCAATCAGACGTCATAACATTGCAGAGCAGGTTATCGTTAAGAGTATGCCATCTAAAGCGGTTTTTGATATAATGGAAGACTATGCTCCCGATATTATGTTTATGCCGCTGATGTATAACGTATCCAACGGCACTCACGAGCTTCTTATGAAGTCGAAGGTTAATTACGTTGGCGCTGAGCTTTGCTTTACCACTGAGGACTCCGAGCTTTGTCAGGATGAATATATCGAAATGCTTCACCGCGACGGCAAGCTTGCCTGGGCTAATTCTATAGTTTATGATTACCGTGCAGTTATAGCGGCGGGACATAACGACGATATATCACTAATTGGCGACCCTGACAAGGGATGGGGATGGCTCGTTGATAAGGGCTTTGATATCATTCAAACCGACTGGTGCTTGCAAATGGTTGAATATCTCAAAGGCGTAAATAAGTATTATAAGTAATTAACGCTCACCTTTGAAAGCTTACGTTATAAAAAAACGCTGAACGGATTTTCCGTTCAGCGTTTTTGTTAATTATTGTTGTCGTCATCGTTGTAGCCGTAATATTTGGCTCCGTATGAATCATATTTTCCATATTTTCCATACTTGCCGTATCTACCGTATTTTCCGTAACCGTAACCGTATTTGCCGTATCTGGAATGATAGTACGGCTGAGTAGAATCACTTCCGATATATACAACGCCGATGATGTTTGCATCAATCATAGACAGTGCGGTAAGAGCCTTTTTGATTTCGCGGTGAGTTGTCAGCATTTCTCTGGCAACAAACAGAACTCCGTCACTTGATTTAATCAAGGGGAGGGCATCGGATACAATGTTGATGGGAGGAGCGTCAAATAAAATATAGTCGTATTTATCGCTGATTGATTCGAAAAACTGTTCGGTCTGCTTGCTTGCTATAACCTCAGAGGGATTGACGACTGACGAGCCCGCTGAGAGAATATTTAAATTCTCGTATTTTGTAGTATTTACAACCTCTTCAAAGGTACAGTCACCTCTGATGACATCCGTAAGCCCTTTATTGTGCTGGAGCTTTACAAGTCTTCCGACCCTTCTTTTTCTTAAGTCTGTATCAACGAGCAAAACTTTTTTGTCAATCATAGAAAGTGCAATTGCTATGTTGATTGATGAGGTAGTTTTACCCTCACCGGGGATGGAGCTTGTGATAACTATTTTTTTACAGCCGTCTCCTTGCATAGAAAGGACGATATTTGCTCTTATAGTTTTAAGCGCTTCCTTGATTGCAAAAGATACGTTTGAAGGAGCGGACGGGTCGATTATAAACTGTATTGAGTCGGTATTGTTAGCGTTACTAATCATTTTGCTCCTCCTTTTCAGCCTTTGAATATGAATCCTCATACGAACGGTTCTTTTTGCGTTTTACGTTCTTTGTCGGGGCGTAATCAGGGATAACACCTATGATACTAAGATTATATTCTGTTGAAATGTCCTGAACGTTCTTGATTCTGTTGTCAAAAATTTCAACAAAGAAAAAGACTGCCATAGAAACGATAAAGGTGACTAAAAATGCGTACACAGTAACAATTCTCAAGCGGGGAGAGGAGGGGGCAGAGGCGTAGGTGGGATTCTCTATTATTGCAATTTTGTTTGTATATTCAAAATCATCAATATATGCAATCGCCTTTGCTGTTATGATAGTTAAGATTTTTTGTGAAAGTGCTGGGTCTTCACTTGTGTAATCAATATTAAAATCCGCACTGACCTTTTGAGAATCTGTTCTGATTACCGTGTTATCCTTTATTTCCTTGGGAGTATAATTGGTACCGAGAGCCTCGTTTATGTCAGACGCCGCAAACGTAAAGAAATTTGTGGTATACAAGGTTCTCATATAGTTTTCAACGAGGTTTTTTGTAACGTTTAACTCGTTGCTGGACGTTTGATTAGCGTCAAGGTTCATCGAAATCATAAGAGCTGATGACGAAGTGTACTTTTTGGTTATAAAGTTGTCGCATATCAAGTAGGTTCCTATTGTAACAACAACAGAAAGCACTAATACAAATTTAAGTTTGCTTATAAAAAAAGATATAAGTCTTTCAAAGCTGATATCAATATTGTACTCCTTTTTTCATATTCTATCGTATTGTATCATATTTTTTGGTTTATGTCAACTTAGAATACTGATTTTTGAAAAATATTCCTCTTTATATATCTTTGTTATTGACTTTTTATTTAAATAATAGTAAAATAATATAATAGTGATATTATGGGGTGAGTATGTGGATAACAAGCTAACGAGAACAAAAATGCTGCTTGGAGACCTTTCCATGACAAGACTCAAATCGTCGTCCGTCATAGTTTTCGGCGCAGGCGGTGTTGGTTCGTATACTATCGAGGCTTTGTCTCGTATGGGAATATCCCGTATAGGAATATGCGATGCGGATACCGTATGCGAAACAAATATAAACAGACAGCTTTTTGCTCTGACGTCTACCGTCGGTAAGAAGAAGACTGAGGTTGCAAAAGAGCGTATTCTCGATATCAACCCCGACGCACGCGTTGACGTTTACGATTTCTTTTATGACAATAACACAGCTGAAAGAATACCGCTTGCCGAGTATGATTTTATTGTTGATGCAATTGATTCAATGGATTCAAAGGTATTTCTCATAGCTGAGGCAAATCGGCTTAATATAAGTATTATTTCAGCACTTAGTGCAGGGAATAAGCTTGACCCTACGCGCTTTGAGGTTTCGGATATTTATTCTACCTCCGTTTGTCCGATTGCAAAGATATTAAGAAAGCGATTAAAGGATATGCAAATCCCGTCTCATAAGGTAGTTTATTCCAAGGAGCCACCTGCACAGCTTTATTCTGTTGACGTTGACGATAACGGTAAAAGATGCGTTGGCAGTGTTTCCTTCGTACCGTCGGTTATGGGCTTGATTCTCGCCAAGGAGGCAGTATTTTCGATTATTGAAAGAGATGGCAATGATTAATTTTTTAGAAAAAAACAGTAATATTATAAATTCCGTAAATCAAAAGCTTAAGCTGGTGTTTCCCGATAAAGCTCCTCTTGTTTACGTTGAAACCTACGGATGTCAGCAGAATGAAGCGGACAGTGAAAAGCTTCTCGGTATGGCTTGCTCGGTTGGTTATACTCCTACGGATGACAAACAGCTTGCCGACCTTATTCTTGTTAACACCTGCGCTGTAAGAGAGCACGCCGAATTAAAGGCGCTTTCAAATACGGGTCAGCTTAAGCATATCAAAGAAAAGAACCCAAGACTCCTTATAGGTGTTTGCGGATGCATGGTACAGCAGGAGCACAGAACGGGTGACATCAAGCACAGATATCCTTACGTTGATTTTGTGTTCGGTACAAATAAAATTTTTGATTTTCTGTCAATTCTCTTAAAAGCCTTGTCGAGTGACAAAAGGCTGTTTTGCGTTGAGTCCTTCGAGGATAACCCGGGCGAGTTTCAGGAAAACGTTCCCGTTGTAAGAGCTCATTCAAATAAGGCGTGGGTTTCTATTATGTACGGCTGTAATAATTTTTGTTCCTATTGCGTTGTTCCATACGTCAGAGGAAGAGAAAGAAGCAGATGCCCGAACGCTATACTCTCTGAGATACGGGAGCTTTTGAACAGTGGGTACCGTGACATAACACTCTTGGGACAAAACGTAAACTCGTACGGCAAGGACCTTGAGCCTCAGCTTAGCTTTGTAGAGCTTTTAAAAATGATTGAGGAAATACCTGTTGATTTCGTGCTGAGGTTTATGACCTCCAACCCCAAGGACGCAACTCACGAGCTTTTTGATTTTATATCTCAAAGCCGTAAGCTTGAGCATCATTTCCATTTGCCGTTGCAGTCGGGAAGTGACAGAATTCTTGCTTTAATGAATAGAAAATATAACAGAGAAGCATTCTTTGAATTATGTGATTATGCAAGAAGGGTTATACCCGATATAACCTTTACGACCGATATTATAGTGGGCTTTCCCGGAGAGACAGAGGAAGACTTTTGTGACACTCTTTCCGCTCTTGAAAGAATCAGATTCGATTCTGTGTTCTCATTTATTTATTCAAAGCGTGTAGGCACGAGAGCCGCTGAGATGGATGAACAGATCGATGAGGAAACCAAGAAGGACAGAATGGGACGCTTACTTGCGCTTCAACAGTCAATATCAGCCTCAAGAAATTCCGAGCTTAACGGTAAGGTTTTTGAGGTTATGATTGAGGGGGACAGCAAGAACGATCCTAACGTATGGGCAGGCAGATGCCACGACGGAAAGCTTATTCATTTTTCAAAAGCCAATACACCTAAGTTTTCACCCGGAGATGTTGCGACTGTGCGTGTAACCGATGCACAGGCATATACAATCTACGGTGAGTATATAAAAGATTAAAGGAGATATAACAATGAACGTAAACGAACAGGCAGAGGCACTCGGACGTGCACTCAGTGAAACCGATATTTTTAAAAGATATATTTTTGCAAAGTCCAAATTTGAAGCAAACGAGGATTTGACCGCTCTTATTGAGGCTTACAATATGGAAAAGCTTCGTCTTGACGTTATTGAGGCGCAGGGCACCGATGAGGAGAAGAAGGCAAGCTGTACTGACAAGCTTAACAAAATATATCAGGACATCTTTTCAAACCCCGATATGATAGAGTATAATGAGGCTCACGAAGCACTTTCAAATCTTCTTGAAAGTGTGAACACTATTATCCTTAACACCATGAACGGTGATACGGGATGCACTCCTTCAAAGTGTGCAACCTGCGGTCACTGTCACTAAAAATTATCCGAAAGACGAGGATTTGTAAATGACTCCGATGATGGAACAGTACTTTGAGATAAAAAAGCAATACAGCGATTTTATTCTCATGTACAGACTCGGTGATTTCTATGAGATGTTTTTTGACGACGCTAAGGCGGCGTCAAAGGCGCTTGATATCGCCTTGACGGGTAGAGACTGCGGTGAAGCTGAGAGAGCGCCTATGTGCGGTATTCCGTTTCACAGCTGTGACCCGTATATTAAAAAGCTTGTTGAAAAAGGATATAAGGTTGCCATTTGCGAGCAAATGGAGAATCCTGCCGAGGTTAAAGGAATCGTTAAACGTGAGGTTGTACGCATTATAACTCCGGGTACTCTTACCGACGGCGATATGATGAGCGGTGATAACAGTAACTATCTGTGCTCAATCGTATTTTCTGACGGCGATGCAGCTATATCCTTCTGCGATATTGCAACTGGCTGTATATATTCAACGTTTTGCAGAAATATGTCGGCCGATGAGACCAACTCTCATTTGATAAACGAGCTTGCGGCTTTTATGCCTACCGAGATTATTGTTAATCGAGTTCCGACCGAAAGCACGTCGGTTATTAATTTTGCAAAGACCTCACTGAAATGTCTTGTTAACGATACAGAGCTTGACTTGTTCTCGACACTTGATGAAAGCCTGATTTTCTCAAAACATCAAATCTGTCAAACTGTTCTTTCCGTATACGATTTTCGCGTACTCGATAAGTCGGTAGCGTTTCTTATTGCTTATCTTATCAACACGCAAAAGAAGGAACAAATTCAAATCAAGGATTTGAGAGTCTATAACGAAAACAGCTATCTGGCACTCGATGCGTCAAGCCGTAGGAGTCTTGAAATTACCCAGAAAATGCGTACAGGTGATAAAAAAGGCTCACTTCTCGGCATTCTTGACAGAACAAAATCGTCTGTCGGCGCACGTTTGCTCAGAAGCTTTCTCGAAAAGCCTTTGCTTAACCCTAATCAGATACGCTCGCGTCAGCTTGCGGTAGCTGATTTTGTAAATAATCCGAATATGCGTGACGGCGTTAGGGATATTATTGCCGAAACTCAGGACCTTGAACGCTTGCTGACTAAAATTATTTATTCAAATCCAAACGCTAAGGACTTAAAGGCTGTTGAGAACACTCTTCGCGCACTCTTACAGCTTGTTGAAATAATCGTCCCATCAGAATCGGATATTTTGAAAAAAATTTGCGATATGTGTACAGATGAAGCTATGAGTCAAGTTAAGTCACTGGTTGATTATATCAACAGCGCAATAGTTGACCAGCCTCCGTTTTCTGTGCGTGACGGCGGAATGATTAAAGAGGGCTTTAATGCTGACGTTGACGAGCTTAACACTATAATCCGTGACGGCGCAAGCTATATATCGTCGATTGAAGCAACCGAGAAAGAGCTTACGGGTATAAAGAATCTTAAGATAAGCTACAACAAGGTTTTTGGTTATTACATAGAGGTTTCAAAAATGCAGACCTCTCTTGTTCCTGACAGATATATCAGAAAGCAAACGCTCGTAAACGGCGAGCGTTATATAACGAGCGAGCTTAAGGATATGGAGTCGAAGATACTCGGCGCACGCGAAAGAATCACAGCCCTTGAGTACAGCATATTTACGGAAATCGCAAAATACGTTGCTCAAAACGAAGAGCTTGTAAGAAATTGCTCGGCAATAATTGCGAATCTTGACGTGTTTGCATCTCTTGCCGACGTTGCTTGCTCAAATAATTACGTATGTCCCGAGGTTGATAACTCAGACGTTATTGATATAATTGATTCCCGTCATCCCGTTGTTGAAAAGTATATTGATACCTTCTTTGTACCCAATGACGTGCATATGGACAACCGTGATAACCGTGTAATGCTTATCACAGGTCCTAATATGGCAGGTAAATCCACGTATATGCGTCAGCTCGCACTTATCGTGATAATGGCTCAAGCTGGTAGCTTTGTTCCCGCAAAGAGCGCAAGAATAGGTATCGTAGATAAAATATTTACAAGAGTCGGAGCAAGTGATGACCTTGCATCAGGTCAATCAACCTTTATGCTTGAAATGACCGAGACGGCGTATATCCTTGAAAACGCTACCGCAAAGAGTCTTATTCTTTACGATGAAATCGGAAGAGGCACAAGCACGTTTGACGGTATGAGTATAGCTAAAGCGGTGCTCGAGTATACAGCAGGTAAGAAGATTGGCGCTAAGACGCTTTTTGCAACTCATTACCACGAGCTTTCCTCTATGGAGGGTAAGGTTGACGGTGTCAAGAATTACAATATAGCAGCAAAGAAGAAGCAGGATACCGTTGTATTCCTTCGTAAAATTCTTCGAGGCTCGGCTGATGACAGCTACGGTATTGAGGTGGCTCAGCTTGCAGGAATACCTGGCGAGGTTATTAAACGCGCCAAAGCAAACCTTGCTCAGCTTAACAAAACTCAGATTCAGCTCGACGCTCAGTCGAAGCAGTCTGAGATTGAGGTTGAGGAGCTTGATAATATTTCTCTTGATGACGTTTCAAACGGACTGCTCGTTGACAGACTCAAGAATATCGACGTAAATGCATTAACTCCTTATGAGTGTATGACGGAGCTTTATGAGCTTGTAAAGATTGCAAATAACAAATAAGAGGTAAAAATGCCAATTATAAACGTACTTGATAAGCAAACGGCTAACCTTATTGCCGCGGGCGAGGTCGTTGACAGACCCGCTTCGGTAGTTAAGGAGCTGCTTGAAAATTCAATAGACGCAGGAGCTGACAGTATTACCGTTGAGATTAAAAACGGTGGTTCTACACTCATTCGCATTACCGACAACGGTAAGGGAATGGAGCCTGAAGACGTTCGACTGTCGGTGCTTCGTCATGCGACGAGTAAAATATCAAATCCGTCTGACCTTGACGGAATAAAAACTCTCGGCTTCAGAGGAGAAGCGCTTGCGGCAATTTCATCCGTGTCAAGATTTCAAATAATCTCCAAGACTCAAAGTAACGAATTTGGAACGTGCATGGTTATGGAAGGCGAGAAGGAGGTATCCTTTGATGAGGTCGGCTGTCCCGACGGTACTACCATAACCGTTCGTGATATCTTCTTCAACGTTCCCGCAAGACGAAAATTCTTGAAGAAGGACCAAACCGAAACCGCTTATATTTCTCAGTACATTGAAAGAATTGCAATTTCAAATCCGCAGATTTCATTTAAGTTTATATCCGATTCAAAGACACGCTTTTCGACCGTTGGTAACGGTGACTTAAAATCGGCTATATATTCTGTTTTCGGCAAAGAGTTTTCCGAGTCGCTGATTCCCGTTGATAAAACTCACGAAAAGATTCGCGTTCACGGATTTATATCGTTGCCCGAGCATTCACGCGTAAACAGAAGCTTCCAGATTTTCTTTGTTAACGGACGCTTCGTAAGAACGAGAAGCACTGCGTTTGCGCTTGAGGATGCGTACAAAACTTATATCTTCAACGAGCGTTATCCTGCTTGCGTGCTTTTTGTTGAGCTTGACCCGTACCTCGTTGACGTTAACGTGCATCCGTCTAAGCTTGAGGTAAGATTCGTTGATGAAGCAATGGTAAGACAGGCGGTATATTTTACCGTTCGTGACGCCATTGAGGCTATCAAAAATCCCATAAGCGCCGATATAGATACAAGCGCTATCGGGAAGAAGCAAACAGAGCTTTTACACTTTACGCCTGAAAAGGTTGACGTAAAGAAGGAGCAGGTTGAGTTTAAACCGATTGTTGCGGAAAAGAACACTTCCGTCGGCGGAGCTTCGTTCAGCTTTGCGTCGGCTACACCCGTAAAGCCTCCGGTGTTTAAAAACGAGACAGAGCCGTCTGAGTCAAAAACGGCGTTGAGTTTTGCAGACAGCGGTAAAGAGCAAAAGGTCGAAGATACTAAAACAACTGACGATTCGGTGCTTTCGAGCTTCGCAGTTACTATTGCTGATACCGTTACGTCTCAAAGAGAAGAAGCTGCAACACAAGTAGTATCCGACAAAAAAGAGCTTGATTTAAAGTATTGCGGAAACGTATTTGACACCTACATTATCGCTGAATACGATTCCAATATGTATATAATTGATAAGCACGCCGCTCACGAGCGTATACTTTACGAGGAGCTTAAGAAAAAGAAATCCGACGGCGGTACGCAGATGCTTATTGATTCGATAATCGTATCGCTTTCATCCGAGGAATTTGATGTGGCTATATCGTCACTTGACGAGCTTTCCGAAATCGGATTTGATTATTCCGAATTTGGTGTTAGAACTATTGCCATAAGAGGTATTCCCACCGAGTTTTCAGATTTAAGCACCGCCACCGTTGAAGAGATATTCGTCGGTATGCTTACCGATATAATCGCAGGAAAGCGTGCAAAGGATACCCGTGACAGCTTTTTCGACAAGGCTCTTTTCACTGCGGCTTGCCGTGCTGCCGTCAAGGGCGGAATACCCGACAGCGAAGCATCTTACAGATATTTGCTTCGTAAAATTTCCGAGCTTGAAAACGTATTCTGCTGCCCTCACGGTCGCCCGATAATCGTTAAATATACCAAAACACAAATAGAAAAAATGTTCTTGAGAACTTAAAAGAGGAAAAATGTTTGAGCTTATAAAAAAAGAAAACAGAGCGCGACGTGGCAGATTTACAACCGTACACGGTGTGATTGAAACTCCCGTCTTTATGAACGTCGGCACGAGTGCCGCAATAAAGGGAGGCGTTTCAACCGAGGACTTACAGAAAATAAAATGTCAGGTTGAGCTTTCCAACACCTATCATTTGCACGTCCGTCCCGGTGATGACGTAATTTACGAAATGGGCGGTATTCATAAGTTCTTTAATTGGAATAAGCCCGTTCTGACGGATAGCGGAGGATTTCAGGTTTTCTCGCTTGCAGGTCTCCGTAAGATTACCGAGGAGGGTGTTACCTTTTCAAGCCATATTGACGGCAAGCGTATATTTATGGGACCCGAGGAAAGTATGCAAATTCAGTCGAACATTGCGTCAACCATTGCAATGGCTTTCGATGAATGTGTAGAAAATCCCGCAGAATACGATTATGCAAAGAAATCCTGCGAGCGTACTTACAGATGGCTTGTAAGATGTAAAAGGGAAATGGAGCGTCTCAATTCACTTGAGCGCACTATCAACAAAAATCAAATGCTTTTCGGTATTAATCAGGGAAGCACCTATGAGGATCTCCGCATTGAGCATATGAAGCAGATCCGCGAGCTTGACCTTGACGGGTACGCTATCGGCGGTCTTGCGGTCGGCGAGGCTACCGAGGATATGTACCGTATAATTGATGCCGTTGAGCCTTATATGCCAGAGGATAAGCCGAGATATCTTATGGGGGTTGGCACCTGCTCAAACATTATTGAAGGCGTTGCAAGGGGAATTGATTTCTTCGATTGCGTAATGCCCAGCCGTAACGCCCGTCACGGACACCTTTGCACCTGGGACGGAGTTATAAATCTTAATAACAAGAAATACGAGCGCGATTCTTCTCCAATCGATCCGAAGTGTGACTGTCCCGTGTGCAAAGCCTATTCACGCGGTTATATACGCCATCTGCTTAAAGCAGGTGAAATGCTTGGCTTCAGACTTGCCGTAACTCACAATTTGTATTTTTACAATAATCTTATGGAGGTTATCCGCCGTCATCTTGACGAGGGCACCTTTGAAGAGTTCAGACGTGAATATTCCGATAAGCTTTCTACCAGAATTTGAGTAAACTGTTAATTTCTTAATAACATTTCAAAAAAGTATTCCATTTTTTGAGAATATGTGTTATAATACTAAAAGTTAATAATTTTTACTTAAAGTAAAAAAATAAAAGAGGTAAATAATTATGAAAAAAATTGCTTTATTACTTGCGACATTACTCATTTTTACTTGCGTACTCGTTTCTTGTAAGGATGCTGACAGCGACCTCCCTGAAAATTCTATAAAGAAGCTTTGGGACGTTCCTTATCAGTATGACCTTTCCAAGTACATCGACATTGCAAGAGAGGATTACATTGGTGTATCCTATACCGAGGTTAACAACGAGGTAACTGACGAGGACGTTCAGTACGAAATTCAGTCTCTTCTTGAGGAAAATGCAATTTACACCGACGTTACCGACAGACCTGCTGCAAAGGGCGACTCCGTTAACATCGACTTCAAGGGCTTTATTGACGGTGAAGCATTTGAAGGCGGTGAGGCAAAGGGTACAGATTTAGTTCTCGGCGAAGGCGGATTTATCCCCGGCTTCGAAGAGGGAATTATCGGTCATACCTTTGGCGAAGTATTTACTATTGACGTAACCTTCCCCGCTGATTACGGCGTACCCGAGCTTGACGGCAAGCTTGCACAGTTTGACATTACTCTCAATAAGATTCAGAGCATTTCTTATCCCACTCTTTCCGATTCCTTTATTGCTGAAAAGACCGAGTATAAGACGGTTGAGGAATACTACACCGCTACAACTGAGAAGCTCGTTCAGCAGAATAAGTCCTCCGCAGTTGTAACCCAGAAGAACGAGGCTTTTGCTAACATTTATCCTAACGTTGAAATTCTTGACCTTCCCAAGTCTGAGTATGACAAGTACTACAACGAGTTTGTAGGTCAGTATTACGCTCTTGCAGAGCAGTACAATCAGGACTTTGAAACCTTTATTACACAGACCGCAGGAAGCTCGGTTGAAGAGTTTAAGAAGTACGCTGAGGACTATGCTACCTCCACCGTTGAGATGGAGCTTATCTTCTTCGCTATTGCAAATAACGAGGGAATTATCGACAGTCTCACCAAGGAGCATTACGACGTTTATCTTGAGAATATCGCAGCCGAATATATGACCACTCCTACTGAGTTTGTCAATATGTACGGTGAGGAATCCATCTGGAGAAGTCTTATCTGGGATTCCGTAATGGATTTCGTTCTTGCTAACGGTAAGGCTGTACAGCCTGAGGCTCCCGAGGTTGAGATAGAGCTTAACACAGACGAGACCGAGACTCCCGTTGAGGATGAGGCTCCCGCTGAAGAAGCTCCCGTTGAGGACGAGGCTCCCGTTGAAGAAAACACTGAAGTAACCGAATAATTACAAAAGGCAGCCGAAAGGCTGCCTTTATCATATACTCACCGTCACGTCATAAACTTAATATGGGTGATGGCGTGTGAAAAAACGTGTTTTTGTAATATATTTGTGCTTGTTAATGCTTCTTGTCATTTTTAAGGTGTGGGAAAATCCCTTTGAAAGATTCATCACGTTGCGTTTTTGGAGAGATACGGGCTTTGACAACGTAAATCTCCTGCCGTTTTATACAATCAAGAAGTGCTTGAAATATATCGACTCTTATTGGGCAATAACTAATCTTATAGGTAATTCCATTCCGTTTTTATTGCTTGGTGTTATTACACGGTGGAGCTTTAAGGAGCGAAATAGGAGAGAGATATTTTTCTCGGTCTCTGCATTGATTACAGCTTGTGAGATTATACAATACGTGCTTTTTCTCGGTGTATGTGATATTGACGACGTAGTGATTAATTTACTGTTTCTTAATTTTGGAATTTGTTTGATAAACTGATTGACTTTGAGAAGCGTTTGATATAAAATATAGTTAAAGGAGTGATAGCTTGTACCAGACGTTAATTGACTTGTTTGTAAAGAGAAGGGAACACGATACCGACAATACAATGCGTGAAAAGTACGGAAACTTTGCAGGCGTTGTCGGAATTGTGTTTAATTTTATACTTGCCGCCATAAAGCTCGTTATCGGATTTATTACGAGCAGTGTATCCATCCGCGCCGATGCTATCAATAATCTGTCAGACTCGGTTACGTCAATCGTATCAATTGCGGCTTTTAAAATTGCTTCAAAGCCTGCCGATAAAAAGCATCCGTTCGGTCACGCAAGAATTGAATATATCGTTTCAATGCTTTTGTCCTTCTTTCTGATTCTTATCGGAATTGACTTGATGAAGGAGTCCTTGAACAAAATCGTAAATCCCGTTGAAGCGCATTTTACGGTACCCGTTTTAATAATTCTTTTCATAACCGTGCTTGTGAAGATATGGCTTGCCTTTTTATATAAGTTCGTGACGAAAAAGATTGATTCCTGCGTTGTTGAAGCCAATGCCGCCGACAGCCTGTCCGACGCACTTTCGACGGGCGCGGTGCTTGTGTCAGCCGTTATTTCTCGGTTCACCAGCCTCAATCTCGACGGCTACGTCGGTGTACTCGTTTCGGTGTTCCTGCTCATAAATGCATTGAAGATTCTTAACGAAACTAAAAATCATATTTTGGGTACGGAGCCTGATATTGAGCTTATTAAACAAATTCACGATTACGCAATGTCCTCCGAGGAGATTGTCGGTATTCACGATATGTTTATACATAACTACGGACCGGGCAGATGCTTTGCAACTCTTCACGCAGAGGTTGACGGTAAAAAGGATATTTTCACGACGCACGATGCCGTTGATAACGTAGAAAAGGGGATATTTGATAAATTCGGAGTGCATTGCACCATTCATCTTGACCCTATTGTGACCGACGACGAAAACGTGATTTCTTTAAAAAACAGTACCGAAAAAATTATCGAAGGTATTGACTCAAGCTTCACCATTCACGATTTCAGAATCGTACCGGGGGATACACATACGAATTTGATTTTTGACGTCCTTGTGCCATTTGAGTGTAAAATGCACGATGAGGAAATCAAGAGGACGATTGAGAGTGAAATAAAAACGCTTTCAACAAGCTATTTTACGGTTGTAACAATTGACAGAGGAGAAAAGATATGAACAGAAAAAGAAGATTAAGACCGACCGCCGTGCTTGCACTTATCCTTTTGGCGTTGGTTATCGTGCTTGCGGCGGTTGTGGTAGTAAGGTTTGTAAGATTCAGGAATCCCGATAATAACGACCTTCCCGAATTGCCCGAGGCGTCGGAAGGGGAGACGGTAACGCCCGATACTCCTGACGTATCCGACACTCCCGTCGAGCCCGAAGTCCCCGAGGAGCCCGAGCTTCCTCCCGTGGCTGAGGAAATTCCCGAGATTAAGGAGGATGCTCCCAAGCCCGTTTACTCTCAGGAGGAGCTTATCTCAATGTATCCCGACGCTGTGTTAAGCTCAACGGACGACGCAGGCGTTGAGTATATCGACGATATATATTTTATCGGTGACTCTACTACTCACGGTATGAAGTATTACGGCGTGCTTTCGGGAGGAAAGGAGACTGATAAGGTCTGGACACCTCGCTCTGGCACTCTTGCAATGTGGAATCTTCTGACCGAAAAGGTTGTTATGGGCGACGGCAACGAGGAAACGATTGCTGATGCAGTTGACGTTACAAAGCCTCAGATGGTTGTGCTGACACTCGGTGTTAACGGTGTTTCCTCCTGCTCAAAGGAGCAGTTCACGGGATACTATAAGGACCTTATAAAAGCCATCAAGGAAAAATCTCCCGATACAGTTATTATAATGCAGTCGATTTATCCCGTATGCTCGGACTATCAGTACGTTAACTCCATTTCTATGGAGAAGATAAACAACGCTAACTCGTGGATTGCCGAGCTTGCGAATGAAAACGGATGCTATTTCTTGAATACCTGCTCGGTGCTCGTTGATGAAACGGGCTACCTCAAGCCCTCTTATTCAAATGGCGACGGTATTCATATTTCTCCCGAAGGCTTTTCGGTAATTCTTGATTATATTCGTACCCACGCCTATCTCGGCTAAAGCAAAAATATTCAAATCTGCCTCCGACCTTGGTCGGAGGCTTTTTTGTATGATATTATGTATTTACATTGTTATTTAAGCTTGTGAGTCTAACTTTTACTTATATAGCTTTTGTTTTAATTTTATAGGGACTTCAAATAAATCGATTTTGTTGAAACAGCCTGCAAAACATATTAATTGAAAGTTTTTGTTGACATTTTTGTAATATTATGCTAAACTCATATCGCTACACGAATTGAATATTGCAATTAAACAGGTGTGTGTTTTTTATCCTCGATAAAAATGCATGCTCATTTTTGCATACTTGTTTGATTGCAAAAGGATTCGTGTAGCAACTGATCGGAGCTGTGCATTTTTTAGTGTGTGGCTTCTGTTAAATGAACATAAGGAAGATATAAAGAATGGCGATACAATGGGCTTTTTGCTCGTTGTATCGCCTCATTGTTTATTGAATAAAATCAAGCTAATTCTTGCATGTGCTGTGACACATCAATAAGACCGACAGCTGTGTAGTAAATGTCAATCTTCTGTACTCTCTGACCGCTTGACTTATCTACTGCGTGGACTTTGATTTTGTCAATTAAATCATTTACCACTCTTGCAGAAAGCTCCTTGATTTCTGTGTACTGACGGACAATACTTAGAAAATACTCCACATTGTCGACCTGTTCGGCTTCCTGATTGAGTTCGCTCTCAAGTGCCACTGTGTCTTCAATGATTTGCTTTTGTTCTCTTTCATAATCTACCGACAGCTTTGAGAATCGTTCATCGCTTAATTTGCCGCTGATGTTGTCTTCATAAATCCTTTTGAAAATTCCGTCAAGCTCGGATATTCTTGCTTTGTTTGCTTCGAGCTTCTTTCTTCGTAAAGCGATTTCCTTTTTCTTATCCTTTGCGGATTTGTCTACAAGACTTTTCACAAAGTCGCTTTCAAAGGATTGCAAGTATCTCAGCATTAACTGAACCTGTTCAAAAACCACGTTATAGATTGCGTTTTCACGGATATAATGCACTGTGCAAATGCCAGTATTACCTTTGTAGTTAGAGCATACAAAATAGTCATGATCCTCTTTGTGAGCTCTTGAAGTACAGAAATACAGCTTTGCACCACAGTCCGCACATTCCAGAAGCCCCGCAAAAATGCTCTTTTTACCTGACTTGGTGTAACGGCGTTTATTCTTTCGGAGCTCTTGTACCTTTTCCCATGCAGATATTTCTATAATGGGTGGGTGCGTATTCTCAAATATGATCCATTTGTCTTTTGGAAGCCTAACTTTTTTGTGAGTCTTGTAGTTGACGGTAGCAGTACGGAAATTCACCGTATGTCCTATGTAGGTCATATTTTCGAGTATACCGGCAACACTTCTGTTACACCATACGTTACTCATATTGACTTTTGTTCTGCAGGGCATACCATGTTCTCTAAAATACATCATAGGGGTTGAAATGCCTTCTTCAGTAAGTTGCTTTGCAATTTTGCCGGGTCCTTTACCACACATACAAAGTTCAAAGATGTATCTGACTATTTTAGCTGCTTCTTCATCAATGATAATCTCTTTGGGATTGTCAGGATTTGCCTTGTAGCCATACGGAATAGCAGAGCCTAAACGTTGTCCCGATTCACCTTTTGCCTTAAATACAGCATTGATTTTCTTGCTTGCACTTCTTGCATACCATTCGTTAAAGACATTGGTAAATGGTGCAAATTCATTGCTTCGCTCATCCGCTGTATCAACATTGTCGTTGATAGCGATAAATCTCACATTATTTGAGGGCAGATACATTTCGGTGTAATAACCGACCATAATATGATCTCTACCGAAACGGGATAAATCCTTAACAATAACCGTTGACACAAGTCCATTATCGACATCAGATAGCATTTCTTTAAATCCGTCACGTTCAAAGGTGGTTCCACTCACGCCGTCGTCTACATAAAACTTGTAAGGTGTGAAATCGTAGTCTTTTGCATACTTTTCAAGAATTGCTTTTTGATTTTAGTGGCAATATCGTTTTTGTGCTTATCATTGAAATGAGCTGTCACCATATATGTAGTGGCGCCGATCTTTCGTTTGATGTTTACATTTGGATTCTTACTTTCGGGTTTAATATTTTTCTTTTTGGTCATACATCATCACCGCCCGACAGATAGATTCTCGTTACATCATCACGGTGATGCCCAAGTAATTTCGAGACTTTTTTGCGTGCAACAAAGTCGGAAAATCCTTGTTCGATAAACTTGTTGTACTGCTCGTGGGCAAAGGTGTGTCGAAGTCCGTGAAAAGTAATGGTGTTTTCGGTGAAATTCTTTCTGTGATATGCGATAAAGCACTGTAAACGTTTCATT
>JAFSID010000052.1 GCA_017439965.1 Clostridia bacterium | reverse complement strand
GTCTATATATAGCCCTAAATTGTTTTTTTGCGTTAGGTTTATATATAGACCTGTTTTTTCTTTTGCGTGGACTATATATGGTCCAAAACTATTTTACGGCTTAGGTCTATATATAGCCATACGTAGATTTTGAATTAGGTCTATATATAACCCTAAAAATGAATTGCCACTCAGGGCAATTCATTTTTAAAGCCACAAAAGTTTTTGAGGGTTTAAGGGTACTTTTTTCAAAAAGTGCCCTTTTATTAATAAAATTAAAATGGCAGAGAAATCTCTGCCATTTTTTCATTAATTAATCAACCACAATTGCGGTAGGTCCGTCGGCGCCTCCGATAATTCCGAGGGAGCCTGACGAGAGCACCTCCTTGGCAATCTCCTTTGCCATTTCCTCGGGCTCGGGAGCACTGAACGGCCCCTCGGGAACTACCTCAACCGCATCAATGCTCGGGTCATAAGGCTCAACGGTGACGGTCGGGTATTTCTCCTCGTAGCTTGCCTCCTTCTCGCTATCCGGCGTATAGGTTATGAAATTATGCTCGAAGTAGGACAGGAGCTCGTAAATTTCCGCGTTTATATAGCGTATATTAGTATACTGTCGCCAGGCGGTCGGGTCATTCTTGCACAAGACGGTTACGTGAACGTTATACCACATTTCGTTTTCACCGACCTCAATCACGCCGTTGCCCTCTGCTTCGGCGAGAGCTTTCCAGAGGCGTTCAAGCTTTTCGCGGTCACGTTCGGAAAGCTCGGCGTCATCTCCCGACCAGATGTCTATCCATTCGTAATAGTAGGGCTCATCGCCCTCCTCGTAATTTCCGTTTTCGTAATAGTAGAGCGAGAAGCTTTCGGCTCTTGAAAAATCGGGAGTCGGAGCCTTATACATACCGAAAACGTCGGCAACGAGCACTATAACGAACACCGCGAAGGCAACTCCGCAGAGGATGAGGTGGAGAGGCTTCTTGAAGAGTCCCGTAAACGAGCGTTCAAAAATCATATTGAACACCATAAACGAGAGGAGAAGTCCGATTATCGCGCCGATGAAGAACCATACGGGAGACCATATCACGTTATAGAGGAAACACGCGAAAAACAGAGTAAACAGAAAGCTCCAGAGATACTGAATCGGATAGCGAAGCACGGGGAATACGATTGCCTCCTGCGAAAGCTCAAGACGGCGCTTCTTCACGATAAAGAGGAGAAGGGCTATAATTATAACCGTGGTCACGGCGTAAAGGATAACGTCAAAAGCCGTGATGCGATACGCCTCGGTAAAGCTGAAGAAGTAGCGGAGTACGGGGGAGGAGTAGGCAAACACCGTGTAGTTGTGCTCTAAAATATCAAGCAGATGGGTGTCGAAAATGTCGTTCGATATACCGCCCGTGGCAATCGTCATAAGCGCGGGATAGCCGAGCAGGGTCGCCATAACGACCAGCGATGACATAACCGAGCCTGTCACGGTAGCGGCAAGGAAGCATACCGCTTCAACCGACAGATAGAAGAGCAGAACGAAGAGGAGCACGGGTGTCTGCTCGGAGAATATCTGCATAAGGGTCATAGGCTTTACGGTGGTGAACATATGACCTATTGCAAGGGATAAATACCAGGTGGGGATAATTGCCGTGGCAAAGCTTAAAAATCCCGAAATGAGATTTGCCGTCAGATGCTCACGGCGTGTGATTGGCTGAGAGCTCCAGAAGTCACAGCCCTTCTTGTCACGTGCAAAGGCGGTCAGGGTGATAGACGAGAGCATTGCTGAGCCTATTGCGATAACAGCGGCGCATACTCCCTGAATACCGTTGAGACCGACGATGTTTTCCCAGCAGTCGTTTATGCGACTGACGTACCACATATAACGCTCGCTGTCAACCGCCGTTGAAACGAAGCCGTCCTCGGCAGAGGAAACGGGAAGGGTTATGGAAAGAAACATAACTATTGCGGTCAGCACGAATATGAGAATGGGCACAGAGCGGTTTATTCTGAAATTGTTTTTTATTGCGGTACACACTCTTTTAAAGCTAAAGCTCTTCATTTCTGTCCCTCCTTTGCCTGCGCACGCTCGACCTCAAGTGAGAATATCTCCTCAAGTGTGAGTGGCACGCTTTCAAGATATACCGTTGAGACGTCGGGGTAAAGCTCGCGGAATTTTGCCTCGACCTCCCCGTCGGTAAGTGAGGATATAAAGGTGATAAGCTTTCCGCTCTGCCTCGGTCTGAAAAAGTCCTCGCCCAAGAGTCCGAGGTCAATCTCACGCTCAAGCACCGCCTGATACTTGCGCGTGTCGTTCATTGCCTCCTCCACGCTCTTCTTGAAAATGAGCCTGCCTCGGTCAAGAAGCGCAATGGAGTCGCATATGCTCTCAATCTCCGAAAGGTTGTGGGAGGACAAAATGACGGTTGCGTTGCCGTCGGTTACACATTCGGCAATCATTCGCCTTGCGTTCTCTCTTGCAATCGGGTCGAGTCCGTCGAAGGTCTCGTCAAAGAATAAGTATTCCGTACCCGAGGAGAGTGCAAGTATGACCTCGCCCTGTCTCTTCATACCCTTTGAGAAGGTGGATATCCTTCTTTTCGGGTCAAGCTTCATAGACTCGCAAAGGCTCTTGAAGGTCTCAAAGGAGAAATTCTCACGCATTGATGCGTAAATCTCCGCCATTCCCTCAAGGGTAAAGCCTCCGAGTAAATAGCCCTCGTCGGATATAAAGCTTATTTTCTTCTTAATCTCAATATTTTCAAAAACGCTCTCGCCCTCAACGGTAAGCTCGCCCTCGTCCTCTCGGAGTATGCCCGAAAGTATGCGGAGAAGGGTGGATTTGCCCGCACCGTTGGTGCCGATGAGTCCGACTACCGAGCCCTTCGGTATGTCAAGCGTTACTCGGTCAAGCGATACGACGCCGTTTGAATAGCTTTTCGTCAGGTTTTTAATCTGTATCATTCCTCGGTCTCCTTTTCAAGTATTTCCAGAAGCCTCTTTTTGTCAATTCCCGATTCGAGTGCCTCCTTGACTGCCTTTTTAAAATCCTCAAGCCTTGCCGATTGCTCGGCTATGAGCGAGCCCTCGCTCTTCTCGGCAACGAAGCAGCCTCTGCCCGCTACCGTGTATACGAAGCCCGCCGTTTCAAGCTCGGTGTAGGCTCGCTGAATGGTGTTCGGGTTGATGCCAAGCTCACTCGCCAAGGCTCTGACCGACGGTAGCTTGTCGCCCGCCGTCAGCACGTCGGCAAGTATCTGCCTTTTGAAGCCGTCGCGTATTTGCTCCCATATTGGAACACCTGATTTGTAATTCAATAATATCAAAAATACTTCACCTCCGTTGTTTGACTTCAGATAAGCTACGCATTACTGCGTTATTCTCCCTCGAAATACGTACAGTATTCCGTCGGTCGAATGCCTTGTACTGCTTGCTTCTCTTCGTCATTTTAGATAAGCTGTGCATTAGTGCGTTGTTTAACTGTGTCAACTGTATTAGTTGTATTAATACACTTATGTTTTACCATACGTTGCAGGATTTGTCAAGGGAAAAATAATTAATTTTCTATTAAGAAAGCAAAAAACGGTCTTTTTCAAGACCGTTTTTTGCTGTAATCACAGTGTCAGTTGTTTGATAAATCCTTTACGTTTTTTCTGAGTATTGCGAGGTAGCCGTCGGTTTTGTTGACCTTGTCACTTTCCTCGCCGTAAGCCTCCACCTGCATTGCGCGAAGGCGCTTAAGTATACGCACGCCGTCGAGAATGGGCTTTACAAGCGGTATCCGTCTGCCGTATTCGTTGAGGTTTATAGCCTGATTGAGAAGGGCACATTCCTCATCCTCGGCACTTCCTCGGCTTATCTCATAAAGCCGTGAGTACCATTCCGCCGCCGTCTTGTAATCCTCGGTCATATTGTAGCAATATGCAATATTCTCGGTGTACATCAAGGGCGTTTTCGATTCAAAGCCTGCCTTGATAAGCTTCTTGTAGCCGTCAAGCGCCTTGTCATAATGCTCAAGCATACGCTGGGTGTTGGAAATTCCCTCAAGGGAGATAAGAGTATCGGGATGAGACTCCGAAAGCCTCCTCTTCCTCAAATCGTGGGCGCGATTAAAGTGCCACAGTGCGTCCTCGTATTTTTCGGCAACGAAGCACGCCGTGGCTATATCGTTTACAAGGGTCATGGCATCCTCCGACTCCTTGCCCTTTTCCTCCGAGATAAGACGGTGCGCACTTTTAAAGACCTCGATTGACTCCTCGGCTCTGCCTGATTTATAAAGAGCGTAGGCAAGAGGGATGAGAAGCCTTGCGTTTTCCTCCTTCTTGTAGGGCAGAAGCAGGTCGGCTCTCTCGGTCTGCATATTTCTTTCGTCGTACTCACTCTCAAGCGCGAGAAGTGAGTGATAGGCGTCGGGATGCTCACGTCCGAGTACCTCAAGTCTCAAGCGGTAGGCTTTTTCAAACGCATCAAGCGACTCCTCGGGTCTGTTACAGCGCTTGTACGCCGTGGCTAAATTCGAGAGCACCGTCAGAGTGTGCGGATGCTTTTCTCCCGACACCTCCGAGAGAAGCGTGTGAGCCTTTTGGCAAAGCTCACGCATTTTCCCGACGTCTCCCGTCTGTCCGTAGGTGGCGGCAAGATTTGCAAGTGAGTTGAGAGTATCGGGATGCCTTTCGCCCAAATTGTCAAGCCGCATACCGTAGACCCTTTTGTCGATGAGAAGCGCCTTGTCAAAGGCTCCGTTTTCGCTATATACCGCCGCAAGATTGGAGAGGGCAACGAGCGTGTCGATATTCTGCTTTCCGAAGGCTCTGACGTGAAGCTTGTAGGAGCGCTTGGAGTAGGTGAGCGCCTTGTCCTTCTCTCCGACCGCGCCGTAGGAGTAGGCAAGAAGCTCGATTGCCTCAAGCATTTCGGGGGCGGTCTCGGCAAAAAGCTCCTCGTGGATGGGATAGTATTCCTCAATCAGCCCGAGTGCCTCCTCGTGCTTGCCTGCGTAATGATACGCCGCAACCAGCGACTGTGCCGCCTTTATAGTGTCGGTGCTTTTCTGACCGCTTTTTTCAAGGTGATGTCCGTAAAGGGCTTTTGCCCAGCGGAGTGACTCGTTGTAGTCAAGGCTTACGCCGACGCCGTTTTCGTACATTCCGCAAAGTTTTTCCATCGCCTCGGGAAGTCCGTTTTCAGCGGCGGAGGTGATAAGCTCAACTGCTTTTTCACGGTCAGTCTCAACGTCGATTCCCTCAAGATAGGCAAGACCGATGAGAAAATTGTGCTCGGGGTCGGAGTCGTTTTGGGCAAGGGCAATTTCCGAAAGGGAGCTTATAAAAGCCTCCTTAAAGTCCCCGTCAACCGTGACGGTGGAGTCTATCTCAATGGAGTGAAGAGCGCCCTTGTCGGTCTTTTCCATTTCAACGGCAAGGATGTCCCGTCCCTTTTCGCGTGCGAGAGGCAGCTCGGTGGATACGACGTAATTGTCCACCGTCTGTCCTTCGTCGTTTTGCACCTTTTCAAGTATTCTCGGTGTGACGAGGACGGTGAAAAGGTCGCAGTCGGTGAGCATATTCTCAATGTTTTCCTGAAAACTCTCGCCGGGGGTTAAGAATTCGTCAAACCATATTGCGATATCACGGCACTCGGGGTTTGAGTGGATAAGGCGCATAAGAGTATTTGCATAGGCGCGGTCTATCTTGCGGTAGCTTAAGAAAACGTAGGCGTCAAACGCCTTGCGTACACGGTCTGCAAGCTCCCGTCCGATAAGCACCGAGTCAAGATATCTGCGTAGCTTTTCCTTGTAGGAGATAGCCGTCGAGTCGGTGGAGTAGGGGTCGAGATACTGACTCTCGCCAAACGCCTTTTTATATAACACTCCGAGTCCCGATTCCATCATAACGGGCAAAACGGGAATGTTCTGACTTTTCGCATACGGAATATCCTCGAAAAGCGCTCGGTTTTCCTCGGTGAGAAGCTTGAGGGTCACGGGCACGATAACGAGGTTGCAACGGCCGATGTCAAGAGTCTTGTTTTCCTCGGTGAGTGGCTCGGTCATATTTTCGGTGTAATAAAATACCGCGTCGTGAGATTTATAAACGTCCTCGGAAAGCCTTCCGAAGTGCCTTGAAAAATCCTCGGGGTGACTTGTGAAGTATATTCTCGGCTTCTTCTCGGGCTTGCCGTTGGACTTGTAGATTATCTTAGCCATAGTGAACGCTCCTTTGCTTTTTCTCACGGGATAAAACGCTATTGCCGTCGGATTATCGCAGGACTTGTTATATTATACAATATATTTTTTCGATTGGCAAGAGAAACGCAAGGGAAATGATGTTTGACATACGGTCAAATGATGTTTGCTTCGCAAGTGATGAATGATGTTTGACCTGCGGTCAAATGATGTGTTTCACTTTGTGAAACATTAAGGAAGAAAACCGCGAGCGGTTTTCAAAAATCAATCATATAACAATCTATTCACCGTCTGCTGTCATACAATGTCAGGTCGGGGACAGGCTTAAGCCGTGGTAAGTCATCCACCAAAAGTGGTATAATCCGGGTGTCGAAAATCGAGGGGTGCTGATGACGTCTGGGCATCTCAGATTGGGAGGTGATAATATGATTTTTGACATTGCGGGAATATTTTTAGCCGCGACGCTTTTCGCTCTTTCTGTGGCAGGAGCATATCGCCTCGGTGAGCGGGAGCGTAAAAAGAAAAGAGAGAAGGAGGGCTGGGAGGAAATTCTCAGCTACCGACACTCAAGGGAGGTAAACGATGAAAAGAGAGCGTGAGCGACAGATAACCGTTTCGGAGGATTGGCTCCTGCTTGAAAAGGGCAGAGAGTACAACCGAGCGCTTGGATTCTACGAGACGGTGGATGAAAACGAACGCTTCTGGCGAGGAGACCAGTGGCACGGAGTGAGGAGCGGAGGACTTCCGACACCCGTATTCAACGTCTTTAAGCGAGTAATCAGCTACCTCGTTTCAAACGTAATGTCCTCCAAAATAAGCCTCAAGATAGACGCCGAGGGAGTGGGCGCTATCTTCAAGCAAGAGGTGAGAGAGGAGCTTGACAGAGTATGCTCAAGTCTTTCCTCCTACCTCAACTACCGCTTCGAGAAGGACGATATCACCACCCTTCTTTACGACGGTGTTACCGATGCGACCCTGACGGGAGATATGTTCCTCTACGTCTGGTGGGACCCTGAAAAGAAGACCTTCCAGGATTACAGAGGCGACTTTCGTACCCGTCTGCTCGATGCGACGAGCGTCTTCTTCGGAGACGTTAACACTCCCGACGTACAGAGCCAGCCCTACATTATCATCTCGGGACGAGAGCTTGTATCCCGTCTCAGAGAGGAGGCAAGGCGCTCGGGAGTGGATGAGCGTGATATCGAGAGAATCGCTCCCGACAGTGACAACCGCTTTGAAGCAGGTGACGAGGGCAAGCGTGAGCTGGAGGACACCAAGACGGGCTACGTCATAAAGCTCTGGCGAGAGAACGGAACGGTGAGATACCGCAAGAGCACCAAGAATTGCGTGATAACGGGAGATATTGACACAAGGCTCAGCCTTTATCCGCTCGTCCTTATGAACTGGGACAGAACGAAGAACTCCTATCACGGAACCGCTGCGGCGAGCGGTATCATTGAAAATCAGCTCTACATAAACAAGGCGTTTGCAATGGTTATGAAGCATATGATCAACGTTTCCTTCTCAAAGGTGGTCTACAACGCAAACGTAATTGACGAGTGGACCAACGACGTGGGCGAGGCAATTGCCGTCAACGGTCCCGTGGATGCGGTGGCTACCACCATTGACCCCGGTACTATGCAGTCGGGCTTCCTCGACGTCATCAATATGACCATGAGCATGACCCGTGAGCTGATGGGCGCGACCGACGCGGCTCTTGGTAACGTTGAAGCGACCAATACCTCGGCAATTCTTGCCCTTCAGGAGTCCTCCGCAGTACCCTTGCAGGTACAGAAGCGCGCTCTTTACACGGCGGTTGAGTCACTTGCGATGATATGGCTTGACTACATCCTCCACTACTACGACCGCTACCGTATGATGATATGGCGTGAGGAGGGAGTATTGAAGGGGGAGACACTCAACCTTGAGGCGTTCTCGGATTTCGTATTCTCCTGCTCGGTAACGGCGGGTATGTCAAGCTACTGGAGTGAGCTGGCAAGCATTACCACACTTGAGAGCCTGCTCCGTGAGGGTCACATTACCCTTGAGCAGTACCTTGAGAGAATCCCCGACGGGTACGTTGCAAGAAGGGACGAGCTTATCCGTGAGAGCAGACTTCGTGAGGAGGTGAGCAAATGACGGGAAGAGAGGTTTTTCAAAGGGCAGTTGCCCTGATGAACGAGCTGGACAGCTTCGGCACTTATCATCCCGACGTGGCTGACCTTGAGTATAACGCTCCTGAGCTACTCTCGATAGCGGTGGCGGAGCTATGGTCGGTGGACTGCCTCGTCAGAGGCGTCAGACCTACGGCAAGCGGTTACACGCTTGAGCCGATAAGGTCGCTTACCGACGTGCTTCCTCTTCACGATATCACCTGTGGCTGTTTGCCTTATCTTCTTTCCTCGATGCTTCTTGAGGAGGAAAATCAGGAGAGGTCGGAGCATTTTTACAAGCTTTACCTCTCTCTGCGCTCCTCAATTACCGAGGTGTTCACAAGGGGAGAGTGGCGACCCATCAGGAACGTGTACTCGTAAGGAGGGGAGCGTATGGCAAGAAAATTCGATTTTTCCTGCGACCGCTTTCTCGGTCTTAATTACGACCGTGAGGGCGAGAAAAGGCTTTCCTCGGGCGAGAGTCCCGATATGGTGAACTTTTCGGTCACCGAGTCCTACAAGCTCAAAAAGAGAGAGGGCTATACCGTCCTTTCCCGTCAGGGAGAGGGTGGCAGAGGAGTCTGGTGCGGTGAGCTGAGAGGCGGTGAACGTGCGATTTTCGTATGCGCCGACACCGTCAAGGAGTATTACGACGGCGCGGTCGTCGATATAGGTAAGCTTGAGAGCACGAGCGGACAGGTAGATTTTCTCCGCTTCTCCGATACGCTTTACATATTCGACGGCGTAAAAATCAAGACCTGGGATACCGAGACCTTTTCCGATATTGAGCCATACCGACCGCTCGTGGCGGTCTCCACAACGCCTGACGGTGCGGGTACGGCATTTGAGGAGAAGAATCTGTTGACGGGTAAGATGCGCCAGACGTTTACGATGAACGCAACTCTGCCTACCGTACATCTTGCGGTAAAGGAGCTTGACAGCCTGGATTACGTTAAGGCGGGAGGCAAGACCATTTCAAAAGCCTCCTGCTCCTACGACCTTGAGCGAGGTACGGTAACCCTTCCGCAAGAGTATAACGATTATGATGTCATCGACGGAATCGAGATAGGCTTTACCAAGTCCGACGGGCGTGAGGGTGACATTCACAGAATGAAGCACGCGGTGGTCTTTGGCGGTGAAAACGATACGCGTATATTCCTTTGGGGAGATGAGAGTGAGCCTTGTATTCTCAGATATTCGGGAGTACACGACGGAGTGTCGGGAATGGAATATTTTCCCGAAAACCACTTCAACAAGATAGGCGCAAGGTCGGGTATCGTGTCGGTGCTCAGGCATTACGACAGACTCGTCATACTCTGTCACGGTGAGGCGTTTTACTCCTATATGGAGACGACCTCCTCTGACGGACTTGACTATGAGATATTCCCCGTGAGACCTCTCTCGGACACGGTGGGGGCTTACGCCTCGGCGCTGGTGGATAATTTTCCCGTAACTCTTGACCGAGGGACTCTTTACAGATGGCGCTCAACCGCGATAAGAGACGAGCGATACGCCGAGGATATCGGAGGCAGGATCAAGGCAGGGCTGAAGGACTGGAATTTCGAAAATGCGGGCTTGTACGACAGCGAAATGGACGAGCTGTACATATGGTGCGGTGAGGATATTTTCGTGTACAACTACCGACTCGACGTCTTTTATCTCTGGCGAGGTATTGCTCCCGTCGGCTTCGGTCGGCTTGACAGAGACACCCTCTTCCAAAGGGCTGACGGGTCACTTTGCAGGCTTTTCGGAGTAAGGACGGATGACGGGGAGGCTGTAAGGGCTGAATGGTCAACCTCCTACCTTGAGCTTGCCGACGGAGTTAAAAATCTGTACAGAATCGAGCTTGAGACGGTGCCCGAGCTTGACAGCGTTGCCGAGCTTTCCTGGGTCTCCGACCACGGACAGACGGGGCGTTGCTCCTTTACCTCGCGGCTGAGACGCTTTTCGTTTGATCGCATTGACTTTGCAAGGCTCGGCTTTGAGACCTCTCTTGCCGAAAAGCCCTTGTCGATGAGGGTCAAGCATAAGCGCTTTGAAAAGCTCAAGCTGAGACTTGAAAACTCGTATCCCGAGTCGAGCCTTCATATATCGGGAGTTCGGCTTTCGGGAATTATTACCGACAAAAAGCGTTAACGCTTGGAAAGGATTTATTATGAACAAGGAAACCGAAGCGTTGATTCAGGAAATCAGCGCAAAAACAGAAGGTGACGGGGAGCTTGAGGCTCTCCGCCGTGAAAAGAAGCTTCGTGAAAACGTCGCGCGTGAGGTGGAGGAGTTTTATAAGCTCTTTCCCGACACAGACCTTGACGACGTGCCCGACGAGGTGTGGGAGGCTTGTCCCGAGGGGGTAGGTCTTTGCGCTCAGTACGCGCTCTATCTCCACCGCCGTGCAGGTGAAAAGAAGGTCGCTGAGGCTAAAAACGAGGAGAACGGCACCTCTGCCGTCCCCGACGTTACAAGCCTTGAGGACAAGGAGGTATTCTTCACACCTGCCGAGGTGGCAGATATGTCACGCGCAGAGGTGGAGGAAAACTACGAGGCAATTATGGAATCCATGAAAAAGTGGAAGTAAACAAAGAAAGGAAATTTTAAATTATGGCTATTACTAATTTTATTCCAACAGTGTGGAGCAAGGCACTTTACGACGAGCTTGCTAAAAACTATGTCGGCGTTAAGCTTTCAAACCGTGAGTTTGAGGGCGAGATAAAGACTCAGGGCGACCGTGTAAAGATTAACGGTCTCGGTCCCGTGACCGTATTCAATTACACCAAGAATGCGAATATGCCCTCACCCGAAATTCTTTCGGATAACACGAGAACTCTCGTTGTCGATCAGGCAAAGGGCTTCAACTTCTGCATCGACGCCATCGACGACGTGCAGTCCTCTCCCGACCTTGTCCGCGCGGCAATGAAGAAGGCGGCAGACGCACTCAGCGACGTTGCCGACAAGTTCATCTACTCTCTCACCGACGACGAGGTTGAGAGCGTGGAGAACACTGCGGTGGATACCGAGAACATTCTCAAGACTCTCTCGGATGCGCGCAGAATCCTTATGGAGCATAACGTCTCCAACTCAACTCCTATTTCCCTTGAGGTATCTCCCGCAATCGAGCAGGTGCTCGTGCTTGCGAAGGTGCTCCGTGACACCGACAACAGCCGTGACTTTTCAAACGGCTATATCGGACGTCTTATGGGCTTTGACATCTACGTTTCCAACAACATTACCGCCGACGAAAACGGCGTGTACAGATGTCTTGCAAGAACGGGCCGCGCAATCGCGTTTGCCGAGCAGATAAACTCTATCAAGCCCTACGAGCCCGAAATGCGTCACGGCACTGCGGTCAAGGGTCTTCACCTTTACGGTGCCAAGATTGTTTATCCCAAGGAAATGGTATTCTTGAATCTCAAGACCGCGTAAGGCGTATATGCCCCATAGCCCTCGGGCTATGGGGCAGGAAAGGAGAGTGCTATGTTTACAAGACTTGAAGGGACTCTGTCCCACGTTAGTGAGCTTCCCGATATTCCAACTCTTGAAAACGGCTATACGCCAAGGGCTCTGAAGGGGGTCTTTGACCGCGCGGGCGAGGAGATAAGGGAGTATATCAACACGGTGCTTCTCGGTGAGATAGAGGATAAGGGCGCTGAGTCCGTCGGCGTGAAGGCAATTGAAACGGCGAAGGGAGCTACCGTTCAGGAAATACTTGAAGCTCTTGCTCTTCAAGTGCAGGAGGTGGCAAACGGAGCAATTCCCGAGGGTACGGTTACTCCCGACAAATTCGTTCCGTCGGTTGCCTCCTTTATCACCGAGGGCTCACCGAGGGCTATGCTCTTTTCCGAGGTGGGTGAGCATATTTTTGTGCCCACTCGCTCGGGTAACTATAAAATAAGCGTTCAGGGTGCAGGCGGAGGAGGCGATACCTTTGGTACCTACCGTATTCCCTGCGGAGGAGGGTCAGGTGCGTTTTGTACGGGGTGGCTCCGTCTTGAAAAGGGACGAAGCTACCGCGTCGTCGTAGGACGCGGCGGCAGTCCAATCACGCTGAACGAACAAAAAAAGCTTATTGCATCCGCCGAAAAGGGCGGTGCGAGTGGCTTTTACGACGGGGAGAGCGAGCTTCTCTTTGCCGACGGAGGTAATACCCGTCGCGGAGAGCTTCCCACAGCCCGTGGAGGACTCGTCTGCATCAAGGGTGCTAATCCCTTGATAAGCGGTTTGCTTTACAGCGATACAGAGTACAAGACGGGCGCGCCGTCACGAATGGGCGGTGAAACGGTGGGCACAGCCACAGCCGAGCTTGGAGCAGGAGGAGTTGGTGCAAGCTACGATTTGAACAACGGCATTTACTCCTATTCAGGCTCGGACGGTGGCTCGGGCGCCGTATTAATCGAATGGATGGAGTGATGAAATGGTAAAAGAATATTCCTACAAAAATCACAGGGACGTAAAGCTCTCGCCTTATTTCAAGGTGGGAGAGTTCCGTGCAAGGAGAGGAGATAAGCTTGACGGAGACAAAATTCTTATCGACGACGCTCTGGTCGGCTTTCTCAACTCAATTTCACTTCTCGTGCGACGTGCTCCCGTCATTATAACCGACGGGTATCGCACCGAGGAGTTTGACCGTGAGCTGACGGGTAAGGCAGGCTATCATACGCAGGGCAAGGCGGCGGATATCAGAGTTCCCGGCTATACCTCCTACGAGCTTGCCGCTATTGCCGAGGAGATAGGCTTTGACGGTATCGGCATTATCAACGACGAGGCTATTCACGTTGACGTGAGAGGCTATACCAGTCTGTTTATTGAGAACAGCGTTTCCGCATCGGACACAACTCGCGTTATGACCTTTACGAGCAGTGAAATGAGACGGCGTATCGTACAGAAATATTTCAGGCTCGGGGATAACACCATCGAGTATATGAGGGCGTGGAATTGGGGAGACCTTCTCTTCGACAAGCTGTTCCACGGAATTATGGAGGCGGGGTGATAATATGTCAAGCGTTAAGGATTACGCCTCCGAGATAAAACGCGGATATACCACCGCAATGAGCCGTTTGCAGAAAAAGTACGATTCTCTCGTCGGCGCTCTTGACGAGGAGTACGATGCCCGTAACCGTGAGATAAGCCGAAACACCGTCAACTCGAAAAACAGCGCTTCGGCAAATCATAAGCTCGGTCTTGCCAACGCTCAGCGCAGGCTTCTTGAAAAGGGGCTTGAGTCCTCGGGCGAGTCGGTAAATACCGAGATACGCTCGAATATCGCAAAAAACAACGATTTTGCCCTGCTCGATGCAGAGGCTGAGCACGCGCGTGAGCAGAATGCTCTGTCAAGGGCGAAGGAAAAGAGTCAGCTTATTGCCTCAAGGCTTGAGGAGGAGAGCGCTCTTGAGGACAGCATGAATAAGGCACTCAGAGAGCAGTACAATCTTGACCGTGAGTATGAGGCTGACCGTGCCGATGCCGAGGAGGATAAGAGGCGCTGGGAGTCCGAGACCGCCGAGGACAAGAGACGCTGGGAGTCCGAGTCAGCCGAGGACAAGCGCCGTTGGGAGTCCGAGTCAGCCGAGGACAAGAGACGCTGGGAGTCCGAGTCGGCGGAGGATAAACGCCGATGGGAGACCGAAACGGCAAACGATAAGGCGGAGGCTGAGGAGAAGGCAAGGCTTGAAAGAGACAAGCTCAACGCCGAGATTGCCAATAACTATTATAAAAACTCCCTTGCCGAGCGTGAGCTTGAGGCTGACGAGGAGCAACGGCTTTTTGAAAATTCGGTGACCGAGCGTAAGCTTATAAGCGAGGGCGTGGGCGGTGGAGGTAATACCGCCTCCGCATCGGCAAAGGATACGGGAGTCTATCCCGAATACGACCCGCACGCGCTGGTTGATACTATCTACAAATACCACAACTCAAAGAACTACCGTGACAAAAGAGACCGTTACGCTGCTATTGAGAAGGCTATTTACAAGATACTCAACGACACTACTCTCTCACGAAGCTACAAGGTGCAGGTGAGGGTTTACGCGGTCGCAATGGGTTATATTTAAGCTCTTTGCATAAATTTCCCTTATTTGATACATATTAAAGGGGAAAGTGAGGGATTTTATGCAAGGCTTGAAGGAGGAGCTTTTAGGCTCAAGGAATAAAGAGGTGAGGTACCGTGTGTCCTCACTTCTTTCCCGTATCCGTCAGGAGAGGGACAGAGTGGAGAGAGGTGACTCGTCTCTCTCGCACAGTGACGGAGTATGGCTTTTGGAAAACTATTATCTTATAGAGCGGTGTGCAGGTAGCGTTAAGAGGGTGTCTCCGAGGGTGGCAGGCGTGACCGACGCCTTCGTGAGACGGGCGGACGCTTTGAACGGCGAGAGCGTGGGCGCTCTCTTTGAGGTGCTCTCGGAAATGGGAGATAAGGCTCTTGAGTCGGCAAGGGACTCGCTGGTCGTCTCCTGCCTTGCCTCTATCTGCGATTTTGAGAGGGTGGGAGAGAAGATCGAGCTTTTGAGAAGCGTTTCAAATTTTGATTTTACTCCCTTTCTCCAAGGCTTTTCGGAGGCTGAAAGATACCTGCGCGCAGACCCGAGCGGAGTCTGGCAGAAAATGGGGCGTGAGTCACGGGCGCTTTACCGCCGCCACATTGAAAAAATGGCAAGACGGTCGGGTGAGGATTTTACGGCGGTCTGCCGTTCCATTTCGCGCAGAGCGTGTGAAAGGGGCTGTCACATAGGCGAGCTTATCGACTTCGGCGGACGGGGTTATTTATATTATTTTTTAAACGTGCTCGTCTTTCTTCTTTTGTATTCGTCCGTCTGTCTGACGGTGGGCTTCACAAACGTGGCAAGGGGGCTTATTTGCTTCTGTCTCATTCTTCCGCTGTGGGAGACTTCCGTGGGGCTTTCGGCGTTTCTCATATCTCTTTTTCAAAAGGGGGATATTCTGCCGAGGGTGGAGGTGGACTCGGTTGGCGAGGATATTGCGACCCTCGTCAGCGTGACCTGTCTCGTTTCCTCGCCCGAGGAGGCGGAGGGGCTTGTGTCACACCTTGAGAGGCTTTATTTCAAGTCACGCAGCCGAAGAAAAAGCGACGAGGGGCTGTATCTCGGTCTCCTTGCGGATATGCCCGAGGGGGACAGTCCCATTCTTGAGGGGGATGAGGCAATACTCTCGGCGCTGAAACGGGGGATAGACGACTTAAATTCCCGTCACGGTGGGAGGTTTTCCCTTTTCACGCGCGACAGAGTGCTTTTTGAGGGGCGGTATACCTACCGCGAGCGTAAGCGCGGAGCACTTCTTGAGCTTGCGGGTCTGGTGAGAGGAAAAAGGTCTGCGCTTCACGTCTACGGCGCAAGGCTTCCGCTCATAAAATATATCGTCACGCTCGACTCGGACACCGATATGCCAACAGGCGCACTTTCCGAGCTTGTGGGCACGATGGAGCATCCGCTCAACCGTCCCGTTCTGAGCGAGACGGGGACTCTGCGAGTGGTGAGGGGCTACGGCATACTTCAGCCCGTCATTCAGCCGTCTCTTTTCTCCTCCTTCAAGACTCCCTTCTCCCTTCTCATAAGCGGTGCGGGAGGGCTTGACACCTATCACGGACCCGTGTTCGACCTTTATCACACGCTCTTTCGCAGGAGTATGTTCTGCGGTAAGGGTATTTTTGACGCGGAGGTATATTACAGAGTTCTGTCGGGAGCGTTTCCCGATGGAATAGTTTTAAGCCACGATATGCTGGAGGGGTCAAGACTCCGCGCAGGGCTTATGCCCGATATAGCCTTCGTGGACAGCGTTCCGCAGAACGTTCTGTCCTACTTCAAGCGTGCTCACCGCTGGGCGAGAGGTGACGTGCAGGCGCTCGTCTTTACTCAGCCGAGGGTTACGAACTGCTTGGGCGAGCGTGTAAAAAACCCTCAGCCGTTAAGTGACAGATGGGTGTTTTTACAGAACGTTCTGAATCTTTTCTCTCCCGTCTTTTCCTGTCTTGCGCTCGCTCTTGCGCTGACCGAGGAGTCCTCAACGGCTCTTGCGGTGCTGGTGGCTTCTCTTTCACCGCTCTGGCTTTACTCGGTGATACAGCTTGTGGGAGCGCTCTGCCGACTTACGCTTGTTACTCTGTTCCGCAGATTTTTCACCGAGGCGCTGACGGGGATAGCGCGTGAGATAGTACAGCTTGCCTACTCCTTTTCCTCGCTCTTTTTCAGGGCGTGGACAAGCCTTTCGGCAATTGCGACGAGCGTCTGGCGTATGGCGGTGAGCGGAAGAGGGCTTCTTGAATGGAGCACCGCGGGGCAGGTTGAGTCGGGCACTGTGAAGCGCGGAGGACTTCTTTACTATTTTCTTTCGACTCTTCCATCGTTCATCGTGGGTGTTCTCTTTCTCGTGCTTTCAACCAACGGTGCGACGAGGCTGACGGGACTTGCGTGGACGGTATTCTTCCTCGTCGGCTTCCTGACCTCCCGTCCGCGCGTGAGACGGACGGCGCTTGGCGATAGGGAGAGGAGGCTCGTGCTTGAATACCTGCGCGCCTCCTGGAAATTCTTTGAGACCGCGGTGGGAGAGGATACGGCGTATCTTCCGCCCGATAATATGAGCGTCAGCCCGAGCAACGCTGTGGCATACCGTACCTCACCGACTAATATCGGTATGTATCTTCTCAGCGCTCTTGCGGTGCGTGATGTCGGTATAATTGACGACGGGGAGCTTTTTGACCGAGTGGAGAGAGCGCTTGATACCCTTGAGTCATTGCCGAGGCACAGAGGACACTTTTATAACTGGTACGACCTGCGTGAGAGATGCGTTGTCGGTCGTGAATATATCTCGACGGTGGACAGCGGTAACCTCACCGTATCCCTTATGACTCTTGCCGAGGGACTTTCGGAGCTAAAGTGCGAGAGGGCAAGAGCGCTTGCCGAAAGGGTGAGAAGGCTTGAGCGTGAGGCGGATATGAGAATGCTCTACGATAACCGCCGTCACCTCTTTTCAATAGGCTACGACGTGGAGAGGGATACGCTTGACTCGGGGTGCTACGACCTGTATATGAGTGAGATGCGAACCACCGATTATTACGCTGTCGCAAGGGGAATCGTTGAGAGCGAGCATTGGTCGAGGCTGTCGCGCTCGCCCGTTGCCCGCAGGCTTACGGTGGGCTCGGCTTCCTGGAGCGGTACTGCCTTTGAATACTTTATGCCACACCTTTTTCTCCCCGTTGCCGAAAACAGCTTTTGTGACGAGGCTCTTGCCTTCGCCTTTGCCGAGCAGGTGGAATTTTCCTCGCCCACTCGGTGCAAAAGTGTCTGGGGTACATCCGAGAGCGGATACTTTGCCTTTGACCGCGATATGAACTATCAGTACCGAGCCTTCGGCGTGCCTACCCTTGCGCTGTCAAGGGATGCGGGAGAGAGGGTCGTGTCTCCCTATTCCTCCTTTTTAATGCTCTTTGAAAATCCAAAAATGTGCGTTGAAAACCTTGAAAGGCTTCGCGCTCTCGGGCTTTGGGGAGAGTTTGGCTTTTACGAGGCGGTGGACTTTTCTCCGTCGAGGACGGGCGGTGGCTTTGCGCCCGTCAAGAGCTATATGGCGCATCACGTCGGTATGAGCATTATCGCCTCGGCAAACCTTCTGCTTGACGGAATTTTCCGTCGGAGGTTTATGAGAGACCCTGAGATGAATGCGTCGGTCGAGCTTCTGTGCGAGCGTATTCCCGTTGATGCGATAATTATGCGACAGAGAGGGGAGAAGCCGACTCCTCGGCGCGCCTATATTCCCGTTGATACTCTGTCCGTCTGCCGTAACCGTGAGAGACGGTGCGTCGGAGCGGTGGCAGGGCGTGATATAGTCCTGCTTGCAGGAGAGAGGGGAGTCGAGAGCATTGACACTCTCGGCATTTCGGCTCTCCGCGGAAGTGAGATATCCTTTCTGCCCTATTTTAAAACCTCATCGGGCGTTTACTCGCCCTTGACCGATTGTCGTGTACAGTTCGTTTTCGGACGGGGTATTGCAAGATATAAGCTGGGGGATGGGGAAATAAGCATTAACGCCTCCTCCGAGTCGCCTGCAATCCGCGTGAGGATAATTGCCGAGGGGGAGAGAGGCTTATATTTCGAGCCGTCGGCGGTGGTCCGCTCTGCCTTCGTGTCTCATCCTGCCTTTGCTGACCTCTTTTTTGAGGGATGGGTAGAGGACGGACGGGTCATTCTTGAGTATCACGGACGGGAAAGGCTTTATATATGTCTCGGCGCAGGCGGTGATTTTGAGTTTGAGCTTTTCCGTGAAAAAATCTTTGAGGGGCGTGAGGCAGGATATTCGGGACTCGTTGAGTATCTCACTGCCTCCCGTCCGTCCAACGCTACGGGTACGCTTCTGTCTCCGTGTATTTTCGCGCGACAGAGGGGCGGTGGAGATTCTACCTTCGTCGTGGGATGGGGAAGGAGTGTGTCCGAGGCTGTGTCTTCGGTTACCCGTGAGCTTGAGAGGTCGAGCCACAAGTCATATTCCGCCTCCGACAAATACGAGCGCGGACTTCTGTCTGCCTGCGAAATGACTCCCGACAGGATCTATTCCGAAAGGCTTTTGTCGGCAATCGGGGAGGTGTCGGGCTTTTATCCCGTCTCAAGCCTTCCCGAGCATATCGGACGGGAGAGACTGTGGGAGCTTGGAATATCGGGTGATCTCCCCATCGTCACCGTGTGGGCAGGGGTGGATTTCCTTGAGAAAATTATTCGTCTGCACAAGCTTCACTATATCGAGGGCATACGCTACGACCTCGTTATTCTCTGCCGTGACGTCGGTTATATGAGAGGCGAGCGTGACCGCGCCGAGTCGCTTCTCGACTTGTGTCGGGCGCGCTTTACGTTGGGTATATCGGGCGGAATTTTCATAGTCGGAGGAGAGGCGGAGGAGGTCGTCCGCTACGCCTCCCGTCTGTTTATCGAAAACGAGGCGTTTGAGCCGATTTCCTCCGCGCGTCTGCCCGAGGGTGAGGTAACCTCCTTTAAAAAAGGGGATGGCTCAGGCTTTAGTGAGAGGGGCTATACGGTTGACAAGGGGTACTATAACCCCAAAATTCTCTGGCATCATATAATTGCCTCCGACACCTTCGGCACTCTCGTGACCACACGCTCTCTCGGTCATTGCTGGGTCTTTAACGCAGGACTTTCAAGGCTTGACAAATGGGAAAACGACCGAGTCGGAGGGGGAAAGAGTGAGAAGCTTTTCCTTCTTAAAAAATCGGGTGCGCTCGACCTCTGTGCCTCTGCCTCAAGGGTATCCTTTGAGGCGGGACGGGCGGTCTATCACTCGGAGGGGTATACCGTGACGGTGGCTTGTCATCCTACTCTTTTATATAAGGAGGTCAGGGTTTCCATGACGGGTCGGGCAAGGCTTCTTTACTCCCTTTCGGCTGTGATGGGTGACGGCGTTTCGAGAGTCGGACGGGTGCTTTATCACCGTCGCGGAAACGGTATCGTCTTTAAAAATCCCTTCGGAGATACTCTGAGGCGTGGCTTCGGCTACCTTTACTGCGTGGGCGGTGAGGCGTTTGATACTCCCTTGGGGCTTGAGGCCGAGGGGGAGGGTGAGCTTCGCTTTATCCTCGGCTACGCAGGGAGTGACAGGCATTTTGAGACGGTGCTTGACCGTGTGAATAAGGGGGACTGCGAGGCTGAAAGCGTTGAGTACGCCGAGCGCTTCATAAGGCGTGAGAGCACTCTGTGGGAGGGGGATTACGCTTATATGTACAATAGGGGTCTGCCCTTGCAGTGCGCTGTGTCACGAGTGCTTGCGCGAACGGGTCCCTATCAGTCGGGAGGCGCTTGGGGAGGGCGTGATCAGGCTCAGGATATGCTTTTTCTCATTGACCTCTGTCCAGAGCGTGTGAGGGCACACCTTTTCAGAATTGCCTCTCATCAGTACCTTGAGGGTGATATTCAACACTGGTGGCACGGCTTTCGCGGTACGCGTACGCTTTGCTCGGACGATTATCTTTGGTTCGTGCTTCTCTTATCCGTCTATTTTGAAAAAACGGGGGATGAGTCGCTCTTTGACTATACCGTAAGATACCTTGAGTCCGACGGGGTGAGCGGAGAGAGGTACGAGCTTCCGTCACGCTCACAGGTGTGTGAAAGCCTTCTCTCGCACGCGGTAAGGGCACTCGATTTATTTATCCGTCGGGGAGTCGGAGCACACGGAATACCCTTGGCGCTCGGCGGTGACTGGAACGACGGAATGAACCGCATCGGCGAGGGAGGCGGTGAGAGTGTATGGCTCGGATTTTTTGCAATCAGCGTGTTTTACAAGGCGTTTCCGATGCTTGAGCACTTTGGTGTGGATACCTCCGAGTACCGCAAATTCTGTCGGAGCGTTTTTGATGCTATCGAGAAAAACGCCTTCTTTACCGACCGCTACGCAAGGGCGTTTTTAGGTGACGGCACGCCTCTCGGCGTGAAGGGGTGTGAGGCGTGTGAGCTTGACGGAATGGTGACCGCCTTTGCTTCGATTTGCTATAAGGTGTCGGGGCTTGGTAATCCGTCGAGGATATCAGCCTCTCTCGACACTGCCTGGAGGCTTCTGTGGGAGGAGAAGCATAGGCTTTACCGACTCTTTACGCCTCCCTTTACCTCCTCCGACAGCCGTGTCGGTTACGTTTCGGATTATCCCGAGGGCGTGCGTGAAAACGGCGGTCAGTACACTCACGGCGCCGTGTTTTCAGCTCTCGGCTATCTGTGGGCGCCTTCCGAGAAAAAGAAGAATTTCAAGCGCTGTCGGGCACTCCTTGACTGTATTCTTCCCCTTGAGCGTGACTCCGACGTCTTTATGACCGAGCCATACGTGCTTTCGGCGGATATATATTCAAATCCGACTCACAAGGGACGGGGTGGCTGGAGCTTTTACACGGGGTCGGCAGGCTGGTGCAGATATCTTATGAGTGAAATTGAAAAGAGGAATATTTCAGAGCGTGATTCATAGAATGTACTAAAAAAGAAAAAGGAGTATGTCTATGAATATTCAAAAGGGTGAGCTTGCACGCCGTCTTTATAAGGGAGAGGGAAGCGTGCGTCTTGAGGATGAAATCATTCTCCCCGATTACTGTCCCGACGTCGTTCGTCTCATTCGTATGGAGGCTTTGCCGTGCGTTGACAAGGAGACCGTCTGGCTTCAGGACGGTGCCCTGAGCGTTGAGGTGACGGGCAGAGTGGAGGTTTGCCTTCTTTATACCGACGGCGAGGATACCTCCTCCTACGCTTATTCCATTCCCTTTACTCATACCTTTAAAAAGGATATCGGTCGTGGAATCAAGGTGTCTCCCGACAGCCTGACTGCCTTCGTTATGCCTCTGCCGACGGTGACGAGTCCGAGGGTGCTGTCTCCGAGAAGGGTGCTTGCAAGGTGCGATATCAGGCTTTCCTGTGAGGTGATGGGTAACGCCGTTTACGATGCCTTTGACCCGTGTGACGATATTGCCCGTCTTGAGCTTGACAGACGGGAGAGCACTGTTTCACGTCTTGTGGGAAGCGTGAGACGGGAGTTTTGCTTAAAGCAGGAGGTCAAGCTTCCCTCGACTCTTCCGTCGGTGGCAAGAGTGCTCTCCTGCAGAACGGTGATGGGGGTTGACTCGGTGCATCCGTCGAGCGATAGCGCTGCCGTCTTTCTGACCGCCTCCTTCAACGTGCTTTACGTTGCCGAGGAAAGCGGTGCGCTCGTTTCCTTTACTCAGCCCGTTGAGGTGCGTGAGGAGCTGTCGGTTGACGATTGCTCCGAGTCCTCGGTCTGTCGGGTGAGGGCGTGCGTCGGAGGCTGTGAGACTAAAATTCTCTCCGACAGCTTCGGTGAGAGCCGTGTGATTTCTCTTGAGCTTCCGTATACGCTTGATATGGCGGTGCTTGAGAATATTGAGACGGGCTTTATCGGTGACGTGTACGGAGTAGGCTGTAAGGCAACCTGCGAGTGCGTGAGCGAGGAGGCGCTCTGCTTCGTCGGCTCTTTGTGTGAGTCAACCTCCTTCCGCGAAAAAGTTATGCTCAAGACCGATGCCGAGGAGGTGACGGGAGTGTCTGCCGAGGTGTGCGTGAAGGGGGTCGGGGAGGACTGGGTAGACCTGACTCTCGATATCTCGGCGGTGGCTCTGTCGGATGGGGCGCCGTGTGGCAGTATTTCCGAGAGCCTTGATATGCGAGTCTCTGTGAATATTCCCGACAGCATCCGTGAGGCAACGGGTGAGGGTGCGTGGTGCGATGCCGTGGTCATTCCGTCCTTCGTGGATGCGACGGCTTCTCAAGGCGCTCTTGAGGTCTCGGGTGAGCTTGTTTGTCAGGCTCAGGTGTGGAAATGCTTTCCCGTTGAGTTTGCCTCCTCGGTAGAGTTTTCCGAGAGGGATACGACCGAGGGCTGTGTCTTCTATTATCCGAGCGAGGAGGACACTCTCTGGACGGTGGGCAAGCGCTACGGCGTTTCCCGTGAGGCTATTTGCAAGGCTAACGGAATTGAGGACGGAGAGCTGCCGAGAGTGGTAGAGGTTTCCTTTGGCTGATGCCAAGGGGAATGATGTTTGCTTCGCAAATGATGAATGATGTTTGACCTGCGGACAAATGATGTATTTCACTTTGTGAAACATTAAGGAAGAAAACCGCATACGGTTTTCAAAAAATATTATAAATAATAGATTAGGGCTATATATGAACCTGAACTGTTTTTTATGGATTAGGTCTATATATAGCCCTAAATTATTTTACAACGGTTAAAATTTGATACAAGGTTGACAAAAAGGAAGAAAACGGTCTTTTTTTAGACCGTTTTCAACCATAATTATCAACTATCCGCAATTTTACTTTTCCAGCTTTTTGCTTCTTTCTGCGTATTGCAAGGGAGTTACGCCCATATGCTTTTTGAAAAGGCGGTAGCCGTAGCAGACGTCTCGGATGCCGACATTGGCGCAGGCGGTTTCGAAATCCGCCTTACCGCTACCCGTAAGCTCGGCAATGCGCTTAACTCTTTCACAAGATGCGTATTGCTTTACCGACATACCGACGCCTTCCTTGAAGGTGTGGTTGAGATAGCTTTCCGAAAAGCCGAGGGCTTTGCTTAAATCCGACATAGTAAAGCCGTCGGCAAGCCTTGAGGCTATATATTTTTTGATTTTATAGACGATGAGCGGGCTTTGAGGAGACTGTCCGTCGTTGCTCCTTCTTGCAATTCTGTCCAGCCTTTGAAGGATACCGCAAAGCCTCAATGCGCAGGAAAGTGAATTATCCTCACGTGAGGCTGTCATATCGGATACGATAGAGAAAAGCTCCTTCTTTATCTCCTCGGTCTCGGGAGAGGGAGGAGTAACGAAGGGGAGAAGAAGCCGTCCCGACCTTGCCTCAGACATATTTTTTATGAGCATCAGGTCGTAGTCAAGCTCTGCCTGAACGGTGCAGTGAGCGTGAGTAAATCCCTCAAGAGAGCTTATTTTAATGGGCAAATTCCTGAACAAAACGAAAATACTTCCCTCGGGTGCAATAATTTTTTCACCGTCAAGCTCGGCAACGATGCCACCTCTCGTGACGTAAACTATTTCAAAGCTCTTTTTCGTCGTTCTGTAATTAAAGGCGTATTTATCCGCCGTGAAATGATGCGCAAAGCCAATCTCTATAAGGCTTGAAAATTTAACAGAGCCGTAGAGCATATTCTCACCTCCTTGTTCAGCATATCACAAAAAAGCAGTTTTGTCCAGTAAAATCCGTTTTGTTAATTGATGAAGCTCGGATATCCTGATATAGTAAGAAAAAAGGAGGCGGTATTATGACCAAAAAGGCTTATTTTTACATTGACGATACTATATGGATGCTTCGTGATATAACGAGAGAGCGTCCTGAAAGTATGTTTGACAATCCGATTCTCAAGGCGCTCAAGGATACTCACGAGCGCTACGGACTCAAGGTACAGTTGAATTTGTTTTACCGTACCGATTATTTTTACGGCAACGACGATTTTTCACTTGCTGACGTGACAGACGCCTATAAATCCGAGTGGGAGGAGTCATCCGATTGGCTCAAGCTCGCCTTTCACGCAAAGCAGGAGTTTCCGGATTATCCGCATATCAATGCGACGTATGAGGATATTTACAGCATTTTCAAGGATTTTGAGCGTGAGGTCAAGCGATTTGCGGGTGATAGCTCCTTTACTTATGCGGTTTGTCCTCACTGGGTGCCCGTAAGCCTTGACGGTGTAAGGGCACTATACGATTGCGGAGTAAGGCTTCTTGACGTGACTCAGGGTGAGACCCGTGCGTACGACGGTGACCCTTCAAGCCTTCCTTACGGTCACGCAGGCAGGCTTTTGCAGAACAGACAGCCCGAAACACGCCTTTTCACAAGGGGAGGCGCCGATACGGCTATTGCCCGTTCCATATGCGGATATAACCATTTTGACCGTCCCATTGACGAGGAAAGATTTACTCTCTCAAGGGAGCTTGATGAGAAAACGGGTATGTACTTTAAAAAGTTCTGCAACGCTCCTTGTCTCAACCTCACCGAGCTTGAGGATATGGAGAGGGAGTTTGGCAGGGTAATTCATTACGAATACCTCGGAATCTGCGTTCACGAGCAATATTATTACGCCGATTATTATCAGTATCAGCCCGATTATATTGCAAAAATATATAAGATGTGCGAGATTCTGCGTGACAACGGCTATGAGTATATGCACGGCGAGGAGCTTATCTGATGCTTGAGCTGACTCTTAACCAGATGCTTGTAATGGCAAGCCTTATTGCCGTCGGATATTTGTTGAGAAGGCTTAAGGCTTTGCCCGAGTCAGCGTCAGTGGTGATGTCAAGGCTTGAGGTTTACGCTCTCGTTCCTGCATTGAGTCTGTATACGCAGATTACAAAATGCTCAGTGAGTCATTTTCTTGACAATATGCACCTTATGGTTTACGGACTCGTTGCGGTGCTCGTATGTATTGCCGTTGCGATTCCGCTGTCGGCGGTGTTTGCCAAGGGCGGTTATACCCGAAACGTTTACAAGTACGCTCTGACCTTTGGAAATTACGGCTATATGGGTAATTTTATAGTGCTGGAGCTTTTCGGTAGTGACGTTTTTTATCGGTATACGCTGGTTTCCTTCTTCGTCGGACTTGCCTGCTCAAGCTGGGGACTTTATATTCTCATTCCCAAGGAGAAGGGGGCAAGTCTTATCGAGAATATCAAGCGCTTCTTCAAGACTCCGCCGTTTCCTGCGCTTCTTATCGGTATGCTTATAGGTCTTACGGGGCTGTCACGGTACGTTCCGGACTTTTTGCTTAAAGCATTGGAGAATGCGGGTAACTGTCAGGGTCCCGTTGCAATGCTTTTAGCAGGCTTTGTCATAGGTGGCTTTGATATAAAGAGGCTCTTTAAAAATACCCGTGTGTACGCCGTTACTCTGTTAAGGCTTGTAGTGATACCCGTATTGATGGCAGCCGTGCTTAAGGCTATCGGAACGGATTCTATGACGGTGACGCTTCTGCTCGTTGCGTTTGCAACTCCAATCGGTCTTAATACGGTCGTGTATCCTACGGCTTATTCAACCGAGGTTGAGACGGGTGCGGCTATGACGGTCGTCTCACATCTTCTGTCGGTCGTGACGTTGCCGTTTATGTTTTATTTGTTTGTTTAGACAATGCCAAAGGAAATGATGTTTGCTTCGCAAATGATGTGTTTCCCATTTGGAAAACATTAAGGAAGAAAACCGCAAGCGGTTTTCAAAAATTAATTATAATAATAGATTAGGTCTATATATAACCCTAAATTATTTTTTTGGATTAGGTTTATATATAGACCTATTTATTTTTTGTGTGGACTATATATGGTCCAAATTAATTTTACAACGGTTGAAGCTTGAAACAAGCTTGACAAAAAGGAAGAAAACAGACCCGTTTGAGTCTGTTTTCAACCGTAACTATCAATTATCGAGTCTGTTTCCGTCCTTATCGTATATATGCGAGCCGTCCTCGACAGCCTCGGCGTGAGCGCCGTTTTGTACGTACCAGAGATGAGCAAGGTCGCGGTGCACGTAGCCGAGAGAGTCGGTCACGTCAACGTATAATTCAAGCTTATCACCGCGGGATACGGTATACTTCTGATTAATCTCAAGCTCGCCCTTTTCGATAAGCTCGCTCACGTCAAAGCGGGATATTTCCTTATCGTTTACAAGGGTGACAAGCTCTGCCGAGGTGCAGGTCACGTCGTAGCTCGTGGGCTTGACGCTTAGCTGAAGCGTGCCCTGAAGCCTTGCGGTCTTTTGCTTGTGGTCAACTCCGCCTACGAGATGAGCGTTGACGAAGGGGAGAAATTTGTTGTAAAGATAGGTGACGTCCACCGTGTCAAGAAGCTCGGTCTCACTTGCGTCACCGTCGGTGATAATAAGCGTCGGATACTCGCCGTAATTCTTAAAAAGGTCAATTCCGAGCGCTGCGGTAAAAACGTTTCCGTCACGGGTAAAGTCCGCAGACTGTCCGTCAAGCTCGACGGAGATGGAAACTGTGTCGGTAATTCTCTTGGGAATCACCTTAAAGACCATCCTTGCAAGACCGTCCTCGGTCAAGCCCTCAACGTCGTAATCAACCGACGTGACGAGGCTCGCCTCCTTTTTGAGAATGTCCTCGACGTTCGTATATATCGAGCCTACCGCGCGGTTGGTGCTTGCAATATCGTCGGATAAATACAAAAGCTTACCTTCAAGGCGGTCAAGCTCCTTTTGAAGCGTGCTGAGTCTCGTGACAGCCGTGATGAGAAGCACCAAACAGACTGCAAGCAACACGACGGGAATTATTCTTCTTTTGTCCATTTTATCTCACCTCGGTTTATTTTAACATATACAAGAGCGTTTGTAAATATAAAAGGAACTGTAAATTTTACAGTTCCTCAGACTGTCGAAAAACGCCCATCAAGCGAAAGCAAGATGAGCGTTTTTTGTGTTAAAGCGAAGAAAAAGTATAAAAAGGAAAATTTATCTAAGGATTCGAAGTGGAGGTTGTCCCTCCACTTTCTCTTTGCGAACCTTTT
>JAFSID010000051.1 GCA_017439965.1 Clostridia bacterium | reverse complement strand
GGCTCTGAACAAACCTCGCCACTACCGTACACTCGTACGCTGACGGGCTTCGGTTTGTCCATGCTGGAGCATTTTTTCCTATCTCCTGAAAAGAGGCTGTAAAAAAACTCAGCTTGAGTTTTTTACAGCCTCCTCAAAATATTAAAGCTTTACCTTTTTGCCTGTTTTACCGCTTTCGTAAATAGCGCATACCAGCTTGAGAGTCTCGAACGAGCCCTCAAGGTCAACGAACATTTCACTACCCGTTGCAATGGACTTATAAACGTCGTCAATCTGCTTGAAATGATTTACTCCCCAATATGCCTTAACGTCTCCGTAATCAACGGACTCCCTCGGATCGTGCTCAGCAATAAAAACTCTGCCGTCGAACATGGTAACAGTTGCTCTGTCCGATACTATCCTTGCTCTTCCAAGCTCAAAGTCCATATCTATCTGTACGTCGTCATCAAAGGAATAGTAGTTGATTGCATGGAAGTTCGCCTTAATGCCGTTTTCAAAAAGTATAGCACCCTCAGCGGTATCCTCTACCTCAATATTCACGTCACCTCTTTTTGCTATTGTGGCATTGACCTCAACGGGCTTTGAATCCATAATATAACGCACTGCGTCAAGAGTGTGAATAGCCTGATCTATAATTACTCCTCCGCCCTCTTTATCCCAGGTTCCCTTCCAATCGCTGCTTTTGTAGTAGGTCTCGGAGCGGTTCCAGGTAACGAAGCACTTAGCACCCTTGATACGTCCGAGCTTTCCCGAAAGATACATATCCCTCACAAGCTGTGTACCTGCATTAAAGCGATTCTGGAAAATGCAGGCAAGAGTAACGCCGTACTTCTCAGACGCTTCAATCATAGCCCTTGCGTCCTCGACGTTCGTTGCCATAGGCTTTTCGGTGACAACGTGCTTTCCTCGGCTCATACACTCAATAGCCACGGGCGCGTGTAAATAATGAGGCAAGCAAAGATGTACGACGTCTATATCCTCGCTCTCAAGCATTTTTATATAGTCATCGTAAGCGCGACAGCCGTATTTTTCAGCTACCGCCTCAGCCTTGCTCATTACCTTGTCACACACTGCGACAAGCTCCGCTCTTTCGCAAAGCCTTACACTAACGCCGTGGGTCGGAAATATTGCTCCGCAGCCGATAATCGCAGATTTGAATGTTTTCATTTCGTACCTCCTGAATGATACCGTTGTGTTTTGAAAGGCATTTCCTTTCAAACGCAAGTTTATCACAACTATATTGCTAAATCAATATTCAATCTTGCTAAATGTTTGTTTTATATTGCGAATCTCAGTCAGAATTTACAAAAAATATGCGTTTTTTTGTTATTTTCAACGAAATACGACTGTTTATGCAAAAATAACAAGCAAAAAAGAAAAGAAAGCCGTGGAGCCTTCTTTTCAAAATTTTCTAAAAAACAACCGTCAGAGCTTAACCCTTTTGCCCGTTTTACCGCTTTCGTAAATTCCGCATACCAGCTTGAGAGTCTCAAGCGACCCTTCAAGGTCAACGAACATTTCACTGCCCGTTGCAATGGACTTATAAACGTCGTCAATCTGCTTGTAGTGATTTGTTCCCCAATACTGCTTTACGTTGCCGTAATCTATTACGTCGGCAGGGTCACGCTCGGCAACGAAGGTACGTCCGTCAAGCATTGTAACCGTTGCCTTATCCGAAACGATTTTAGCCCGTCCGTTTTCAAAATCCAAATCTATCTGCACATCGTCATCAAAGGAATAATAGTTTATTGCGTGGAAATTTGCGAGCACTCCGTTGTCAAAGCGAATAGCACCCTCCGCGGTATCCTCAACCTCGATGTTGGCGTCTCCTCTGTTGGCAATAGTTGCGTAGACCTCAAGAGGCTTGGCGTTCATTATATAACGCATAGCGTCAAGTGTGTGTATTGCCTGATTGATAATGACGCCGCCACCCTCCTTGTCCCAGGTGCCGTGCCAGTCGTCGTTTGCGTAATAGGACTCGGGACGGTACCAGGTAACGAAGCATTTTGCTCCCTTTACCCGTCCAAGCTCACCCGAAAGATGCATATTTCTCACAAGCTGTGTACCCGCGTTAAAGCGGTTCTGGAAAATGCAGGCAAGAGTCACGCCGTATTTCTCAGAGGCTTCTATCATCGCCTTGGCATCGGCAACGTTTGTTGAAAGGGGCTTTTCACAAATAACGTGCTTCCCTCTCCTCATACACTCAATAGCTACGGGTGCGTGAAGATAATGAGGCAAGCAAACGTGAACTACGTCAAGCTCCTCACACTCAAGCATCTCTATATAATTGGTATATGAACGGCAATTATTTGCCTCCGCCGCTTTTTTTGCTCTGTCTTCATTTATATCACATACTGCGACAAGCTCGGCGTATTCCGATTTTTTAACGCTTACGCTGTGAGTCGGAAATATTGCTCCGCAGCCGATAATTGCAGATTTCATAAATAAACTCCTTAGATGTTTTTCTTGAGTATATCACAACGCTTTCGGCAAAGTCAATACAAATAATTGACTTGAGTCTTAAAAAAATTGCCTTTTTCAAAAAAATTAAATTTTTTTTAAAAAAGGGGTTGACAAATGCAGACTCGGTGTGTATAATCTGTGTATAATCAATTTAGCGTGATAAAGCGACAGAGAATTTTTGAGAAAGGACGACGGTAGATATGAAAAGAATATCCGTTCATTATTACTATTACTATTATTACATATCTGCGATGGAGCGTCCGAGCATCAACTGATGCTAACAAACGGAAATCAGCATTCATCGCCGCCTTTATTTACTCAAGGCTTGGGATGAATGCTTTTTTTAATTAAATTTTTATATTCTTGGAGGAAACTCAAAATGAAGCTCACCAAAATTTTAAGTCTTGCACTCGTAGCTGTGCTTGCATTCAGCGCACTCGCTCTCACCTCTTGCAGCGAAGACGACACCTATAACGTAGGCGTTGTACAGCTCGTTCAGCACCCCGCACTCGACGCTGCTACCGAAGGCTTTGAAGCAGCTCTCAAGGATGCACTCGGCGAAAACGTAAAGATTGACGTACAGAACGCCGCAGGCTCTCCCGATACCTGTGCTACCATCGTTTCTACCTTCGTTACCAAGAACGTTGATCTCATCATGGCTAACGCTACTCCCGCTCTTCAGGCAGCTCAGAACGCTACCACGACCATCCCCGTTCTCGGTACGTCCATTACCGAATACGGTGTTGCACTCGGCATTGACAACTTCACGGGAACGGTTGGAACCAACATCTCGGGCACCTCTGACCTTGCTCCTCTCGACCAGCAGGCTGATATGATTCTTGACCTCATTCCCGAGGCTAAGAAGGTTGCTATGCTTTACTGCTCCGCAGAGGCTAACTCCGACTATCAGGTAAAGGAAGTTACCAAGTTCCTTACCGATAAGGGTATTGAGTGCCAGAACTACGCATTCTCCGACTCCAACGACGTTCAGCTCATCGCAACTCAGGCTGCCGACTGGGCAGACGCTATTTACATCCCCACCGATAACACCGCCGCAAGCTGTGCAGAGGCTATCTGGGGCGCTATCGCAGACAAGAAGGTTCCCGTAATCGCAGGTGAAGAGGGTATCTGTGGCGGTACAGGTCTTGCTACCCTTTCTATCGACTACTACGACCTCGGCTACGCTACTGGCGAAATGGCTGCTAAGATTCTCAAGGGTGAGGCAAACGTTGCTGAAATGCCCATCGAGTACACTCCCGCAGAAAAGCTCGCTAAGAAGTACAACGCTGACATTGCCGCAGCACTCGGCTACGACACCGCAGAGCTTGAAGCAAAGGGCTACATTGCAATAGCAAAATAATTAAAAATATAACCGTACTAACAGAATGTGTCGGCGGATATCTGCCGACACATTCGTCGTAGGAAATTCTTGAAAGGAGTTCCCTTTTTATGTTTATCAACTATCTGCAATCGCTTCCCGCAGCCATCGCTCAGGGTATGATATGGGGTATAATGGCAATAGGAGTCTATATAACGTATCGAATACTTGACGTCGCAGACCTTACGGTCGATGGCTCTATCTGTACGGGAGCTGCCGTATGCGCCGTTATGATAATAGGCGGTCAGCCTATGTGGCTTGCAATACTTGCTGCCATCCTCGTCGGAATGCTGACGGGTCTCGTAACGGGTATTTTTCACGTATTTATGGGTATTCCCGCAATTCTTGCAGGTATTCTTACCCAGCTCGTTTTGTGGACGGCAAACCTCAAGATAATGGGCGCCGCTAACCGTGCGCTTCCCGCAATGAAGTTTAACCTTCTCGTTGCGCGTCTTGACCTTTACAAGTCAATTTTTATACTTATCCTTTTCGTTTTTGCCGTAGTTGCCCTTCTCTATCTGTTCTTCGGCACCGAATTCGGAGCATCCATCCGCGCAACAGGTGCCAACCTCAATATGAGCCGCGCGCAGGGCATAAACACCAACCTTACGAAAATCTTCGGTCTCGTGCTTTCCAACGGTCTCGTAGCACTTTCGGGCGCTCTCCTTGCTCAGTATCAGGGCAACTCCGATATCAATATGGGTAAGGGCGCAATCGTTATCGGTCTTGCCGCGGTTATCATCGGCGAGGCGCTTTTCGGCTGGATGGCAAGAAACAACTTCGCAATCAAGCTTTTCACAGTAGTTCTCGGAAGCATCGTTTACTACATAGTTTACACCACGGTCATCTACCTCGGACTTGACGCAGACTACCTCAAGATGCTCTCAGCGATCCTCGTTGCTATCTTCCTTGCAGTTCCCTACTGGAAAAAGAATCTTAAAAAATCCTCCCCCAAGAATAAGCCTATAAAAGAAAAGAAAGCAAAGGAGGTAGCGTAATGTTAGAGCTTATTGACGTCAGAAAAACCTTTAACGCAGGTACTATAAACGAAAAAAAGGCGCTTCAGGGCGTTAACCTTCATCTCAAGGAGGGCGACTTCGTAACCGTCATCGGCGGTAACGGTGCAGGTAAATCCACCGTACTCAACGCAATTGCAGGCGTATGGCCCATTGACTCGGGTATGATAAAGATTGACGGCGTTGACGTGGCTCACCTCTCCGAGCATCAGCGCGCAAAATTCCTCGGCAGAGTTTTTCAGGACCCGATGATGGGTACTGCGGCAACCATGGAGATTGAGGAAAACCTCGCAATCGCCGCAAGACGAGGCAAGCGCCGTACACTCAGATGGCGTATCAGCGCCAAGGAGCGCGCCGAATACCGTCAGGCTCTTGCAACCCTTGAGCTTGGACTTGAGGACAGAATGACCGCAAAGGTCGGACTTCTCTCGGGAGGTCAGAGGCAGGCGGTAACTCTTCTTATGGCTACCATTCAGAAGCCCAAGGTGCTTCTACTTGACGAGCACACCGCGGCTCTTGACCCCAAGACAGCCGACAAGGTGCTGAAGCTTTCCGAAAAGATTATTTCGGAAAACAACCTCACCGCACTTATGGTAACTCATAATATGCAGAATGCCATCGACTACGGCAACAGACTTATTATGATGAACAACGGACAGATAATTCTCGACGTTTCGGGAGAGGAAAAGAAGGCTCTCACGGTTGATATGCTTCTCAAGAAGTTCAGCGAGATAAGCGGTACGGGCTTTGCAAACGACCGCGCTTTGTTAAGCTGAAATAATGAACGCAAAAAGGACGAAGAATTTAAAATCCTTCGTCCTTTTTATTGTGTTATGTTTTTTCGTTTTGTGAGTCACAACGCAGTATTGAACAAATTTCCTTCTGTGAGGGACTAAGTATAATTTGCTCAAGACAAGGCGTGCGAGCGAAGGAATACTTCCGTATTTCGAGTGAGTCACAACGCAGTATTGAACAAATTTACGACGTCCCAAGTATTGTCCTCGGAGTATTCGAGCTCCTCGGATATTATTCTTGCAGACTCGTAAACGTCTGCACCCGTAGAAATTAGTGAGGAAAGAAGCCTCTCACAAAAGAGAGCAAAGCCGAGTCGCGCACGAAAGCCGTCGTAGTCAATGGCGCTGTCGCAATGACGGAAAACGAAATAGGCGAGGGCACGTTCAAGCTGCTTTTCGTACTTTCCATCGGTCTCAGGGCATGACGAATAAGCCGAAAAGAGCTGTCGGTGAGACGGATAAAGATACTCAAGAGTGTCAATCACGTCACGCCATTCGCCGTCAGAAAGAACAGCAAGTGACAGAGAAAATTCTCGGCATATACGCTCAAGCCTTTTCTCATACGGTAAGGGCTCCTTGAGAATCGAATATACTCTGTCACGAAAAACGACGGCGTCGAAATCCTCGGATGAATATTCCTCTCGGTCATCCTCAAGCTCGACTATCCCAAAGTCCTCGGAATCGAGAATTATACGGCAAGCTTCCTCGCAAGACATACCTATCCCTACCTCAAGACCCCGTGAGGTATAATTGTAAAACCTCGGATGCTCACGGCAGATATCACAAAGATAATCCTCTCCAAGCTCGCATATTATACGGCAAAGACCGTTTGAGTCAAGGTGCGGACATCTTTCGTTTTCGGTAAGACTGAAGTGAGGAGTCCCGTCAAAATCAATGCTTTTAAGTATTTTTTCGCCGTAGCCGTCCTCTAACGCTTTATAGACCTCCTCGGTATCGGGGTCGATATCTATCTCCCAACCGATACAGCAGGAATGACGGCACTTATCGGCAATACATTTAAAGCTCTTATAATATTCGGGTGCAAAAAGCTTCATATCAAAATTCGTAAAGCTTAACGTCAACGAGATGTCTGTGAGAATCATCCGAGCCGTCAATCTTATCAAAAAGGAATTGAAGCGCGGTATCCGCCCAGCCGTTACCCGTCATACCTACACTTGAATGATGGCAAGGGATATGCAGATGAGTATTGACCGCGTCAAAGCCTATAACGTAAACGCTTCTCGGCACAAGAGTCATTATTTCAAAGGCAATATAGTCGGAAAAGGCAACGATGCTGTCAAATTCGACTCCGCTTGCGATAAGCCCCTCGTAAGCCTTACGGGTAAGGTCTCCCTTGGGACTGGTCTCAAAAAAGTGCTTATCAGTCAGCTCAACTCCAATCTCCGAAAAGGCAGAGCAAAGCCCCTTGAAGCGTTGAACACTCGTCTCGATATACTTGTAAGCGCCAATGTAAACGGGCTTGCGACAGCCCTTGGAAATAAGCCATTCTCCCGCCAGCCTGCCTCCCTTTTCGTCGTCGGCGCAAACGTAGTCGGAATCGCCCTCGGCAAAGCTACGTCCTATTAAAACGTAGGGTATTTCCACCGTCTGTAAAAACCTGATGTTATCCCTCGACCGCTGTGACGGACAGATAAGAATTCCGTCAACGTTTCTTGAGCAAGCCGTGACGATAGCGTTATATTCCGCACTCTCGTCCTCGTCGGTGTTGAGAATTATGGCGGTATAATTATTTTCCTTAAGCTTCTCTTCAATAAGCTTTATCTGAAAGGCGATATGAGGATTTGAAATATCGGGAATTATTATGGCAATGGTGTTAGACCTGCCCGAGCGAAGCGATGCGGCAGAGATGTTGGGGATATATCCCATTTCCTTTGCGGCGGCAAGAACTCTGTCACGGGTATCGGGAGAAATATCATCTATTCCGTTAAGCACGTGAGAAACTGTACCAACGGTTACGCCAAGCCTTTGCGCAATATCCTTAAGTGTAATTTTTTTCATAAAATTCCTTGATTTATTAATTTGATTTATATACTCTATTTTATATATTTTTATATTTTTGTCAAGTTATCTCTTGACACAAATCTGTTTTTGAGTTACTATAACGATGTAGCAACACGCTATTCTGGAGGTTATTATGGAAAGACAGATTATATTCGGAATATGTGCCGACGTACATCACAACACCTGCAACGTTGACGAGCGTTGGAGAATGGAAAAATTCGTCGGTGAAGCCAAGGAAAGAAAAGCCGACTTTATCATTCAGCTCGGTGACTTTATCTGTCCCGATGAATCGGGCAAGCAGATGCTTGAGGTATGGAATAAGTTTGACGGTCCGCGTTATCACGTTCTCGGCAACCACGACTGTGAGCACTGCACCAAGGAAGAAATGATGGCGTTTCAAGGGCAGATAGACAAATATTACAGCTTTGACTGTAACGGCTATCACTTTATCGTGCTTGACACGAACAATTATAAATTCGGAACGGATTACGTAGACTACGGCAACAGCAACTATCACTATGATTTTTCAAACACCTATATTCCGCCACAGCAGCTTGAGTGGCTCAAGAACGATATCGACTCAACCGACAAGCGTTGCTTCATTTTCACTCACGCAACCCTTGAGGTTGGCGATTGGGTGGTATATAACATCCATCAGCTTACGGGAGTGCTCAAGGAAGCCAATCTAAAGGCAGGCTATAATAAGGTAACAATGTGCTTTTCGGGTCACGACCATGCCGACGAATATCTTTTAAAGGGCGGCATACATTATCAGCTCATAAACAGTATGAGCCACAAGTACACGGGTAAGCTCATTCCCTACAAGGATCCGCTTTACGCCTTCGTTGAGCTTTACGACAACGGTCTTATCCGTATCATCGGCAAGCAAACAGAGTACGCAGGAGAAAGCCCTCTCGTTCATCACTGGGAGTTTTACGCTTCTCCGCAAATTCAGTATAGGGAGTATTGGATGAATGGAATGCACGAATTCAGAGATTAAGCTCGACCGATGGCAATTTCATCTCGGAGAAGTAAAGCGCTTTTCAAGGCTTGACCATAACGCCTATTACCTCGCCTGCAAGGCGGGGGGCGCTATGGGAGATATTGAAATCTTTAAAAACGAAAACGAATGGAAAAGCGTTTCGGTACCTCACGACTGGTTGACCGAGGTTGAGGTAAACGAAAGCGAGGCACCTGCGGGAGGCTATAAAAAAAGAGGCACTGCCTGGTATTACACCACCGTAAGCCTCGACAAGCCCTTTGAAATCTCACGCCTTGTTTTCGGCGGAGTGCTCGGAGTATGTGAGATATATATCAACGGCACTCTCGCTTGCCGTAATTTCAGTGGCTACAACCGTTTTTATTGCGATGCGTCCGACTATCTCACATCGGGCGAAAACCTTATCGCAGTTCACGTAAACGCTGAGGTCTGGGAGGGCTGGTGGTACGAGGGCGCAGGTATTTACCGTCCCGTCACCCTTGAAGCGTACAATGGCGCTCATATAATAACAGAGGACACTTTCGTCCGAGGTGAACAGATTGACGGCAGATGGTATCTCATCGGAGATATTGCCGTTTCAAGTCCGTGTGAGGTAGCCTCGGTTTTGAAGGATGCGGACGGGAGAGTCGTTTTGACGGCAAAAGGCACAAGCCTCCGCGAGCCTGTTTCCACACCTTCTCTATGGTCTCCCGACAAGCCTTATTTATATACTCTTGAGGTGATGGCAGAGGGTAGCACGTATTCTCAAAAAATCGGCTTCCGCAATATAGAATGGGACGTCAGATACGGGATGCTTCTCAACGGTGAGCGTTGTCGCATAAAGGGTATTTGCTGTCATCAGGACCACGCAGGCGTAGGTGCCGCAACGGGTAAGACGGTTACCGAATACCGCATCAAAAAGCTCAAGGCTCTCGGAGTCAACGCCTACCGCACCGCACATCACGCACCCGACGAGGAGCTTCTTGAGATATGCGACAGACTCGGTATGCTGGTTATGGTTGAAAACCGCCACTTCAACACCTCTCCCGACACTATGGCGCAGATAGACTCACTGGTAAAGCTGTCCCGAAATCACCCGTCGGTTTTCCTCTATTCCCTTTTTAACGAGGAGCTTTGGCAAAGTGAGGAAAGAGGGCTTAAAATGGCTCTTAAAATGCGTGAGAGAATACTTGCGCTTGACAAAACGAGACCCGTTACCGCCGCAATGAACGGAGGTGTGCTTACGGGAGAAAATGCGTCCGATGCTCTCGACGTTATCGGAATCAACTATTTCATCGCAGACTATGAAAGATGTCACGAGCGCACACCGGATAAGGTAATTATCGGAACGGAAAACTGTCCTACCTTCGCAACTCGCGGAGTGTACGAGGCAAGCGCCGACAGGCAGGAGTGGTCAAGCTACGGTGACAAATGGGCGGATACCTTCTCGGAGTCTCTCGACGTTACCATGAAAGCCTACTCGGACCACCGCTTTAACGCAGGCTGCTTTGTATGGAGTGGCTTTGACTACCGAGGCGAGCCTCAGCCGTATGAATGGCCGAGCATTGCGTCTCATTGGGGAATTATGGACCTTTGCGGCTTTGAAAAGGATATAGCCTACCACCTTGCAGGCTATTACAAAAAGGACTTATTCGTGCATCTTCTTCCCCATTGGAATCACAACGAAAAAGATAAGGTCAGAGTATGCGCCTTCACCAACGGCTACACCGTAAAGCTCTATTTAAACGGCAGATTTTACAAGGAGGAAAGGGTAGTAAATCATCGGGCAGAATTTACAGTTCCCTTTGAAAAGGGATCTATCCGTGCAGTCGTTGACGGAGCTCGGGGCTTTGCAGAGGACAAGGTATGGACGGCAGAGGGCTTCGATTCTCTCTCGTTTGATATAACCGAGGGCGAGGATATGCGTATTATTGACATCACCGCAATTGACCGCTACGGAGTACCGATTCCGAATGAAGAAAGCGTTATGGAAATATCGGGAGATGTTCTCGGCGTCGGAAACGGAAACCCGAACTCTCACCACCTTGATAAAGGAAACAAAATAAGCCTTTTCCACGGAAAAGCGCAGATAATTGCTCACGGTGAGATAGCTGTAAAATGCAACGGTAATGAATATATAATTTAAAATAAAGGATGTAAAAGCTCCACTTGAGACTTTTGCATCCTTTTCCTATTGCACAAATGAAAAAAACGTGGTAAAATAAAGCATCAACACCAAGGAGGTAAGCAATGCTTCCCGTAACTAAAAATTATGAGCTATACCCGTCAATCGTTAAGGCTGACGAAAAGAACGAGATGACGGTCATTCCGACAGAACGTGCGTTTTTACTCTTTGAGAACAGAGAATATTCTATTGAAATAATCCCAAGAAACGGCAACGAGCCCTATTACTATATTCCCGAGGCGTTTGAAAAGCTTTCCGTTAAGGCTCAGAACGGAATAATACGCTTTGACTACACCTTTAACGGAGAGCAGGAATATCTTATATACCTGACCTGTGACGAAAGGGTCATAGGTGAATTTCACGTTTATTCACTGTATCCCGACCTCTATTCACTCAAGGCACTCAAGGGAGACCTGCATTCACATAGCTGCCGCTCGGACGGTGCCCGTGACCCGTCGGCGCTTGCGGGACATTTTCGTGAGCAGGGCTACGACTTCTACGCCCTCACCGACCATAACAGATATTACCCGGGTGAAGAGGCGGACGAGGTATACCGCGGAACAAAATGCGGTATAACGAGAGTTTTGGGAGAGGAGGTACACGCACCTCCGTCCACACTTCACGTCGTACATATCGGCGGTAGGTCGAGCGTTGCCTCTCTCTATATTGAAAGCCGTGAGCTATACGAAAGGGAAAGAGCCGAGTATATCAGCCGTGTGCCCGACAGCGTGCCCGAGGAATACGCCGAGCGCTATGCCGAAACTCAATGGGCTTGCGACAGAATACACGAGGCAGGCGGTCTTGCCATATTTCCTCATCCGTACTGGATACCCAAGGGAAGAGTTTACAACCTCAACGACGAATTTGCAAAAATAATGCTCAAAAGCGGAATGTTTGATGCCTTTGAGCTTATGGGCGGTGCAACGGTGTCAGGAAACAACAGAAACGTCGCGCTCCTTTCCGAGCTTCAGCGTGAGGGCTTCAACATTTCCGTCGTAGGCTCAAGTGACGTACACGGGCTTGACAACGTTTCCTCCTTTCCTCACTATTTCACGGTGTGCTTTGCCACCGACAACACGAGTGAGGCGATAGCAGAAGCGGTAAAACAGGGACTTTCGGTTGCCGTCGAGGGAGTCGGAGAGGAATACAAGCGTCAGTACCGCGCCTACGGTAGCCTGAGACTCGTTTCCTACGCTCAATTCCTTCTCACCTATTATTTCCCCGAAAGAATAAGGATGTGCGCAGGCGAGGGCATTGCAATGCGTTACTATTCAATGGGAATGGCAGACGCGTCTCTTATCGAGCTTAACGCAAGGCTTAACGAGGAATTTGCCGACAGATATTTCGGCAGACTTGCACCCGTGCTTCCATCTCAGAAAATGCTTGAGTTTGAAGAGAAATGGCGTCGGGTACAGACCGAAAAGGGACCGAATACCCGCGGAGGAGCCGTTTAATATTAATAGTTAAAAATACTTGAAGCCCGTCTGTTTTCAGACGGGCTTCTTCCACTTCTCTTATCTCAATCCATTCAAGACAAGGAAACTAAAGTGGGGACCCCGACGGAATACCTGCGTATTTCGAGGGACCCCTGGCTTTTAGTTTCGGACAGTAATGCATCGCTTATCTGAAGCAATCAGCTTTTTGCAAAGAGAAGCAAGCAATACGAGGCAAAAGTAAGTACGGACTCCGACGGAATACTTGCGTATTTCGAGGAGTCCGTATCTTGCTTTTAACAAAGTAGTGCGCCGCTTATCTGACGCAAAAAAATTTATTTAACGAGCTCGTAGGTATCCTTTGCAATCATAAGCTCCTCGTTGGTAGGAATAACGAGAATCTTTGCGGTTGTTCCCTCAGCGGAAACGTCAACCTCAAGACCGTTACGCTTAGCGCCCTCGTTCTTAGCCTCGTCAATCTTAACACCCATAAAGCCAAGCTTATCGGCAACTCTCTTACGGTAGTGAGGATTGTTCTCACCGATACCGCCCGTGAATACGACTGCATCGCATCCGCCCATAGCGGCAATGTAACCGCCGACGAACTTGGTAATCTGATGACAGAGCATAGACTCAATAAGCTGACATCTCTCGTCGCCGTTTCTTGCGCCCTCCTCGATGTCACGGTTGTCGCTGGTCTTTTCGGAAATACCGAGAATACCCGACTCCTTGTTGAGCATCTTGTCGATATCGGCAATGCTCATATTCTCCTTCTCCATAAGGAAGGTGATGATAGCGGGGTCGATGTTACCCGAACGGGTACCCATCATAAGACCCTCAAGGGGTGTCATACCCATTGTGGTATCGAGACACTTACCGCCGTCAACCGCTGCAATGGAGGAGCCGTTGCCGAGATGACAGGTAACTATCTTGATATCCTCGGGCTTCTTACCGAGCATTTCAGCCGCGCGCATGGAAACGTAGCGGTGAGAGGTACCGTGGAAGCCGTAACGACGGATATGATACTTTTCATAATACTTATAGGGAATGGGATAGAGGTATGCGTAATCGGGCATAGTCTGATGGAAGCCCGTGTCGAATACGCCAACCTGCGGAACGTCACCCATAATTGCCTGACAAGCCTTAACGCCCGTAAGGTTTGCGGGATTGTGTAAGGGGCTGAGTACACTGCACTCACGAACTGTCTCGATAACGTCGTCGTCGATGATAACGGACTTAGAGAACTTATCTGCGCCGTGAACGAGTCTGTGTCCTACTGCGCCAATCTCACTCATAGAAGCGATAACTCCGTGCTCCTTATCGGTAAGAGCATCAATAACGAGCTTAACCGCATCCTCGTGATTCTTCATTTCAACCTCAACCTTGTAGTCCTCCTTACCCGGAACCTTATGCTTGAAGTTGCCTCCTGCGATGCCTATACGGTCGCACTGACCCTTTGCGAGTACGCTTTCATCTGTCATATCAATAAGCTGATACTTGAGTGAAGAGCTACCTGCATTGATAACGAGTATTTTCAATGTTTTTTCCTCTTTTCATATAGATTTTTCAAATACAGGGATATTGTACCACACATTATTGATTTATTCAAGCCATCTTTTAAGTTTTGTGCAAATTTTTTTCTCATCCCGTGAGACCTTGACCTGAGTAAGACCCAAAAGCTCTGCGGTCTTCTGCTGGGTAAGTCCGTGAAAATATCTCAGTCGTATGAGAAGCTCCTCCTCGGCGCTAAGCCTTTTAAGAGCCTCGGAGACGGCAATGCGGTCTATGTTTTTCTCCTCGTCGTCAACGCCGATTGACAGCTCGTGGCTCTCGCCGTCCGAGTCCTCCCACTCAAGAGCCGATACACTCTGAGTTGCTTCGAGCGCAAAGACGATATCCTCCCCCGACAAGCCGAGTGCCTGCGACAGCTCGGCAACCGTCGGGCTTCTCCCGTCCCTTGCCTCAAGCTCACCTGCAAGACGGCGTATACGGACGGCGTTTGATTTAGCCTCACGCCCAACCTTGATAAGCCCGTCATCCCTCAAAAAGCGCTTTATCTCCCCTGAAATCATAGGCACGGCGTAGGTGGACAGAGCCGTGCCGTACTCGAAATTGAAGCCACGGATGGCACGCACCAGCCCTATCGAGCCTATCTGCACGAGGTCCTCAAAATCAGCCCCTCGGTCAACGAAGCGCTTGGCAATGCTCTTGACGAGGGCAAGATTATCGCAAACGAGTCGGGAAAGCTCCTCCTCGTCACCCTGCTGAGCACATTTTATACGCTCGGTAATATCCGTCATTTTGAAAATACCGAAAGTCTTTTTGTCATGGTAACGCGAGTGCCCTCTCCAACCCGTGACACAACGCGGAGCTTATCGGTAAAGGTCTCCATAATCGAAAAGCCCATACCCGTCCTTTCGTTTTCGGCATCGGTGGTAAACAGAGGCTCCATTGCCTTATGTATATCGGGAATACCGCAGCCCTTATCCGAAATACTGACGGTAAGGCTTCCGTCGGAATACATTACCGCCGTCAGCGAAACGTACTTATCCCCATTTGAGCGGTAGCCGTGTACGATAGCATTGGTAACCGCCTCGGATACGGCAGTCTTTATATCGGCAAGCTCCTCAACGGTCGGTGAATACGGCATTATAAACGCCGTGGTCACGATTCTGGCAAAGCCCTCGTTTGAGGACAGTGCTCTGAATTTCATTTTCATTTCGTTAAGCTTTTCTCTTTTCATTACTTTACAACTCCTTTTATGCTGATAAGCTTATCAACTCCCGCCATTTTCAGTATTCGGGTAATTTTTTCTCCTGGGTTGGCAATCACCACCTCAATTCCCTTCTCGGATGCCTTTCTGTACCGTCCGAGAATGAGTCCGAGTCCCGAGGAATCCATAAACGAGGTGCGTGAAAAGTCAAATACGACTCTCTCGGGCACACACCTTTCAATCTCGCGGTCTATCTCCTCCCGAAGTCTCTTGGTTTCGTGGTGGTCTATCTCTCCGCTCGGCGCTACGATGAGTGCTCCGTCCTGAATTTTAAAATCTGTCGGCATTTTATTTTTCCTTTCAAACAAAAAATATATCCTATGCTTTTACACATAGGATATACCATTTTAAGTGATTATTTTGTCATTATTTGAGACGTGCGCGGATTTTTTCAATTTCCTGCACGGTGCTCTCACGCTGAACCTTGTACTTTTCAAGCTTTGCACGCTCGCCCTCTACTACCTGAGCGGGAGCGCGGGCAACGAAGTCGGCGTTGGAAAGCTTCTTTTCAAAGGTTGCAATTTCCTTCTCGGTCTTTGCAAGCTCCTTCTCAAGTCTCTCAAGCTCCTTGTCGAAGTCTATCATATCCGCCAAGGGAATATAAAGGCTTGCGGAGTCGGTGATTATTGCAACAGAGTCGGTATCGGTGTACTCGTCAACCGTGATTACCTCGGAAACGCTTGCAAGCTTCTCAAGGAATGCCGCAGAATCAACGAAGAGACCCGCAGACTCGCTTACGACGTAAAGCTTTGCCTTACGGGAGGGAGGCACGTTCATTTCGGTACGGCGGAGACGGATAGCGCGGATTGCGGAAATTATCTTTTCAAACTCTGCGGAATCCTCGGGGAACATACGGCTCTCATCCTTTTCGGGCCACTTGGATATCATAATGCTCTCCTCGTTGTGAGGGAAGGAAAGCCAGATTTCCTCGGTAATGAAGGGCATAAAGGGATGGAGAAGCTTGAGGGTCTCGGAGAGTGTCCAGAGAATAACCTTCTGTGCAGCCTTGTTGGAGGGGTCCTCCTTGTTGGAAAGACGGGGCTTAACAAGCTCGATGTACCAGTCGCAGAAGATATCCCAGATAAAGTCGTAAACCTTCTGAAGTGCGATACCAAGCTCGTACTTATCAATGTTTGCGGTAACCTCGCCTACAAGGGTATTGAAGGCGGTGAGAAGCCACTTATCCTCGCTTCTCAGCTCAAAATTATCGGGAAGTCCGATGGTGTCTATATCAAGATTCATATGAACGAATCTGGATGCGTTCCAGAGCTTGTTTGCAAAGTTTCTTGATGCCTCAACACGCTCAAAGTAGAAGCGCATATCGTTTCCGGGAGAGTTACCCGTTGCGAGAGTGAAGCGGAGTGCGTCCGCGCCGTACTTGTCAATTATATCGAGGGGGTCGATACCGTTTCCGAGAGACTTGGACATCTTACGTCCCTGAGAGTCACGCACAAGACCGTGAATGAACACGTACTTGAAGGGTATCTTATTCATCTGCTCGATACCCGAGAATATCATCTTACTTACCCAGAAGGTGATGATATCGTAGGCGGTAACGAGAACGCTGGTGGGATAGAAGTAGTCGAGGTCGTCGGTCTTTTCGGGCCATCCGAGAGTTGAGAAGGGCCAGAGTGCCGAGGAGAACCAGGTGTCAAGCACGTCCTCATCCTGACGGATGTTATGACCGTGACACTTGGGACATTCAACAACGTCCTCCTCTGCAACGGTTACCTCTCCGCAATCGTCACAGTAATATGCAGGGATTCTGTGACCCCACCAAAGCTGACGGGATACACACCAGTCCTGAATGTTCTCCATCCAGTTCATATAAATCTTTGAGAAGCGGTCGGGAATGTACTCAATCTCACCCGACTTTACAACGTCGATAGCGGGCTTTGCAAGAGGCTTCATGCTTACAAACCACTGCTTAGATGCAAGAGGCTCAACCGTCGTACCGCAACGGTAGCAGTGAGCAACGTTGTGAGAATGCTCCTCTATCTTCTCGATAAAGCCTGCATTCTGAAGGTCCTCGATGAGTACCTTTCTTGCTTCATAGCGGTCCATACCCGCATACTTTCCGCAAAGCTCGTTGAGATGAGCGTTACCGTCAAGCACGCAAATCTGCTCGAGGTCGTGACGCTTGCCTACCTCAAAGTCGTTGGGGTCGTGGCAGGGAGTAATCTTAACACAGCCCGTACCGAATTCACGGTCAACGTACTCGTCGGCAATAATCGGGATGGCACGGTTGATAAGAGGAAGGATTACCTTCTTACCTACAAGGTGAGTATAACGCTCATCCTCGGGGTGAACGGCAACGGCACTGTCTCCGAAATAGGTCTCGGGACGGGTGGTTGCAACGACGAGGTATTCATCCGAATTCTCTATGGGGTAACGGATGTGCCAGAAATTACCCGGAAGGTCCTTATAGTCAACCTCGGTATCGGAAAGTGCGGTGTTACACTTGGGACACCAGTTGATAATTCTGTATCCGTGATAGATAAGACCTTTATTGTAAAGGGAAACGAAGGTCTTCTTTACAGCCTTGGAGAGCGAGGGACTCATTGTAAACGCCTCTCTTGACCAGTCGCAAGAAACGCCCATCTTCTTAAGCTGGGAAATAATAGTTCCGCCGTACTGCTCCTTCCAAGCCCATACTCTCTTCAAAAATTCCTCACGTCCGAGGTCGTGACGGGAGAGTCCCTCCTTTACGCGAAGCTCCTCTTCAACCTTTATCTGAGTTGCAATGCCCGCGTGGTCGGTGCCGGGTACCCAAAGGGTATTGTAGCCCTGCATTCTCTTGGTACGGATAATAATATCCTGAAGAGTATCGTTGAGGGCGTGACCCATATGAAGCTTACCCGTTACGTTTGGAGGGGGAATAACGATAGAGAACGGAGTCTTCGTTCTGTCGTCAGAGGGCTTGAAGTAGCCCTTCTCCTCCCAGGTCTTGTAAATTCTTTCCTCAAACTCACGGGGATCGTAGGTCGTGGAAAGGTTCTTCTGTTCGTTACACATTTCGTTTTCTGTCCTTTATCTGTATTTTTATCGGAGGCTATTCGCACACCTTAAAATATATTTTTACATTCTATTGTACATCTTTTTTTCAAATCATTCAAGTCTTTTTCATAATTTATTTTAAAAATTCTTACTTTTATTGATTTTATCCGCTTGATATGTTAGAATTATACCGAAAAAGTGTTATAAAAAACTTTACGGAGGTAACAGTATGAATTTTACGGAGGACCAATTACTCGCCATTAACACCGACGGGTGCGATATACTCGTTTCGGCGGCTGCGGGAAGCGGTAAAACCGCGGTGCTTACAAGCCGTGTACTCAAAAAAATCATAGACACCTCCAAAAGCGTTGATATCACCGACTTTCTCGTCGTAACCTTTACCATATCCGCGGCGGCAGAGCTTAAGACCAAGCTCTCCAACGGAATCCGCGCCGAAATGGCAAAAGAGGGAGCGGACGTATCCCGTCTCAGACGTCAGCTTCTCAGCCTATCCTACGCTAAAATTGCCACGATAGACTCCTTCTGCCTTTTTATCGTCAAGGACTGTCTCACCGAGCTGGGTCTCCCCGTGGGTATGTCCATCGGCGATTCGGGAGAAATGGACACTCTCGCCCTTGAAATTATGGAGGAGGTGCTTGAGGAGTTTTACGCACGCTCCGACGGTGACAACGGCTTTTTACTCCTTGCCGAGACCTATTCGGATGCAAGAGGAGACTCTCAGCTCATACCCAAGCTTCTTGAAATATACAACCACCTTATAAGCTTTCCGCGTCCTATGGAGCTTCTTGAGGAAAGCCGTCGGGAAATTGAAAGGGTATTCGACTGCCGTAACGGTGGCTCGATTTTCGACTCTCCCGTTTTTGCTCCCATACGAGAGGACATAACCGAAAGAATCAATCAGGCGTGTGAATTCTACCGTGAAGCAATCAACGCTTGCGCAGGTGACGAGGATGCGGAGGTCAAGTATATACCCGTAATTGAAGAGGAGCTTCGCCTTGCTGAAGCAATAAGCGTGGCGGCAGACACCTCCTACGAGGCGTTTCATTCGCTCGTCAGCTCCTTTGTTGCGGGCAGAATGCCTGCAATCAGAGGGCGAAGCGAGGACGAGCCTCTCGTTAACGTCAAAAATCTCAGAGCAAACGGCAAGGATATAATAACGGCGCTCAAAAAAGAATACCTCGTTTCAAGCGAGGAGGAGCTTTATATGCAGACGGAAATTCACCTTAAGGTGCTTTCCGCAATCGACGGAGTGCTGAAGCGCTTTCACGAGCGCTTTATGGCGGAAAAGAAAAGCCGTCGTATGATGAGCTTTTCGGATGCCTCTCATTACGCCTTCTCGGCGCTTGTTAAGGACTATAACAGAAAAACGGGAGAGTTTACGAAAACTCCGTATGCCGAAAGCCTGACCCGACGCTTCTCGGAAATACTCATCGACGAGTATCAGGACGTAAACGAGCTTCAGGATATGATATTCCGCGCCATATCAAACGGCCACAATCGTTTTATGGTAGGTGACATCAAGCAGAGCATTTACGCCTTCAGAGGCGCAACTCCGAAAATCTTTGAGCATTACCGCGATACCTTCAAAAGACACACCGACAAAAACGACGTGTCAGACGAGGCAAAGAGCATATTCTTACAGAACAACTACCGCTCGGATTCAAGGATAATCGAGCTTGTAAACGTCATATTTTCCGCCGCGATGAATTGGAACGGCGAAAAGTATCTCGATAAAGACGCACTCGTTCACTCGGCATCCGACGACCTCGCGATTCCCGTTGAGCTGGTAATTTTCGACGAGGAAGCAAGCGAGGATGAGTGCGCCGAGGCAGAATATATCGCCGACGAAATTCTCACTCTCGTTTCCTCGGGTGAATATAACTCCGAGGATATTGCCGTCCTCGGCCGCTCTGCAAAAATTCTTGAGCTGGTAAAGCAGGCTCTCGATTCACGCAATATCCCCGCCGATTCTCTCGGAAGCTCGGGCTTTTTCGACAGCTACGAGGTGCTGTCGATGATATCACTTATGCGCGCGGTGGCAAATCCCACAGACGACGTATATCTCGTTTCGGCAATGACGACTCTCCCCTTCTCCTTCACTCCCGACGAGCTTTATAAAATACGCTCCTTTTCACACAAAACTGACTTTTGGTTTGCTCTCGAAAAGGCTTCGGCAGGCGAGGATGACCTATCCACAAAGTGTCGTGAGTTTATAGACTTTATCGAGCGTATGAGAGAGCTTGCGGGCGAGGTCTCCTGCGACAGAGTTTTCTGGAAGCTAACCGAGGAAACGGGAATCTTCACCGAGCTTGAAAAGCTTTCCGACCCAAAGACAAGACGGGATAATCTCATAACTCTTTACTCAATGTCACGCGCCTTCTGTCACGGTGAGCGTCGCAGTCTCGGTGCATTCTGTGACTATCTCGACAACCTTTCAAAAAGCGAAAGCACCAAGAGTGATAAAAAGCAGATATCGGGCGCCGTAAGGCTTATGACCTTCCACGGCTCAAAGGGACTTCAGTTCCCCGTTTGCTTCGTTGCAGGTCTTGGTCAGGCAATGAACAAGCGCGACTCCTTCTCCAAAACCGTATTTTCCTCATACGGACCCACCTTTGACCTTCCCTACTCACAGGCGTGCACGCATCTCACCTCATATCTCAAGAAGAGCGCCGCGGCAGAGGTAAGGCGAGGTCTTATAGACGAGGAGCTCCGTACCCTTTACGTAGCCCTTACCCGTGCAAAAAAACGAATGTATATCACGGGAGACGCTACCCTGAAATCCCTTGACAACGCAGTATTCTCTTCGTCTCTCGGAAGTGGCTCGTTTGCCTACACCGTCAAGCGCGCCGTATCTCATATGACCTTTATTGCGGCGTCCCTTGCGAAAAATCAAGCGTTTCTTACCGCAATATACGGTGATGATCCCATAAGCCGTGCCGAAAGCGAAATGCTGAACGTAACCTTCTACAAGGAGTATTCTCCAAAAAGCCTATCTCTTGAGGCTTCCGCCGAGGAGCGCCGTCACGTAGATTTCAACGCTGAGGATATAGCCCTTGCAATGAAGGGCATCCGTCACAGCAAAGCAGGAGATATTCCCTTCAAGATTTCGGTTTCGGATATCAAGGAGGGGCTTCTTGACGAGGGCACCGAGGATATGCATATCGAATTCGTATCCTCTCCCGATTTTCTCATCCCCGAGAAAAAGCCCTCTCCCTCGTTCGTCGGCACCTCAATGCACACCTTTATGCAATTCTGCTCGTTTGATATAAGAGGCGAGGAGGAATGCAGACGCGAGGCAGAAAGGCTTCTTTGTGAAGGTTATATTCTACCCGAGCATTTTGCGTGTCTCGACTTTACAAGGCTTGCAAAAATCTTTGACTCAAGGCTTCTTGAGGATATACGCCGAAGCCCGAGGGTTGAGCGAGAAAAGAGATATACCCTCATAATTGATGCTGACCGCGTGCTCCGTGACTCAGACGGAACAACGGACGATAAGGTACTTTTGCAGGGTGTTATCGACTGCTATTTTGAAAATGAGGAGGGCGGAATAACCCTCGTCGATTTCAAGACCGACAGAGTTAAGGACCCTGACGGAGAAGCAAAGCTTATCGAACGGCACTCGGAGCAATTAAAGCTTTACGCCGAAGCGCTTTCCGAAATACTTGAAAAAAGGGTCACAAGGATACTTATTTATTCCTTTGCACTTGACCGCGAGGTAAAAATATCATAAAAGAGAATTATTTTACTTGCATTTTATTTTAAGAGTAGTATAATAGAATATTATAATATAAAACAATGGAGATAAATTATGGAATATACCTACAAAACAAAAGGCACCTGCTCGTCGCAGATAAGCTTTGAAATTCGTGAGGGCAGAGTTTACAACGTAAAATTCTTAGGTGGCTGTAACGGTAACCTCAAGGCTGTTTCCGCACTCGTTGAGGGTCTTACGGTCGAGGAGGTAGAGTCGAGAGTCAAGGGCATCAGATGTGGCTTCAAGTCCACCTCCTGCTCCGACCAGCTTGCGACCGCACTTCGTGAGGCGCTCGACTCGGCAAATGAATAAAATATCCACACTGTCAATCGCAACGACGGTTACGGGAGCGTTTATCGGCGCAGGCTTCGTATCGGGTCAGGAGCTTTGGCAATTCTTCGGTGTCTTCGGAAAAACGGGGATTTTCACAATGCTTTTATCCCTTACCGTTCTCGGAGCTCTCTGTACCGTTTTTACGCGCTACTGCAAATCGACCGAGCGCTTTTATCTCGACCAAGCTGTATTCGGTGACTCACCGAGGTGGATGAACCGTGTCTTTTGCACGCTTGAAATGATTATTTATTTCTTTCTGTGCGTGATTATGACCTCGGGCTTCACCGCGCTCGTTGACAGCTTTGCTTCCAAAACGGTTGCAAACACTTTGGGCTTCGTGTTCGTGATACTCGTTGGAATGGCACTATTCTTCGGACTTCAGGGACTGGTTCGGCTTTTTTCACTTTTCATTCCCCTGCTCGTTTTGGCAACGGTGATAATATCCGCCGTAACGCTTATCAAAAACGGAATAGTTATTCCGCCGACTGCCGACTGCTCCGAGAAAAATATTCTTCTGTCAAATCCGCTTCTGTCCTGCTTTTTGAGTCTGTCGTATAATTTTTTCGGAAGCGTTGGCATTTTAGCACCGCTTTCCGAGAAAGCAAGAAGCAAAAAACAGCTTACGGTCAGCTCAATACTCGGCGCTCTGCTTCTTATTGCGATTGCAATATCAATACTGCTTGCAATCTTTTCAACAGGCACTGAGACTAAGGCTCTGCCTATGCTTGAAATAGCAAAAGAGTTAAATCCCGCACTTGCCGTGCTTTACGCCGTTTTACTGTCGGCGGCAATGTTTTCCTGTAGCTTTTCCTCGGGAGTTTGTATAGTGCTTTTTGTCGAGAAAAGATTTCTTCAAAGCCATCGCAAAAAAATTCTGTTCATTTTAGTCTATACGCTTATCGTTTACCTTGTCAGTACCGTAGGCTTTACCGACCTTATTTCAACGGTTTATCCAATCTTCGGATACGTCGGCTTTGCCTTGATTCTCAAGGTGGTTTATAACGCAATTCATAGGAGAACACATAATGTTTAAGAAACACGCGGTCAATATGACCGAGGGATCTATTGTCAAAAATCTGTTACTGTTTGCCCTTCCCGTAATGCTGTCGGGTATACTTCAGCTTCTCTACAACGCGGCGGACGTCGTTGTTGTAGGAAGGTTTGCGGGTCATACCTCTCTTGCGGCGGTAGGCTCTACCTCCTCGCTCGTTACTCTTATTACCAACCTTGCAATAGGACTGTCGGTCGGTGTTAATATCCTCGTTGCCCGTCATATAGGCGCAAGGGATTCTCACCGTGCAAACAGAGCGTTACATACCGCTATAACAGTAGCGCTTGTTTCGGGCATTCTTACCTCTCTCGTCGGATTTTTCATCTCCCGTCAGGCACTTATTTGGATGGATTCTCCCGCAGACGTTATCGACAAATCCACCCTTTATCTCAAGATATACTTTCTCGGTGCTCCCGCATCGGTAATGTACAATTTCGGAAGTGCGGCTCTGCGCTCGGCAGGTGACACCACCCGTCCTCTGTACTTCCTTACGGCATCGGGAATCGTAAACGTCGTTTTAAATCTCGTTTTCGTTATAGTGTTTCATATGGACGTTGCAGGCGTTGCTCTTGCAACGATAACCTCCCAGTATTTGTCGGCGACCCTCGTTCTTATAGCGCTGAAAAAGGGTCAGGGCTGTCTCTTCTTCAGAATATCGGAGATATGCTTTGACAAGAGGGAATTTTCCGAGATAGTAAGACTTGGTATCCCTGCCGCAATTCAGGGCGCGACCTTCTCAATTTCAAACGTTATTCTTCAGTCGGGCGTTAACTCCTTCGACGATTCACTCATCGTTGCGGGCAATGCGGCGGCAGGTAATATCGAGGGCTTCGTTTACACGGTTATGAACGCCTTCTATCACGCAACCATGACCTTCACAAGTCAGAATATCGGTGCAAGACAGCCCGAGCGTATTCCCAAGATTATCACACGCGCGTGTATGCTCTCGTTTATATCCTGGGCGGTAGTTGCCTCAATCGTCTTTATTTTCCCCGAGCAGCTCGTAAGTCTTTACACCGATGAGCCCGAGGCAATCGCAATCGCAATTGAGCGCTTCCACCTTGTAAACCTCACCTATTTTCTCTGCGGAATCATGGAAATTTCAACGGGTGTTCTGAGAGGCTCGGGATATTCCATCGTTTCTATGATAATCTCTATCGTGGGTGTTTGCGGTATCCGTATCGTTTGGGTGTTTACCGTATTCCAAAAAATACACGAGTTTAAGATACTTTATATGTGCTATCCTATTTCCTGGATACCCGTAATAATCGCAAACTTCGTAATGTTCGCAATTATCTATAAAAAGAAGCTTAAGAAAAATTCAAAGCTTTACGATGTCAAAATGCAGTGATGACAGTAAAATAAGGAAAAACTCGTAAGCGTTTTTTAAAAAATTGTATTATATTGTATTATATAGATTAGGGCTATATATGAACCTGAACAGTTTTTATAGATCAGGTTTATATATAGCCCTAAATAATTTTACAACGGCTAAAATTTGATACAAGCTTGATAAAAAGGAAGAAAGCGGACTCAACAAAGTCCGCTTTCAACCATAATTATCAACTAATTTAACGCAGTAGTGCGTAGCTTATCTGAAGCCAACGGCAAAGAGAAGCAAGCAATACGAGGCAAAAGTAAGTACGGACTCCGACGGAATACTTACGTATTTCGAGGAGCCCGTATCTTGCTTTTAACGAAGTAGTGCGCCGCTTATCTGCAGCCGTTATATGTATTCGGAGAACAAAGCCATAATGTCGTATATCGGGCTATATTTGTTTTCTCCTCCGCTTGTTACGGCGATGTAGGTTCTGCCGTACTTTTCACAAGCTGAGGCGAGACAGTGACCTGCCTGATAGGTATATCCCGTTTTACCGCCGACAAGCTCGACGTTTTCTATCTGGTCACGGTGTATCTTATTGAACATAGTACTGTACATTTCGATACCGTTGGGATGCTGCTCGGTAGCGGTGGTACGGTAAAACTCGGTGGTAAGTATTTTGCGGCAAAGCTCGTTTTTGAGCGCGTAGTCAAGGATTACCGCCATATCGTGAGCGGTGGTATAGTGGTCGGAGTCGTGAAGACCGCTCGTGTTGGTAAAATGAGTGTCGATAAGCCCAAGCTCCTCAGCCTTGGCGTTCATCATCTCAACAAAGCCCTCCTCGTCTCCTGCGGTTTCAATGGCAAGAGCGGCAGTTGCATCAGCACCCGAGGGAAGAATTGCACCGTAGAGAATATCAATAAGCGGAAGAGTTTCTCCCGAGAGCATTCCCATAACGGTTGCATTCTGCTCGTAGAGAGGGTCGGTTATCTGATAGGTCATGGTGAAGGTCTTGTTGACGTTAGCGATATTTTCAACCGCAACGATAAGTGACATTATTTTGGTCATTGATGCGGGATACATACGCTCCTTACTGTTGCGGGATGCAATTACGTTGCCGTCGTCAACGCAGAGCAGGATGACGGTATCCGACTCAACGTCATCACCGACGCTTACCGACAAATCAAAATTAGGTGTAAGAGGCTGAATCTCATCGGGTTGAGCGTCAACGGGAGTCTCCTCGGAAATATTCAAGGTTTCATAGTCGTCAGCCTTGCCGTAGCGAAGGTCGGGAATAAATTCAAGCACGCGGTAAAAGGTCTGACTGTTGATAAGAGCAGCAAAGCCCTTTACGACGAAAAACGCAAACGAAAGCGTTATTACAAGCAATATTACGATCCATACAGGACGAAGTCTTTTCTTTTTCATTTCTTCCTCAAAAAAACGTATTTTTGTTATTGTACCATAAAAACGTGCCGATGTCGACACCTTTTTATTAATTTATTATTATTTTCTAAATGTTAAAATTTGTAAAACGGTTAGAGGACTTATTGACAAAAACGCAAAATACATCTATAATTCTAATGTAATAACGTCAAGGAGGCACTTATGAAGGTTGAATGGAAAACTCTGTGGAAAACGGGCTTCGTAATATTCGTTTTCTGCCTTTTATGGAAATATATGGACTATGCACATAACCTTATATCCCTGATAATCGGAGCGCTGACGCCTCTGTTTATCGGTGCGGTCATAGCCTTCCTTCTCAACATAATTATGAATGGCTTTGAAAAAATCATTTTCACGAAAACCTCAAAGCCCCTTTGTCTCAAAATACGCAGACCGCTCTGTCTTATACTCGCAATCGCAACCTTAATTGCAATCATATCCGCAGTAATCGGAATCGTAGTACCTCAGCTTGCCGACTGTATTGAGCTTATAATCAATCTGTTTCCGAAGGCGGTAAAATGGATTATCAGCAAGCTTGATAATTTGGAGATAGTGCCCGAAAACATTATCAACCTGCTCAACAGCACCGACTGGCAATCCAAGATAGACCAGATAGTCGAGGTCGTAACCTCGGGTATCGGCTCAACGGTGCAGATAGTCGTGACCACCCTTTCAAGCATCGTATCGGGAATCGTTACCGCATTCCTCAGCATAATCTTTGCATTCTATCTGCTCATTTCAAAGAGCAAGCTTCAAAAGCAATCAAAGAGAGTTATCACGGCGTACCTTCCCGAAAAGCTTTCTCACAAAATACTTTACGTTTGCCATGTGTTCAACGAGACCTTCCGCAAGTATATAATCGGTCAGTGTACGGAGGCGCTGATACTCGGAGTTTTGTGTATCATAGGTATGCTGATTCTGAGGATTCCGTATGCCGCAATGATTGGCACGCTTATCGCCTTTACAGCTCTTATCCCTATTGCAGGTGCATATATCGGAGCGGCGGTCGGAGCGTTAATGATAGTCACGGTATCTCCTATAAAGGCGCTTATATTCCTCGTATTCCTCGTTATTCTTCAGCAGATTGAGGGCAACCTCATTTATCCGAAGGTAGTCGGCTCGTCTATCGGTCTCCCTGGAATATGGGTACTGGCGGCGGTCACCGTCGGCGGTGCAGTAATGGGTATCCCCGGTATGCTTCTCGGCGTACCGCTTACCGCGTCTCTTTACAGAATACTCCGCCACGACCTCAACAAGCGTGCTCCCAAGCCCGTTGCCGAAAAGCCGAAGGAGGCTGTGAAGGAAGAAAAGCCCGCCGACACTAACGGCGAGGTTGTATAAAATGCAATTTCCTATGTTACAAAAAATATTGAGGCACTTGGAAAAGTGTCTCAATTATTTTTTTGATTCGTTATATTTCTTTATTGCTTCAAACGATTCGTCGGATATATCGTGCTCCATTTTGCAGGCATCGTCAAGGGCTACCCTCTCGTCAACGCCAAGGCTTATAAGAAATTGCGAAAGAACGGAATGGCGCTCGTAAATCTTTTCGGCAACCGCCCTTCCCTCGTCGGTCAGGTGGATCGCGCCGTCGTGGTCAACAGTTATAAAGCCACCGTTTTTCAAAAGCCCTACCGCCCTGCTGACGCTCGGCTTTGAATAGCCTCGGTACTCGGCAACGTCAACGCTTCGCACGTATCCGTTTTTGCGCGAAAGCACGTGTATTGCTTCAAGATACATTTCGCCCGATTCCTCAAGACGCACTACAATCCCTCCCTATTATCATTTTTCACATAAGTATAACATATTATTTAATAAGTTTCAAGTAAAATCACCAAAATTTCATAAATAAGAAAAAATCCTTAAAAAAATATTGACAAAACGTGCTTTTGGTGTTACACTTGTATCGAGTTAGCAGAGGCTAACATTCACTATTCATTTTTTTGGAGTTGTGCTTATGAATCTTAAATCCGCAGAAGAAGGAATCGAATATATAATCCAAGCCATCGAGACTGATGACGAGGAGCTTGACGCATTTCTTTTCTCTCTCGGATGCTATGCAGGAGAGCCGATTACGGTAATATCACACCTTAAGGGCTGTTCTATCGTATCCATAAAGGACGGCAGATATACCATTGACAACCAGCTTGCAGAAGCAATTATAATAAAATAATCCGTTGCGGATTATTTTTTTGAGAAACAGTTAGCCGTGGCTAACCACTTTTAAAAAGTATTTACACGGCAAACGCCGTTAAATAAACCAAACATATATATCGTATCAGGAGGATTAAACACATGAGAATTGCTTTAGCAGGCAATCCTAACAGCGGTAAAACGACTATGTTCAACGCCCTGACGGGTAAAAACGAAAAGGTCGGAAACTGGGCAGGCGTTACCGTTGAAAGAAAAGAGCACGCTATCAAAAAGGCGTACTGCAACGGTCGGGAAAACGTTATTGCAGTTGACCTCCCGGGAGCTTATTCAATGTCTCCCTTCACCTCTGAGGAGAGTATTACAAGCTCCTACGTTCAGAATGAGCATCCCGATGCCATCATCAACATCGTAGATGCAACCAACCTCAGCAGAAGCCTTTTCTTCACAACACAGCTTCTTGAGCTTGGCGTACCCGTTGTAGTTGCGCTTAACAAGGCGGACATCAACAAGAAGAAGGACACGAAAATTGACACCGCTAAGCTTTCCGCAAAGCTCGGATGCCCCGTCGTTGATACGGTTGCAAGCTCGGCGGACGGTCTCACTCAGCTTGTAAAGGCAGCCCTTGAGGCTTGCGGAAAGGGTCAGGTAGCTCCCTACGAGCAGGGTGGCGTTGACCTTTCAAGCAAGGAGGCGGTTATTGAGGCAGACAAGCGTCGCTTTGCCTTCGTTAACGGAATAGTCAAGGAGGTTGAAACGAGAAAGGTACTTACCAAAAATCGCAACTTCCAGGATAAGATTGACGCAGTACTTACTAACAAATGGCTCGGTATCCCGATTTTTGCAGTCGTTATGTTCCTCGTTTTCTGGATTTCTCAGGCAGGTCCGGGTGTATGGATAGCAGACCTTTTTGTCGGCTGGCTTGAGGCAGGTCAGGAGGCTCTCGGCTCTCTTATGGAAAACGCAAGCCCCCTTGTTTACGCGCTTCTTATTGACGGCGTTATAGGCGGTGTTATTGCCGTAATCGGCTTCCTCCCTCTCGTAATGGTAATGTATTTCCTTATCGCACTCCTTGAGGACTGCGGATATATGGCTCGTGCATCCGTCGTGCTTGACCCCATCTTCAAGAAGGTTGGACTTTCGGGTAAATCGGTTATCCCCTTCGTAATCGGAACGGGCTGTGCAATCCCCGGCGTTATGGCTTGCCGTACCATCCGTAACGAGCGTGAGCGCCGTGCAACAGCAATGCTCGCTCCCTTTATGCCCTGCGGTGCAAAGCTTCCCGTTATCTCCCTTTTTGCAGGCGCATTCTTCTCGGATGCAACATGGGTAGGTCCTCTTATGTACTTTGCGGGCATCGTGATTATCTTCTTCGGCGCACTTATCATCAACAAGCTTACCGCTTATAAGGCAAGAAAATCCTTCTTTATCATAGAGCTTCCCGAATACAAGATACCAAGCCTTTGGAGAGCCTTCAAGTCAATGTGCTCTCGCGGATGGGCGTACATCGTAAAGGCGGCTACCATCATTCTTCTCTGTAACACAGCGGTACAGATTATGGAAAGCTTCAACTGGAGCTTTACCGAGGCTGAAAGCGCTGACACCTCTATTCTCGCATCAATTGCAGGTCCATTTGCTTACGTGCTCGTGCCCGTCGTAGGTATTCTTTCCTGGCAGCTTGCCGCTGCGGCTGTAACGGGCTTTATTGCCAAGGAGAACGTAGTCGGCACTCTCGCCGTATGCTTCGGCATTACAAACTTCATCAATACCGAGGAGCTTGAAATGGTTGAGGGCGCAGGCGCTGAGGTTATGGCGGCATTCGGCATTACCAAGGTTGCGGCTCTCGCATACCTTATGTTCAACCTCTTCACTCCTCCCTGCTTTGCGGCAATCGGAGCTATGAACTCCGAAATGAAGAGTGCAAAGTGGCTTTGGGGTGCTATCGCATTCCAGCTCGGCACGGGCTTCACCGTCGGCTTCCTCGTATACCAGATAGGCACTCTTATCGTAAGCGGTTCATTTGGCACGGCATTCCTTCCGGGTCTTATCGCAGTTGCCGTTATGGTAGCAATTCTCGTTTACCTCTGTATGACCGCCGAGAAGAGACTTGAAAAGGAATGCGCTCTTAAAAAGGCAAAATAATTTCCAACGGAGATTTTTATGACAGACTTAATTATTATTGCAGTAGTCGTTGTTATCGTAGGTCTTGCAGGCTTTTACGTATACCGCGCTAAGAAAAGCGGTAAAAAGTGTATCGGCTGTCCCGAAGGCTGCTCCTGCAGCTCAAAGGAAGGCTCCTGCTCCTGCTGTCATAACAGCGAGGAAAAGAAATAAAAGGTCGCCTTCGGCAATGTTTTTAAGGAAGACTTTTTTGAACAGGAAATTCCCTTTCTCCCTCCAATTTATATAATTTAACACAAAAAGCGTGTTGCATTATTGCATCACGCTTTTTGTTTGAGCTTTTTATTTTTTTGCGTATTTGCGAGCCGTATCGGCAACGTGCCTGCCGTAAGCGTCCCACTCGGACTCTGGATGCTTATCAAAATGAAGGGCTATCTCAAGTGAATACACACCCTTGTAGCCAATATCAAGGAGTGCGTCAGAGAAAGCCTTGATATCAATATTACCCTCGTCAAGAGGCGCGTGAGCATCGGTATCGCCGTAATTCTGATGAATGTGGCAGGTATGAAGCATATCTGCGAAAAGCCTTACCGCCTTCTCTGCCGAGCAGGGTACGTACTCGTCCCGTCCTACACCGAGTTGGGTCTTGACGTAGCTTAAATAATGAGTGTGACCGATATCAAGACATATCTTAACGTTGTCGATATCAAGAGACCTGACGAATTTATTTACCGCCTCGCAATGTGAAAGAGAATAAAACGGGAACGGAAGATTTTCAACGCAGACGGTTATACCGAAATCCCTCGCATATTCTGCAAGGCGAGTGATAAAATCGGCGTTTATTTTGGCGGTCTCTTCGGCAGGGTCGGGGCACTCAAGGGTGAAGGGGGACAGCGGATGCATTACGAGAGTCTTAGCTCCAAGCACCGCAGTGCCGTAAACCGACTTACGCATTTCCTCAAATCTCTCGGCACGCTCCTCGACTGTACCGTCCTTGATGGGAAAGCCGAAGGGCGCGTGAGCCTGATGCACGAAGAGTCCCTCACGCTCAATTTTCCCTCTTTCCTTTAGAAGAGCCTTTTCAAAAGCCGTCATATCAAGCTTGAAGAAGTCGGTTGACGTCGCTATAAAGCTCTGATAATCTATACACTCAAAGCCGTGCTCCGCCATTTTATAAAAGCCCTTGTCACCGTATGCCTTGATGTATGACGTGGGTCTCATCCCTATTTTCATAATATACTCCCTCAGATTTCAATAACCATACCGTCAAAGGATACCTTAAAGCCGTATCCCTCTGCAATTTTTACAAATTCATCGTACACAACACTCTTTCCGTTGTGAGAGAAGTGATTTAAAACGAACACCGTATTGCTATCTGCCGCACCGATTTCAACAAGCCTTGAGCGAAGAGCAATACATCTGTCAAGTGACATATGACCTACGTACGTTATATCGTTACAAGCCTCCGTACAATCAAGTGAAATCAAATCGATTGGCTTTTGAAGGCGTTTGAGATATTCTTGGCTTTCGTCGGGATACTCACTGGTATCGTTTGAATAAAAAACGGTTTTACCGTCCTTTTCAATCAGATACACCACTGGTGTTGAATAAACGTCGTGAGCCGCTCTCAGTGCCGTTATTTTATATTCTTCCACCTCAAACGTCTCGTATAGCTTTATTCTGTTAACCAAAACGTCATCGTCCGAAATTCCTCTTTCGGCTTTGAATTTACTTATTGAATTAAAGCCCGACTCATCGGAATAAAAGGTCAACGGCGATTTTTCATTAATATGCGAAAAGCCATTTTTTCTCATCAGCATTTCTTCCGGATACAGATGATCCGTATGTGAATGCGTGATAAGACAGCTTTTGATTTTAGCCAACGGAAAATCATACGTCAAAAAATGCATATAAGTATCCGCAGGAAAATCTATAAGCAATCTGTCGTCAATCAAAGCCTGACTGCGTGTCCTTATATTTTTACCTCCTGCAGCTCTTGATTTTTTGCAGTTTTCACATTCGCAAAATACTGCGGGAATTCCCTCTGCCGCCGCAGTTCCTAAATACTGAAGCTTCATAATTCTATCATCCTCGTCATAATTATTCTTCGTCAATAACCAAAGTAATTTTATCATATTTACTATGCTATTTCAAGCGGAAAATTGTATATATATAAAATTTGAAAAAGCCTTGATTTTTTGAATGTTATGTGATATACTTTTGTAGATGTCAAATGATAAGCTTCACTATCGGGATGTAGCGCAGATGGTAGCGCGCCTGCTTTGGGAGCAGGATGTCGCAGGTTCAAATCCTGTCATTCCGACCAGGAGGCATAGCTCAGCTGGTTAGAGTGCTTGCTTGACATGCAAGAGGTCACTGGTTCGATTCCAGTTGTCTCCACCACACAAAAACACCCGAAAGTCCTTATATATTAGGGATAATCGGGTGTTTTGTTTTTTGCTTTTATTGAAATTAATTCCCGTATTTTCATTCATTTTACCGTGGTTTACCGTAAAAAAGTCGGTAAAAAGTCGGTAATTTTTTTGAACAAAAAGCCTCCGTTAACGGAGGCTTTTAATTATCCCAAAGCGGCACGTACCTTTGCGAACGTATCCGGCTTACGAGATTCAGAATAATGGGTATAAATCTTCATAGTAACCGTAACGTCTGCGTGTCCTGCGAGATATTGAACTTCTTTTATATCCAGCCCCGCCTCAAACAGCCGTGTAATATATGTGTGTCTGAGAATGTGAGGGGTGACGTCAAAATCTATAATGCGTTTCACTTCGAGATGATTGTTCTTCTTCGGTGTAAATGAAATATTTTTATGACGTATTTGTACCTTATGCCACAAGTTCTTATATGCTGTTTGCGACATCATAGAGCCGTCACGTTTGTGAAAAACAAAAAACGATGTAGTTTTTGCCTTTTCCGCCTTAAGCAATTCAAGAAGACTGTCCGGGACAGGAACGGTGCGAACGCCTGCTTTCGTTTTGGTTGTGTCCTCGAGCTGAGTATGTCCGTTCACAATTACAAGATTTCGAAAAACCTTTATTTCGCCTTTATCAAGGTCTATTGCATCCCACATAAGACCAAGTAATTCTCCGCGGCGCAACCCCGTCTTCAGCCCCATCAAAACAAATAAATACGTAGCACCGGTATCCTTAAGAGCCTCAAGCAGAACATTTTCCTGTTCATGCGACAAGGCTTCTTTTTCTTTTGTATCGGTTCCACTTAAACGTTGACGTTTCGGCACGGGAGATTTTATAATAAGGTTATTATCTACAGCTGAATCAAATATTGCTCTCAGGGTGTTTAAAATTTTAATATTTAACGATTTGCTTTTATCTCCTGCCCTATTCATAACGTCTTGAATGTGAATAGCAACAATAGATTTAATGGGCAGGTATCCAATATAAGGCAATATGTGATTATTTAGAACAGATAAGGTCAATTCTTGAGAACTCGGCCGTAAATAAGGCTGCTTGTATGTTCTAAACCACATAGAAGCATATTCGGCAAATGTCGTTCCGTCGCCGAGGTCAACACCGATTCGAAGTGCCATTTTAGCCTCAAGGACTTTTTCTTCAAGCTCGGCTTTAGATTTTGCGTATATATCTTTTTTCTTGCCATCAGGAAGCGTTAATGTTTTTCTGTAATAACGTTTATCTGCCATATTGCACCTCTTATGGTAATAGACTCCTGCCAGAGACCGTCCGAACGTCGTGTCATAATTCACCTTGTAATTCTATACAATCAAACTTCCTCTTGGGTTTCATTTTTTGTTTTTTTACCACACTGTTTACAAAGAGCTTTTTACTATTTTACTTATCTTTTGATACATAGTAGAAAGCATATACCATAATACCAAAAAACGCAATTGCATAAATAACTTCTAAAACACCTCTAATACCGAAATGGTTTAGGATATCGCAAAAATGAACCGTCCCCATTACCCATCCAACGATTAGCAAGACCGGGAGAACTTTTTTGTGAAAAAATATTTTTATCTTTAGAGGAAACGTATCGACTTCTTTACGTTCCGTGCTCATTGCAACGTATGTAAAAACAATAAATATTACAATTAAAACTGAAACGCCAATTATCGTGGCCATAAACGACTCTCCTTAGTTACACTTTGGTTTTATCAAAATATTCACGGACCGCAAAACTACAATGCGGACATATTTGGGTTGATTTATAACAAATTGGATTTCTGCCCCAACAATTTGCATGTTAAGTAATTCCTCGCCGTCAAAACGTTGTACCGGGTAAGCAGGGTTGATGCTGTGAAGCTCGATCCAACTTCTTCCGTAAACTACACGTTTTACAAGTCCCTCATAACATACTTTGGAAAGCAACTGCTTTTCCGAGAATGCGAATTTCGTCAAGTTGCTCTTAAACTAATTGTATATTATCATTAAGAATATCTTGTGTGTGATGAATCACAAACAAAGAAAATTCGGTAAAAATCAAAAAATGGTTTTGCGATGTGTGATTGATTTGAAAATATTCAATAAAATCATCTGATATTTTATGTATTGTGTTTTCATCATTAATGTTACTGCATAGCAACTCTAAAGTTTCCTTAAAATCGAAGTAGTGTTCTTTAGTTGTTTTTTTGGCTTCTGGCTTCTTGTGTGTAGGCACACAATCCATAAAATCAAACAATCCATCAATCGCTGAATCTATTATTGTATCAACCTCACATTCAGAATATTTTTGCTCCAGAATTTTTGAGGATAAATACAACAAATATTGCAAATATATCAAATAATGTGCAAAAGTAGGTTCTTCACCAAGGGCTTCAAAAATATCTGTACAATTAGTTCCGCTTTGTAAAATAAAACGACTTAAAATTCTTTCTCCAAACAGTTCTTTGGTTATAACATTTTGTGCTTTTTTCTTTTTTAAAAAATCAAACATATTTAAACTTTCCTTTATAATTCCTTTATAACTCTTTTAACAAGTCCGACAACGCTAACCCTTGTTACGTCTATACCTTTAAATCGTTGTACAGGATAAGCGGGATTAATACTATGGAGTTCAATCCACGATTTACCGTAAACAACCTTCTTGACGAGACCTTCTTCTCCGTCGATGAGCACAACGGCTATACTTCCGCTGTCAACACTTGATTGTTTTAATACTTGTATTATATCTCCGCTTTCGATTTTGGGAGACATACTATCTCCCCATACCTTAAGGCATATAGAGTTTTCAGCTTCGTAATCACTTTCAATGTAGCAAGGAACGTAACCGTCAATTTCCTCAAGGGCAGTTACACCGAAACCTGCCGAAACGCTCTCAAACAAAGGAAGTGCCCTTATTTTTGTATTATCCAGAAATACAGCATTCGTTTTTATATCGAGTGCTGTTTTTTTGTTTTCCTCGGAATCCGATGTGAGATATTCGACTGATACACCGAAATAATCAGCTATTGCTTTAACTGTATTGGCACGAGGTGGCTTTATCATTTTTTTCCAATTAGTTGGAGTTCCCTTAGATAATCCTAACTCAACAGCAAGTGCGGTAATTGATATACCTTTTTTTGAACATAGTTCACTTATTTTATCATAAAAACACATTTTTATTAAACCCCTTTAAAAAATAATTAAACAAAATTGAGCAAAAGTGTTGACAAAGTTTAATTTGTGTGCTATATTTAATTAAACTTAATTGAGCATAATTATACTTTAGTTTAATTGTAGTTCTATTATAGCACTAAACAAAACAAAAGTCAATAAAAGGAGAGTGAAACAAAGTGGAAAGAACGTTTTATTCGTGTCAGGAAGTCGCCGACAGATACGGTGTAAAGATTTCAACTGTATGGGCATGGGTGAGAGAAAAGAAGCTTCCTGCAATAAAAATCGGCAAAATCTACAAAGTGAGAAAAGAAGACCTTGAAAAGTTTGAAACACAGAATCTCACTGTTGCAACTTAACAGGAGGTGAAAAAATGTTAGAGGCATTATTTATTCTTATCGTTACCGCCGTCGGCCGTCTGTTCACGTCAGACGAGGAATTTCGAAAAATCGAGAGGGCAGAGCTTCGTCGGGGACTTATCGACGGTTCTGTTGAAGCAAACATGCAAAATAACCGCCGAGAGCGGAGAAAATAAGGAGGTTTTTAAAATGGAAAAAAATCATTACAAGGAGTATCCGAAGCAGTGCATCGGAGCAAGCGACGGAGCGAGTCTCACGGTCCGCTTCCCCGATTCAGCCAGGATGCTTCACTTCGGAGAGGACGGCGTATATCACGCATACGTCGTTGACGAAAACGCAGAAATCGGCGAGCATTATAAGCTTCTGTACGCAGGTCGTCACTGGGTGAGAATCTACGACGATGCGTCGCTCTCCTTTGAAGCGGTTGCCGATAGTATTCTCGTATACGTAGCAGGAGCGAAGGGGTGCGTGATACAGCTCATCAATCCAACGTCGGTGAACGGCGAAGACCTAAAAATATTTACGGAGGATATATACTATGGACTTGAATAAGACTGTGGAGCTGATGAACAGCTCAGACTACCGCGAAAGGTTTCAGGCTGAATACCTTCAGACAAAGGAGCGTTATGAACGTCTCAAAAGATTTAATAACACCATTGAGGCGGCGGAGCTTATCGGGGATGAAGTAAAACACGACTGTCCGCTTTCGCTTCTTCGCCGTCAGCAGAGTGTTATGGGTGAATACTTACATATCCTTGAGCTCCGCGCCGAGCTTGAGAACGTAGAGCTGGAGGGACTGTATGAGCACTAAGAACGAAAGAGCAAAGAAGAATTCCGAGAAGCTTATTGCCATCAAGGAGGCTCTCGGCAATATCATAAACGACCTCGACGAGATATGCGCCGACGAGCTTGAGCTTCTTGAGGCAATGTCTGAGGATAGCCCTCGATACAGCGGCAAGGAGCTTGTGATCGGATGCATCGAGGACGTGTCTGAGAAACTGAGCGAGGGCTACGAGGTCCTTGAGTCACTTCTGGAGGGGTGATATGAATCTTCCGGAAGGCTTTAAAAGTTTAAAAGACAATGAACCTCCTCAGTGGGAGGACATTCTTATTATCACTGAAGACGGCAAGCGTATCGTCGGATATTATGCGGGCAAGAGATATGGCAAGGATGAATACTGCACAGCAACTGACGATGAGAACATTGAGCATGCCGTCGGATGGATGCCTATGATATAAAAAGGAGAATTCAAATGACTGTATTTGATAAAATAACCGCCCTGCAGGGTGAGAAAAGAAGTCCCGCATGGATGGTGGGAGAACAATTGAAGGATATTATCCGCAACGATACTCGTGCACAAGAAATTGTATCGCAGGATCTTGACGTCGCGGAAATGTCTCTTGCGAAGTGCGAGGAGCAAATAAAAGCATACGCCGACAAGCACCGTACCGGAAGCTTCGCTTGTGTAACCCCACTTGAAGCGGAGAAAATAATTCGTGAATTCTACGGCTTGAGCGAAGCACCGTCAACCTCAGCACCGAGCACATCACCGCTTACTCTTGAAAGCTTCTTTGGGTAAACGGAGGGCTTCACAATGTCAGAAATAAAAGAAGATACAAGCTTCATCCCCCGAACTCCACCCGAAGAACTCATTCCTTGGATGCGTGAGCAAGGCTGCTTCAACACCGAATACATAATTTACCGCGCTGAATATGAAACGGTATTCGAGGCAGGAGAACGCCACCGTGAAAAAGTTGTTGAATGTATCTGCACGGCATGTGAGCGTACTTATCATATGCAATACTCTTCAAATGATTCTTGTCATAACACATACAGTTCCGCTCCGTTTGGCTTCTTCAACGAAGCTACAAAAGAGCACGTTATAAGCGGAGACTCGACCCTTTGCCCGTATTGTGGGGCTCAAGTCAAAGTCCGCCATGTCGGATCGTTCAAATACACCTTTGATGAAAGAGAGCACTGGCCGTTGACTGTTCACAAGATAAACGGTCAAATACACCTTATTATGTGGTGCATATATCGAACAGTAGACAAACAGGCTCGCGTTAAGGTTGTAACGCATCCATATGAAGCATACGTCTTTGAGGGCAAGAGGTGTGCAAAGTATTGCGGATATTATAAATACTTCACTTCGTTCTCTTGGCTTAACGAGTGGGAACGTCGTAAGCGCTGTGAAGACAATGTTGGCGCACTTGACCTAATTTTACCTTTTAGCAAAAAAATCTGCGACGGCACCGTGCTCGAAAACAGTAAGTTTTACGAGTATTGTAAAAAATCAAAAAAAGTATATCCGATAACCTATTTACGTATATATCAAAAGCATCCGAACGTTGAAAACCTCATAATGCAGGGATGTACAAATTTGCTTAACGATATGATAAGCCAAGAATGCTGTAACCCTCAAGGCTATTGGGGAAAATCTTACGTCGGGAAGACCGCTGTCGGCAGCATCAACTGGAAAGAAAAAAGACCCGCTCAGATGCTCGGTCTTACGCGTGAGGAATTCAGACGCGCAAAAGAGCACAAATGGAGCTTTGAAAGACTTGAGTTTTATAAAAAACTAAGTCTGCAGGTATTCTTTTAACGGACGAAGATCTTGACGAATGCTTCAAGCTCGGAGCGTGGGATACAGAGAGGATTCTGAACTTCGAGCGCCCACAAAACGTAGGCTTTATGAAAACCGTAAGATACATTAACCGTCAAAAAAAGAAGAATCCGTCCGACTTCGTAAGTGCTCATACCTTGACGGACTATTGGGATATGTCCCGCCGTCTCGGTGACAGTCTTGTCACCGAGGACGAAATATATCCTCAAAGGATAAAGAACGCTCACGATGGCGTAACAGAGCGTGTTAATTCACAAAAAACAGAACTTCGCAAAAAAGAATTTAAAAAGCGATATAAAGAACTCGAAAAATACACCTTTGAAAATGATACTCTGATTATATTCCCGCCCAAAAGTGAAGCGGAGCTTCGGAGAGAGGGAAAGAGCCTTCATCATTGTGTCGGTACTTACGCCGAAAAGCACGCCAGGGGCGATACGGCTATTTTATTTATTCGCCATAAAGACAACGTTGAGAAATCGTTCTTTACGCTTGAACTTGACGAAAAGCATATTGCGGTACGCCAAAACAGAGGTAACCACAATTGCGACAGAACGGACGAGGTTGTAATCTTCGAAGCGGAGTTTATAAAACATCTTCAAAAATTAAGGAGCGAAAAAATAATATGAATGAATTACAGACCACCAGAACGCCCGAAGTAATTGCGGGCGAAATAAGAGCATTAACCGCAACAATGCTCACCAATATCGTGGAGATAGGCAGAAGAATGTGTGAGGCGAAGGAAATCCTTCCTCATGGAGAATTCGGAAAATGGATATCCGAGCAGACCGGATATTCTTCGTCAACAGCTAACAATTTTATGAAGCTTTATAAGGAATAAGCAGACCAGCAATTCAGCATTTTTGGAGCCTCGGTAAATTCCCAAACGATTGGAAATTTACCTTATACAAAGGCACTTTTGCTGCTTTCCGTCCCCTCTGAAGAGCGCGAAGAATTCGTTGAGGAAAACAATGTTGTGGAAATGTCAAACGCCGAACTCAAGAAGGCGATAAAGGAACGTGACGAAGCTCTCGAAAAGGTCTCAGAACTCGAGGGCGTGAGGGACGATATAGCGTCCGCACTCACCGACGTTACTGCCGAACGTGACCGTTTGAAAGCGGAAAACAAAGAACTGTCAAGCCGTCCTGTTGATGCAATTGTCACCGCAACCGACAAGGGTGATATCGAAAAGGCTGTGGACGAGGCTCTCCGTGATGCCGCCGAACAGCATAAGAGAGAAATGGAAGAGCTTCAGAAGAAGCTCGACCGCGAGGTAAAAAAGAACTCTAAGCTCGAATTTGAAGTCAAAAATGCCGAGCAGAAGGCTTCAGATGCCGAAAAGAATGCCTCAGCAGGCTCGGAGGAATATAAGAGAGAAGCGGAAAGGGCTAAAGCGGAAGCCGATAACCTGCGCCGACAGCTTCAGATGTCAGACCCCGTCACAGCAGAATTTAAGGGCGTATTCGAGCAGGCGTCTGCTATGGTAGTCAAGCTTCAAACTATTATCAAGAGTGCTTCACCCGAGGTTGCACCAAGACTTCAGGCGGCACTATCCGCACTCGGAAAACAACTGGGAGGAAACAATGGATAAATCTCTCGAAGAAAAAATATTTACTACCGAAGAACTCGCCGAATACTGGAAAGTCTCGTATAACACCATAAATATACTTCTTCGTCGCGGAGATCTTCAAGGCTTTCGAGTAATGGGAGCCTGGAGGATACCGCTGTCTGCGGTTAAGAAGTATGAAGAGGAACGAACCCCGACAAAAAAAGAAACATTATGCACCACTAAACTCGTCAGAGATAAAAACGGAAACGTGAGGATTGTAATATGATGATACATAAAAGCATCGGCGGTGATGCTAATGGCTAAGCTTTACATGGAAACGTGGGAAATCGTTCAGGACTATCAGAGGGCGAAAAACAAAGAGGATATGCTTCGGGTTCTTGCCGATCGCAACTGCTGTGACGTCAAGGATATAATCGAGCTTTTAAGAGCGGAAGGGGAAGAGGTAAAGCTTCCGACTGGGAAAAAGAATAAAAAGAAGAAGGTGGAATCCGCTCCGCCTTCTCCCGACAGAGAGATTATAATCGAGGCGATCAAATACTATAAGAAGCTTATATCCGACGAGCTTGCGGATATCGAGAGGGCTAAATCCGCTCTCACAGATAAAATAAGCCGTCTTGAGAATCAAATTTTATTATTCGAAAATATCAAGGAGGGGTTAAAGCTGTGACTGAAGCAGAAGTTCGTAATGCATTCAATAAGCATCTTCCCGTAGTTCTTGAGCTTCGGGGAGTGAATAGAGGAGACTATCATTATACTTACGTTTCAGCTCTTGTTGAACGTTATGACCGATTAACCGATAAAACCTTTGCTCAAGCAGAAGTTATAGACACAAAAACAAATTCCTGCGCCTTGGTAGATCCGTCAGCGTTGCGGCTTGCCACACCGGAGGAGCTTATAAAAACAAAAACGGAGGTGATTCGAGATGACCCGTTATCCGCCTTTACCGAGTGAAAAGGAAATCCCTTGCTATGCCGTCAAGCTTCGCACCAAGGAGGCTTGGGAGAAGAAGGAAAAGCTTCTCAAATTATATAATAAGACCTTCTGCAGCGGAATAAAAAACACTCACCGTATACAATATCTGTTTTATCGCTCAGAGGAAATGCGTGACATTGCCCTCAAGGAAGCAAAGGAGCTTTTTGACTATGCAAAGCCCGAAAAGCGCATTGCCTGGATTTGCGAAAAATACTTAGATCCGAAAGGAAGATAAAATGAACAGTGCTACTATTGAATATATGAGTGCTATAAACACTCTTCGGGATTTTAGCGAGAAGGAAGCGGGCTTGTCTGTGGAAATATTTACCGACGGACTAAAAACCAAGCTTGAAAATTCGCTCAAGTTCTTAATAGATGCTACTACGCTCAAAAAGCTTTTGCGGTTATCCGAAAAAACTTCAATACTATTTTATTACTCATTCTGCGAGAGGGCACTTTCGGAGCAGCCGCCACCTAAAGACTAAAAGGAGATAAAAATGAAAAAGACCTTATCTTTTGTTATGTTTATTATATTTTGCACAATATTACTTATGCTTCTGTGCTCTTGTAAACTTCCCGAAGAGGTTGAGCGAACTGCAATAGATTGTAGGTATACAGAAGCACATACAGAAGTTGTTACCGACTATAAACACAAATATTCATGGTATCACGGTGATTTTATGTTGGTTCCCGATACTCACACAGAATATCGTCCCGAAAAATACGAGATTCTGTATTTAGTTAAATATGATGACGGAAGTTCCCGCGAGGAATGGAAACAGGTTGACCGGAATACATATCTTTCATTTGGAGGTGATGAGTGATGCCAAGATATATTGATGCGGAAAAGTTGAAGCAAGATCTGCACCAAGAAGATTTCGGCACGCCCGACGAAAGATGGAGACCCGAAAGCGAATTTGCAATCTTGGTTGATGCACAGCCCGATGCAAATAATGGGTGGATTTATGACCGATTGCCCACAAAAGAAGAAGAGGAAAACGGAATTGTCGGTATTGTAAACGGGCGTAATAAAAATATTAATTTCAAAAACGGTTTGATATTCCTATCTTACGATTTTGAAAAAAACTGTTGGGATTCAGAGGATTTTGATATAACGAATTGCCGGGTTGAATGTTGGTTTCCTGTTCCCGCACACCGTCCAAATATAGTGCGACACGGAGGGTGAAAATGACCGAGCGTAAATTCACAGACGAGGAAATTATTGAATTTCTTCGCAAACAAAATTGGATATCAGGAGTATTCCCCAAAGAAGATGAATATTTCAGGATAACCAATAATGATATTGCCGACCTCATCAGCCGACAGAAAGCGGAGATTGAGAGTCTTAAAAAAACATTACACGAACTCAAAATGGAAGCCGAGATGGTATATAAGCAAAGAGATGTGTTAAAAAAACAAGTCGACACACAGAAAGCGGAGATTGAGAGGTTGGAAGAAGAAAATCGGAGAATGAAAAAATACTATTTCACTCACGATTATCACGAATGCCATAACGAAGCAATAAAAGAGTTTGCCGAGAGGTTGAAAGAGAGAACATATCCTTTCCCGTGTGCAATCGGTGTTGAAAATGCAGTAACAATAAGGGCAATAAATGACCTCGTAAAAGAACTGACGGAGGAAAACAAAGGACAAGCCGTATCAGTATAACGATGAGTAATATCCTTATTATATATGTCCCAACTTACACAACAAAATAAGTCCCGAAGAGAGGCGCTCTCTTTTTCGGGCTCGTAAATAATAATATCTTAACGACCATAATCCAAAAAAGAAAAATAACAGGATAGGGAGAGAGTCGGAGAAGTGAGGGGTCAAAGGGGAGAGAGGAGGTGACTCTCTCTTTAAGACGGGCTCTGCCCGTCGCTCTCTTGCTCCTCTCTCCCCTTCTCAGAGGTAGAAAACAATGAAAAGTTTATATAGAGAGACAATGCATAAGTGCGGGGAAACCTACCTCGACGTTGACGTATACCCCGTATATGATAAGCAGAGAGGACGCGGGCCCAAGCGTAACCCTACGAGTGAGGTACAAAAGAGCCTTAATGAACGCAACTCCCGCAAAAAGCTCGTGAGACTTCTGAACACGAATTTCACACGTCGTGATATTCGCTTTGACCTGACCTATTCGGACGAATTTTTGCCAGAGACTCCCAAGAAGGCACTCCGCATCGTGCAGAACTTCTTCCGTCGTATCAAGCGCCGACGTCAAAAATACGGACTTTCGGAGCTCAGGTACGTTATGGTTACCGAGTACGGAGAGGAGCACGGCCGTATTCACCATCACGTTATAATGTCGGGGGGAATGGATATCACCGAGCTTGCGGAGCTGTGGGGAATGGGTTATACAACCGCAAAGCCCTTGCAGTTCGACGATTACGGACTTGTGGATCTTGCGACCTATCTCACCAAGAGTTCTGCTCTGACAAAGCTCTGGAGTTGCAGCCGTAACCTTGAGCGTCCCGAGGTAAAGAGTCGGGATGGCAAGATATCGGCACACAGAGTTCAGGAATGGGCTCTATCGGGCAACGATAACCGTATTCAGATAGAGGCGAGATATCCCGGGTACCGTCTTGTAGACTGCTCGCCGTACATAAACGACGTTAACGGAGGCGTATATCTTGCAATACACCTCGTCAGAACTCCGCAAAAGAAAAAATGTTAAGAAATGTTAAGGTCCTCGCGTGCAGGACCGTACGTACACGCACGCAAAGGAAGGTGAGAAAACACGGGATTCCGCAAATACCGAGGCATCAATCTAAGTGAGGTTCAGCAGGGAATTATATTCTACACCTGCTTGAATTATCGCAAGCAAAGTAAACGAACACAACAAAAAATCGAGCGTCTGTGCGAAAAACACGGAGGCTCTTATCGTGCTGCTCTTTTTGAGCTTCTGACAACCCGAACGACGACGGTAGCGATGGGCATCAAGCACAACGTTTCCGAGTCTGTTTTGCAAGCTCGCCGTAAGGCGTTTTACGAGGATTGGTACAAATGAAAGAAGCAAGGCGTTGTGCCTTGCTTCCCAGATTGCTTTTATTTGCTTTGACTCGATTTATCGTACTGCAACAGCTCGTCAATCATTGATACAACGTAATCGGGCGGAATACGTATGCCTCTGCACCAATCCTGAACAGTGCGTATCGGGATATTGAAGCGTCGGGATAATTCTATCTGCTTGAGACCGTATTCCTCGCATATCTCCTTTATGGTTTTTGATGTCATTCTTTACACCTCTTTTTGAAAAAATTAAATAAGCACCTCTGATTTAAGCTTATATTCAATCAGTCTGAGAAGGTATTCGGGGCACTGTCTCTGTCCGCCCTCCCAGTTTTGAATAGTGCGGAGCGGTATACCGAAGTATTCGCCGAATGCACCCTGCGGCATACCCGTAAGATTACGCAATTCCTTTGTCGTCATAAGATGCCTCCTTTACAGTGCGTTAACGATAAGCATAACTAAAACGGCGATAACGCCTATACTGCCTATAAGCTTGGTTATTTCTAACGCAAGAGTAAAAATATCCTTTTTCACTTGACATACTCCTTTTTATAGTTTATAATAAAGATGCTCTAAGGAGGAAGGGCTAAGCCCCTCCGCCCTTAAAGACTGCAATCAATATGTATATCCAGCCGAGGATTGATATGATTGCTTTAATAAGCTCTTCAAGTTGTTGCACCAGCTTGATGAGCTTTTTTATTTTACTCTCCATTGGACTCACCTCCTTTCTGTGATTATATTATACCACGCATTGCGTGTTGTGTCAATACCTTTTTGAAAAGTTTTTTGAAAAAAAGCAATATTTTTTATGACGCTCAAAATTTGGGCGTCTTTTTTGTTTTCACCTTTGGTAAAAAGTCGAAAAACCTCTACCGTATAGTGTCAAAATGGCATTTTTAAGTCCGTGTTAACTGCACGGCAGAAGTGATAAAATGTATATGCAAAGGGAAAAATAGGCGTTTTTGGATGCTTGTAGGGTTAGTCAACACAAAAACGAATGATGGAGTTTCCCAAGGAGGGAGGAAAGGGCGGGAATAAGAACGAAGGGGGAGAGGGAATGAAGTCCAAGAGAGATAAAGCCGAGTTTGATTTTTCGGCGGCTCAAAAAATGAGCTCTGCTGACATCAAGCAGTATCTCGACGACCGTGAAGCGAGATTCGTCGAGGAATACCTCAACGACCTCAACGGCACACAAGCCGCCATCAGAGCAGGCTATAAGGCGGGCAAGAATAACGCCTCCGCTTCCGTGCAAGCCTCTCGCCTCAAGAATGACGAGAGAATTATCGCCTACCGTGACGCTCTCCTTCGGGAAGGAGCGGGAGACATAACCCGTAACGGAATAGTGTGCAGTCTCATCGAGATATACCGACGTTGTATGGCGGCGGTTCCTGTAATGGAATGGGACAGCGAGGCTCACGAGTGGGTGGAGTCGGGTGTGTGGAGGTTTGATGCAAAGGGTGCGACCAAGGCACTTGAACAGCTTGCAAAGCTACTCGGTTTTGAAGCTCCCGGAAAGAACGACGGAGGAGGTCAAAGCATTGAAGATGTTATGAGAGAGTTCGGAGGTCGGCAATATTGACGACCGACTTTATAAGGCTCCTTAAAAATCCTCGTTTTTATATCGAGAATTTTATTAAAATCCGCAATAAAAAGGGCAAGCTTATTCCCTTGAAGCTCAAGCCCGCACAAATCAAGCTGTACGATATTATGAAGCGTGAGCACGAGGCGGGAAAGCCCGTGAGAATAGTAATTCTTAAAGCTCGCCAGCTCGGTTTTTCGACCGTTATTGAGGCACTCTTCTTTCAGGATGCCGCAACCCGTGAGCTTGTCAAAACGCTCATTGTGGCTCATTCTGCGGATGCTACGGCTAATCTGTTCAAGATGAATAAGCTTTTCTACGACAAGTTACCTTCCGCTCTCAAGCCAATGCGTCGAGCCTCGAACGCTCAAGAAATAGTTTTTGAGAATCCTACCCGTGACACCGAAGAAAAAGCGTTACATCCGGGGCTTATGTCATCTATACGATGCGTTCCCGCAACGGGAGAGGGCGTAGGACGAAGCGATACGCTTACCAACGTGCACGCTTCTGAGGCGGCTTTCTGGAGCAATATGAACGATACTCTTGATGCACTTCTGCAAGCAGTACCCGACAGCCCCGACACAGCAGTCGTGATTGAAACGACACCGAACGGCTTCAACTCGTTCAAGCTTTTTTGGGATGATACCGTTGCAGGTAAGACGGGATTCGTTCCCGTGTTCTTTCCGTGGTTTGAGGACCCCGATTACCGAAAGCCTGTGCCTCCCGGCACAGAGTGGACGGATGAGGAGCTTGAGCTCAAGGAAGCGTACAAGCTTGATGACGAGCAGTTAGCCTGGCGACGTTGGTGTATTGCATCCAATCTTCGAGGAGATGCTGAAAAATTCAAGCAGGAATATCCCTCCTGTCCCGAGGAAGCCTTCTTACTCTCAGGCAATCCTTATTTCGAGCTTCGCCCGATAATTCTCCGCATTGAAAGGACAAAGGAGATACTCAGAAGAGGGAGATTTATCTATTCGGAGGGAGAAAATCTGCGTCCCGAAAATATAGCCTGGCAAGAGGCTGACGACGGTGAAATATGCATCTGGCAGGACGTTGAAAAAGGCGTTCCGTTCGTTGCGGGCGGTGATACCGCTGGTGACGGGAGCGACAGATTTACTGCCGTCGTGATTGACAACGTAACCTCCGAGCAGGTGGTGGAGCTTGTATATTCGGGAGGCTCGGAAATATGGTATGCCCAACAGCTTTATTGCCTCGGAAAATACTTTAACAACGCTTTGATAGGTGTCGAAATAAATTACTCAACATATCCCGAGCGAAAGCTTGAGGAATGGGGATACCCGAAGCTATATATCCGTGAAAAGACGGACGACGTTACACGTGAGCTTAACGTTAAAAAATTCGGGTGGAGAACGGACCCGAGAACAAGACCCCTTATTCTTGCCAATCTTCATGCGGTCGTGTTGCAAACCCCCGAGGTTATTAATTCCGAAGCGCTTCTCAATGAGATGCTTACGTTTATACGCAACGAGGATATGCGTCCGGAAGCAGCTCCGGGAGCACACGATGACCTCGTTATAGCCGCTGCTATTGCTCATTTTATACGACCGCAACAGAGCTTCACAATTCATGATGAAATTCAAAAAGCACCGCAAAAGCTCATTAATCAGCTTGAAAAACATAAAAGGAGATAAAAATGCCGTTATTTACCTCGAAAAAGGCTAAAATACCCACGCCAAAGGAGTACGAAGACGGACGAATATATGATTATTCTTCCCGAGAGGGTAGAATTGCCACTGCCGAATGGCTTTTTAACCAGGCAAAATCCGAGCGAAGCGTTAAGGAAGCCGAGTGGAAAAAGCACGAAGACTATTATAATAATGCACACGATACCGCCTTAGAAATAAAGGATGCACGGGAGGAAATGGGAGTTCCGTGGACTCCGACCTGCGTACCCGATCCGTACATTATGGTTGAGAGTCAGATTATTCCCGACATTCCTCAGCCCGAGTTTCACGGTCGGGACGACGACAGAGATTCGCTTAAAGCCAAAATACGTGAATTGGCGGTAAAATACATCATCGAAACCAACAGGCTCGGGGAAATGAATACCGCAAACGAAAGACGTCTCCGCAAGCTTGGTGATGCTTGGTGGAAGGCGTATTACGATGATACGATGCCCTTCGGTCATAAGAACGGCAATATCCGTATTAAGGATATTTCTCCTGCGGATATTTATCCTGACCCTACTGCACGAAGCTTGGACGATTGCGAATATATCGACCATGTATATTCAATGCACAAGAATAAATTCTGGAGAACCTTTTACAAGGAGCTAAAGGCTCAGGGCTTGACTCTTGACGATATTACGAGTGCATATTATACCGAGACGGAAGGTGTTTTGGATATCGAGAGCCATGCGACAACGGTGTTTGACGACACCGTGCAAATCCTTGAGCATTGGTTCAGACAGCCTTACGATACCACCGACGCTCCTGCCGGTGCTATCGCTTGCTCGATACAGGTAAGCGGTATCGAGGTCAAGTACATTCCGAATTACTGGGAAAACACCTGGCGTCAATGCAATTTGTACCCCTTTGTGCAGTATTGGTGCATCCGAGATGAAAATTCCTTTTATAACCGTTCCGAGCTTGAACCGATAATACCGCTGGTTGATACGGCGGACAGAGAGCTTGCAACGGGGCTTCTTAATGACGCAATGACGGCAAACGACGTTGTTCTTGTTGAGGAGGGTGCTCTTGTCGAGGGTGAAAGATTCAGCAACGTTCCCGGAGCAGTCAACAACGTGAAGCAAGGACGTCTCAACAGTATTGCACGCCTCGGAGGTCTCGGAAGCGGTGTTAAGAGCATCGGTATGGTGGAATGGGCACAGAATCAAATGCAGCGTGCCAGTCGAAATTATGATACCAACAACGGTCGAGAGACCTCCCGTGTAACAACTGCATCGGGACTTCTTCAGCTACGCAGTGACGCAGATAGACAGGGCAACATTAAGAAGTCTGACCGTGATTCAGGCTTCCGCCGTCTTTACGAGCTTCTTGATTGGCTTGCCCTTGAGTTCTGGGATGAGGATACGTATATCTTTATCGGTGCAAAAAGCGCAAACGAAGAGCCTCAGGAGGGGCTGTATAATTCCAATAATATCGCACGCATTATCCCCGGGCATACCGATCTTGTTACCGAAGAGGTTATAACAGAGGATATTGTGTATTATCCCGTTATTGACGTTACCATAACCACGGGTAACGGACTTTCCAAAAATCCCGCAACAACGGTTGAGGTGCTCGATAAGCTTGCCGCCATCACGGTGACGGAGGATAACTGGAAGATCCTTGCGGCTGAGCTTGAGTATCTTGACATTCCTCAAAAGCAGGATATTATAGCGAGCTGGAAAAAGAAATTTGAGCCTGACGAAAACGAGCTATCACCAGAAATAATAGATGCATTGAAAACAAATCCCGAATTGAAAGCGGCTCTTGAGGAAATCGTTGCCCAAAGCTCGATAAATCAGGCTCCCGAAATTATTCCCGGTGGAGTACCGCTGGATATTCCCGTGTCACAAGTGCAGGATATGCCAATATCTGTACCGACAGTATCCGATTTGCCGATATAACATAGCCCGAGAGGGTGGAAAGGAAAAATAAATGAACGAATTTAATGCGACAGAATATGAAGAAAGCGGCGCACAGGAGGGAGTCGTAGACCTTCCAACAGATGAAAGCCGTGACAGTGATTACGAAGCTGACGACGGCCGTGAAGATTTCGTAGATTTTCAAAACGATTCCGACGAGGATGGTTCGGCTGACATTGGCGAAGATGCGGAGGACTCCGATTCCGACGGCGCCGGTCGGAACAGCGCAAATCAATCCCGCAAGGAAAATGCGGCAATCCGCTCCGCTCGCCTTCGTGCCGAAAGAGAAGCACGCGAGAGGGCGGAGGCTCAGGCAAACAGTGACATTGCCGCAAGCGGAATAATCAATCCTTATACGAAGCAGCCCTTCAAGAGTACACGTGAGCTCCGTGAGTACGGTGAAAAGGTTAAGCGTCGTCAGATTGAGGACCGTGCAAAAAGAGAGGGCAGAAGCCCCGAGGAGGTTGAGGAGGAAATCCTCAACCGTGAATACATCACCAAAATGCGTAAGAGATCTGAAGCGTCAGAGGTCTCAACACCTTCAGAGGATTTTCTGAGAAGGGACGTTCTTGATTTTGTTGAGAAGCATCCCGAATTTGACAATGCGGAAAAGCTTGAAGCACTCGAGAACAATAAGGCATTCCGTGAGTTTTGCGGAAGCCGTTTCGGACGTGAGCCTCTTGCAGAGCTGTACGATTCGTACGTGTCTCTCGTTGGACGTGCAGGTGATGCCGCCGTTGCTAAAAATACCTCTCGCAGTGCGAGAAGTACGGGGTCAGGCAATGACGGAGGCGAAAGGCTTTCTCCCGAGCAGAAGCGTTCCCTTGACAGATGGAACGCGGATAACCCTGATATGCAAATGACCCCGAAGGAATTTTTATCAAGACGATGAAAGGAATTTAAAATATGAACACAGCTTGGAAAACAGACAACTATAAGTTCGTCGGTAAGGCGTTTGACTTTCATTACGCCAACCGAATGAACAAGCTCAGCGTTATTATGGGTACAAGAACCTCCAACAGCATAGATTACGAGCTGACGGGCTCCGGCGGCTACGGAGAAATGCAGCTTTATGAAAACGATACGCTGAATAAGGGCACAATGAAAAGAGGCTTCAAGACCATCATCACGCCTCAGGAATACTCCAACACCATTGATATCGGTCTGAAGCAGGCAAAGGTTGACAAGAGCGGTGAATGCCGTAAGGTTGGTACGCGTCTTGCCGAATCTGCCGCAATGACGGTATATATGCACGGTATCCGTTGCTTTGGCAACGCTTTTGACGATGAGTATCTCGGTGGTGACGAAAAAGCGTGGGCTGCCGCAGATCATCCCATTGCATCAATTCGCAGCGAAGGAAGAAAGTTCATTGCAGATCCTGATGCGGGAACCTATTCCAACCTCATTACAGACTCGCTCTCTGTCTCGGCAATCACCAAGGCGCAGACCATGGCTAACCGTTTCGTCACTCCTGACGGTATGCCCTTCCTTTGCGATATGGATACTCTTCTCGTGTCGCCCGAGCTTGAGGCGATGGCAAAGAAGATATGCGGAGACGATGCCCGTCTCGATCCCGAATCCTCCAACCACTCAGCTAACCCCGTTTACGGTATGAAATATATCGTCCTCGGTGGCGGTAACGACGGATTTTCAGCGAAGCAGTGGGCTGTATGCGACAGAAGGCTTATGAAGGAGCTCTTCAACATCGTATATATAACCAAGCCCACCGTATATCAGACCGAGCTTGACAATCCTCTTCTCGACCGTTATACAGGTTATGCCGATTTCGGCGTCGGTTGGGGCGATGCTCGTCAGATCATCTTCTCTAATCCTGCATAAGCCCATAAATCGTTAAAACAAAATTCGGGCGGCGGTATATATTGCCGCTGTCCGAATTTTTATTAAATCGAATCGAAAGGAAAACACAAAATGGCTCTTATTATTAACTCAACGGAAAAAGTAACCGTAAGCATAAACGCCAAGAACGTCAACACGGCCTGCCGCACCTTTATCATTACGAACGCATCGGATAACGCAAAGGTGTATATTCGTGATAATTCAACCGATAACGTTGCCTGCACACCGGATAACGGCTTTATCATTCTGCCCGGACAGTCTTCTGCGTGTGTTTTAAATGCCTCTCGCTTGTCAATCGTATCAAGCGCCGAATGTGACGTATATTTTCTTTACGGCCAGGAGGATTGATATGACACTCGGAGATGCAAAAAGACGTGTATTGATGCTTCTTGATGAATATTCTTCAGGCGGTACCGTAACCGAGGATCGTGATATAATGAACAAAATGGCAGACTTTTTTGATATTGCGCAAAAGGAAATTGCAAATTATCAAAGGATTATTCGCCGCGAAGAGTATACGTTAACCCCCGGAGAGGGTGATTTTGTATATTACAGCCTGCCTGAAGGCTTTGTCAAAACGTTTCGTGTGTGGAAAGAAGGAAAGGTTGTTACAGGTTATCCGATCATATCAAATAAGCTTGCCGTACCAGGTGATGAGTACGGAAGGATAATACTCGAATACTTTGCCCGACCGCAAGCAATAACCTCCGAAACTCCCGACAGCTATGAATTTGAGGTGTCGGAGGAGGCGGCGAACTGCCTGCCGTTCTACGTTGCCGCTCAACAGCTTATGGCAGACCTTGTCGTTGATTATTCCGCATTCTGGTCGATGTATCTCAATATGCGTGCCGCTCTCGATACGTCACTTCCGTCTTCTGGGGGCAGAGGATTTGTCGCACAGCGTCTTTTTCGGAGGTAAATAATGTCAAGCAAAGCAAGTATAAGAACAAAAACTTATTCAAAGTTCCGTGGCGTTGACTTTTCGAGTGACCCGTCACTGGTAGACGATTTCCGTTCACCGTGGGCACCGAATATGATATCAGATGCCGGAGGGATGCCCGAAAAACGCCCCGGCTGGAGAATTATTATCGAGGGCAACGGTATAAGAGTTAACGGGTTGTATAGCGTTGAGTTCGGAGGGGTACGGCATCTTTTATGTCACAGAGGCACGAAACTTTTGCGTTGGTATGAAGAAACCAAAAATACAACTGAACTTAGAACGGGGCTTCCTGATGAGCGCTCCATGGCTGTATATATGGGAGGTTATCTGTGGATATTCACTGGGGCAGAACTTTTGCGATACAACGGTCTTGACGTCGAGAGGGCGAGTGTCGGCGCATACGTTCCTATGACTGTTATTTCAGCATCTCCGACAGACGGCGGAGGTATGGCTTACGAAGGAGTAAACTATCTCACCGGAAAACAAAAAATAGGATATGTCGCTGACGGTAACACAGATTACAAACTTCCCTATACCGAGCTTGACAGTGTAGATTTTATCACCGTAAACGGAGAAGAACTTTCCAAAGATAAATACGCGGTAGACTTAGCAAAAGGTACTGTTAAGTTCACTGAAGCTCCACCCAAACCGCTTGCCGGTGCTGCTGATAACGTCGTTATAACCTTGACTAAGACAGTTCCCGGCGCGGCCGATAAAATTAACAAATGCCGTATAGCTACCGTTTGGGGCGTCGGCGGTGCCTCGGATAGAATTATTGCTTCAGGAAATTCTGACTATCCCAATTTTGATTTTACATGCGCCTTTAACGACGGTACATATTGGTCTGATACCGATTATCAAGTTGTCGGAACGGCTCAAACCAAAATAATGGGATATAGACGTCTCGGCGAAAACCTCGCAATAATAAAAGAGGATAACGGGCAGGATTCAACCGTTTTTATTCGTTCCTCAGGATTGGATGAATACGGAGGCGCGGTGTGGAGTACAAAGCCTTGCTTATCAGGTGCGGGTGCCGTCAGTCGCTTTGGCTTCGGTAATATCGACGATGAACAGCTTTTTATAACAGGCTCGGGAATATATGCCCTCACTACAAACAGCCTGACGAGCGAAAGGATTGTACAGAACCGCAGCGCAAGGATTGACCCTAAGCTCATAAAGGAGAACCTTGCGGACGCTGTGAGCATCAGCTTTGACGGTGCGTATATGGTTTTTATCGACGATCGTGTTTACGGTCTTGACGGCAAACAGCAAAGGAGCTATCCCTCACGTGCTGATACCTCTTATTTATATGAGTGCTTCTATTGGGATAACGTCCCCGCGAGAGTGGTGATGAAGCTCGTCGAAAACGGAAAGGAATATCTCTATTTCGGTACAAAAGACGGCAGAATATGTAAGCTCAATACCGATATCGACGGGCTTACGAAGTTCAATGACGGCGGAGCCCCCATCAGAGCCGTATGGAGCACAAAGGCAGACGATGACGGCGACCCGATGATTCTTAAAACGCTTCTCAAAAAAGGAAATGCCGTCACGATAAAGCCTTATAACCGTTCGAGTGCAAAGATATGCTTTCGCACGGATAAAGATGCTGAGGCGCAGCAGGTCGCATACGGAACAATGGATATATTCGACTGGGAGGATATCGATTTTGAGCGATTTACATTCAATTCTAACGATGCACCAAGCGAGATACCATTCAACCGCAAGGTTAAAAACTATAAGCGCTTGCAATTTGTCGTTGTAAACGACGTCGCAAACGAAGGCTTCGGTGTATACGGAATCACTAAGCACTTTGTCACGGGCAATTTTGCTAAAACTTAAAGGAGGTACAAAATGTCCCTTGAAAGCTTAAAAATTACACAATCCCAAGTTGTCAAGAACGGCGTTTCTTCAGCTCCCGATAAGCTGACCGGCAGTGCGGCCGATAACAAAGCGGTTTTTGACAATCTGGTTAAAACCATTGTTGCAAACAGTATAAACAAAATTATTAACATTCTTACGTCGTCCTCGGGCGCGCAGTCAATAGGTATGCAGGACTTATACGGTGAGCAGGACGGCTTGAACGTATTTACCGCCGTAAATAAAATGCGTCTTAAGGTCGATTCCGATAAGACCGATAAGACCGTAACCAACACCCATCTGAAAAACGTTGAATACAACGAAGAAACGGGAACGTTTAAATTCATCCGCGAAAACGGAGAGGAAATAACGGTTGATACCGCACTCGAGAAAATATCAATTAATTTTGCCTATTCCCCTGAAACTGAAAGCCTTATTATAACCCTTCTTGACGGAACAACGCAAACGGTACCCTTGTCGAGCCTCATATCCGAAAATGAATGGAATGAAAGCGCGACTGTCAAATTTAACGTTTCCGACCACAAGGTGAGCGCGGTCGTTAAGTATAACAGTATTACCGACGAGCATCTTTCATCGACACTTCGCGAGACTCTTATATCTTATGTATCCGAAGCTCAAAACTACGCTGTCGCGGCGGCAAATTCTCAAAACGACGCAAAAAACTCCGCTACTGACGCAGAGCAAAGCAAAATGCTTGCGGAGACATATGCCGAAAACGCTTCAGCTTCAGCGCGGGATGCAAGTGATGCCGCGTCGATTGCAGAGTATGAAAAACAAGCGGCATCCGATAGCGCTTCAAGTGCACTCAGCTCTAAGAAAGCCGCCGAGGATGCTCGGAAAGCCGCCGAAGAAGCCGCCGAAGAAGCCAAGACTGCCCGCGATGGAGCGGTTGAAATAGCCGGCTTTGACCCTTCACTATATGCCAAGTTTACAGATGTTGCCGTAGCAAAGGGAAAAGCGGGTCTTGTAGAATTATGGAGTTCAAGCTCAGGTCTCGTTGTTAATAATAACAACAAGCTCAGTATCAGTCCCGCCAGTGATGAAGAAATTTCAAATAAAACAACTGGTATTTACAGACCGTTGATACCTTCAAAGCTTGACCTTGCCGTAAAGGCAGGTCTTACCACTAACGCCTATACTTTGACCGACGAGGAAAAAAACACGATAGCAAATTGGCTTGGCAGTTGCAGGATAGCTACGGGAGATTATGAGGGTGTAGGCGGAGCTGAGGGAATCGTACAATTTGTGTTGGGATTTTCTCCTGATATCGTATTGTTAATTTGCCCCGAAACAGAAGGTAGCGGTTTTTCTTCGTTTGCGATTTTCTTCAGACAGCTCGGAGGAACCTATTGGAATTTTGCTAACGATAGCATTTCAAAAGAACGGGCAATCAATTTGAATTTTGCGAATACATTCAGCGCAAATTTAGGGGACATCTTTAATTATTCTTTGCAAAACAAAACGTATTACTATATTGCAATAGGCAAGGGGAAATGAAAATGAGAATAATTGCAATTGAAGCACTCCCAAACGGAGCACATTTTAATCAAACATCCGACATCAGCAAAATTCCCAAAGGATATGCACAGATACCCGATGATATGCCCATTCCCGACACCTTCCCTTTCGTCAATATTGAGGTAGCCGAGGAGACAAGATACAACGAAGTCAAGCATTCCAACGAGGAAACGGACGAGGAGACCGTTGAGCGTATTCCGTATACCGTTGTGGTGGTAACGAGCATGACGGCAGGTGTTATGCCTGAGCCTGCACCGATACCCGAATCGACAGGGAAAGAATTAACGGTTGATGATATGGCAAATGCAATATTGGAAGGAGTGAACGATATATGATGAGTAACGACAAGCTTGTTCTTGAAACCTTAAGGCGGTCAGGCAAGCTTATAGCACAATCAGTTCAGCAAAAATCCTCCGAAATGACGGGATCTGAACTAAATGCCGAGGCAGATTATATTCCATCTTTTACTTCTGCTTGTAAAAAGATGAATATGCTTGAGCGTCCAGTCGGTTTTGTGTGTAAGTCATCTGCCGGAAGAATAGTAAAACTTCTGCAGGTATACAACTCTGACACGTTCACGGGAGAACCCGAAACACTCCCGTCGCAGTGGGGATTTGTATGGTCAAACGCCCCTGCTCACGCTCTCCCCTTTGTCGCAATATCTACCTCACCATATATGAAGGGTAACTGTTGCACCGAAAACGGCGAGGTTTACTGCTCGAAAATTGATAACAACGTACATTCCCCCTCAGCCTATCCTGACGGATGGGAAAAAGTTAATTAAAAGGAGACTTAAAATGAAAGAAATTCTATTAACAATATTCGGAACTATAGGTGGAGTCATCGCCATGCTTTTTGGCGGTTGGGATGCCGCGCTCACAACGCTTTTTATATTTATGTGCATTGATTATTTCACAGGCTTAGCCGTTGCTTTAATATTCCACAAAAGTCCCAAAAGCAAAAACGGCGCCTACGAATCAAAAGCAGGATGGAAAGGATTATGCCGTAAAGGAACAAGTTTGCTTGTTATAGTTATTGCACACAGGCTTGATATACTTACCGGAACCACTCTTATTCGTGACGGCACAATTATCGCTTATATCATAAACGAATCCTTCAGTATTATCGAAAATGCGGGATTGATGGGAATACCTATGCCGGCAGTAATAACAAACGCTATTGATATCCTTAAAAACAAAAAGGACGGTGACGAATAATGCCCAAGGTATGTATTGATGCAGGTCACTTTGGCAAATACAACCGAAGCAACGTGTTTCCGTCTTATTACGAAAGCGATATGATGTGGAAACTGCAAAATTCCCTCAAGAAAGAACTCGAAGCCTACAACATCAGAGTTATAACAACAAGAGATAACAAGGATGTTGATTTACCGCTCCACGAAAGAGGAATGAAATCACAAGGCTGTGACCTGTTTATCTCGCTTCATTCTAACGCTTGCAACACAGAGAGTGTTGATAGAGCGGTTGTCGTTACATATCAGGACGTTGACTGGACCGATATTGATGATGTATCAAAAACACTTGCCGAAAAGCTTGGTGAGTGTATAAAAGATACGATGGTTCTGTCCGGCTATCAGGTATATCAGAAAAAATCAGACAATGACCGAGACGGCAACGGGAAGCTTGACGACGAGTACTACGGTGTTCTCTACGGCGCCCGAAGGGTAGGTACTCCCGGCATTATAGTTGAGCACGGCTTCCACACCAACCTCAAGTGTGCAAGGTGGCTCTCTGTTGACAGCAACCTCGAAGAGCTCGCAAAGGCTGAAGCCAAGGTTATAGCCGAGTTCTTTGGCTTGAAGAAAAACGAGGAGTGGTACGCCGACGCTCAAAGGTGGGCGGTGGAAAACGGTATTGCAGACGGTACACGTCCAAATGAACCCGCAACGAGAGCAGAAGTGTGGACCATGCTTCAGCGTCTCGCAAATAAAACGGAGGTGAAATAAATGGCATATAATGCAGCACTCGGGTTCGACCCCGATAAGGATTACAGCGCAATATTGTCGAACACTAACATTTCAACGGCAGAAAGAGCGCAAGCGGAAAAAGAACGCGCCGCCAAAATCAATAAAATGTACGGAGGTGTAGAGCCTACGCTTGCAGGCTCTACAATGACCTATTCGCAGGCTTACGACGTTACTACCGGACAGAAAAAGGATGCGACTCCTGCCTTTTCCTCGACGTCGCAAACGACAACCGTTACAGCTCCAAGAACTCCGACTGTGGGTGTAAGCTCATCAGCTGGAGACGGCTTAAAATATTATGAAAATACAATGACCGACGATGGAAGCCGCGTCGATTATTCTAAGCTTATATCAAACGGTATTTTGAGTGGCGCGTCTGCCGGTGAAATTCAAACCTATCTTAAATTGAGAAATCAGATGATAGCTGCCAATCCGTCGCTTGCAGAATATGCAAACGATTCAATAACGCAGGCGGCAGAAAAGTATATTGCCGAACATCAGAACGACAGCAATACCCTTATTGATAACCTTAAGGGAATATATTCGGGTAACAATTCCACGTATGCTCAAGCATTGGCGCAGGCAAATAAGATAACAGACGCTTCCGTCGAGAGAGCAATAAATGATCTCGCAGCACAAAAGGGGTCTACCAATCAGAGCTACGCGGATTTATTCCGTCAGTTGTACCGCGACAAGATGATGTCACAAAAGAATATAAATCAGCGACTTGCATCTCAGGGTATAACGGGAGGTATGTCCGAATCCTCACAGCTCGGACTCGAAACAAGCTACGCTGATGCGTTAAGACAAGGAGAGCAGGAAAGAATCAACACGCTGTCAGAACTTGACAAAGCAATTACCGACACTCGACTGACGGGTGATACTGCCAAAGCACAGAGTGCTCTTGATTACGCGATTAAAAGCGCTGACAGTTATGCTGGAATTCTTCAGGCACTTCTTAACCGGAATGACACTCTTGAATATAACAAAGCCGCTCTTGAGCGCGAGCAGACGGCAAGCGAAAAAGCTGCCGCACGCGAAATGGCATTTACAATCATGCAAAACGGCGGTGCGGTAAGCCCCGAGCTGCTTGAGGTTGCGGGAATATCGCAGGCTGACGCGGATTCCTTGCTTGCCGCGGTGAAAGAGTCACAGAATAAGGCGTCAACTCCCACAATGAGCGCATCCAACGCTCTCTCGGCAGTAAAGGGCGGGTATATAGACGACAGCATCATCTCCGCGCTTCTCAATGCAGGATATTCAAACGAATATATTCAGAAGCTTTACGAGGACGGAGCAATAGCGGCGGGAACTCCCGACGGCTGGAATTTCTATATCATAAACAACGGTCTTGCCGATGCAAACGGACAGATATCTCCCGAGATATGGCAGGAACTTATAGATAACGGCGCAGACGAGAGCACCTTAAGAGATTTTGGATATACGATAAAACCTCATCTTGGACAATACGCTCAAGCGGTGTTGAATCAAACTCTTCGGGATGTACAAACAAACGGTGGAACACTTTCTCCTCAGCAAATTGCTAATTTAGAGTGGTACGTTGAGAAAAAACAGATTACCGAAGAAGAACTTGACATGATACTTGATATGTTAGGTGCTGCATAAGGAGGCAAAATGAAAGGACTCGAAAGACTTAAAGCACTTTCTACAAAAAACACCGCAAAAAATAACACGATAAAAACAACTCCTTCTACCACAGGTACTAAATCTGTGGTGAGGGGGCTCGCCCGTTTGGAAGAGTTAAAAAAGTTAAACGATACAACCAAAACTGCAGAATTCAACCCCACGGGAATTAAAAAAAGAGGTCTTGCACGCCTTGATGCTTTGAAAACTGCATCAAAAGCTAAAGAACCGTATTATTCTCCCAATTTTCAAAAATGGGAGGATGACGAGAATCGTGCATTTGGAAGAACTATGGGCGCATTGTACAGCACCCCGAAGCGTCAATCAGACGTAATGGAAATGATAGGACGCGAAGCTTCTGCAACAGGAATAAAAAGCCTTGAAAACACGTTAGATATAGCGACCGTCAGCGGAATCAATTCTTATAACACGAATTTCAACAATTGGAGAAGCACTATACGTACCGATGCTGATTTTGACAAAGAAAAAAAGCAAATTACCTCGCAAATTGAGACTCTTGAGAACGAAAAAAACAAGCTCGGAGAACCTGAAACGGCAATCGAAGCATATAAAAAATATCCTTCCGGTAATCCGGATGAGCTGAAAAAATACGAATCTCAAGCCGAGCAAAAGAAAACTCTTGAAAATCAAATTCAAGAGTTGAAAAACAAGTCAGATCTTCTTGATGAAGAGAAGGACTGGAACAAATATTTTTCTTATTATAACCTTATAAGTAATTCCGATTTTAAAGAAAAGAGCACTTATAAAAAGAAAGACGTTTCATATAGAATTGTAAACGGATCTTATAACGGTACACCGATTACAACGTCTGTTATTACAAATGGCACAGAAAACCAGCATATTTACAACCTCGTAAACGGTGACAAAGATGCCTACGAACATATAACTGTAAACGATACTGCTGTTTTTAATACGTTAGACGATGACAAGAATCTGTATTTTACCGATGATGAAAAAGCCATTTTTAATTATTTGTGGGCAACCAAAGGGGAAAATGCGGCTATTGAATATGCCAATTATCTCAGCGATAATCTTCAGATGCGCCGAAATGAACAGCAAAGGGTAAAAGATGAAGAATATGCGAAATCACATCCCGTCAAATCTACATTTGGTGAAATTATAAAAAGTCCTCTGACAAATATGGCGACAGGTATTGGAACAATCGCGGACTATGTTGACGACGGTACTATTGACGAAAACGACGCTTTATATACTCATAAAAACAGGAAAGATACGACATACGGCGCCGTAAGAGAACAAATTGACAGCCCCGTAGGACAGTTTTTATATAACGCAGGCATAAATATCGGTGAGCAGGGTATGGCTATGCTTATCGGCGGCGGTAATAAATATATAACCTTGGGTACACAGGTTGCAGGCGGGTTCGGAAGTACAGTTATTGACGCAAAGAAAAAAGGCTTGTCTGATGACGAAGCCTTTGGTCTCGGTATTGTAAACGCTGCTGCCGAAATATTCTTTGAAAGTAAATCTTTTGATGCATTGTTTGACGGTGATACTTTAAAGCAGAGCGGCTGGAAATACCTCAAAAACAATTTAAAAACCGAACTGATAGGTGAACTCGGTACCGAAGCCGCAAACGATATTGCAGACGGAATAATATCGGGTGATTTAAGTGATTTTCAATTGTCGATTGACCGCTACGTTGCCGAAGGCATGGATAGAACAGAAGCGACTAAAGCAACGCTGTTCGATTATGCTAAAAAATACGTAGTTGACGTCGGCGGCGTGACGTTGTTGTCTGCAGGTTTAATGTCTGGTGTGCCTGTTGCTGTTAAATCTGTATCTAATGCAATAATAAATGCTAATTTTAACAATGTTAATTATAAATTTGGCGTAACACAAAAAAACATTAATGATTATGTTGATGCGGCTTTTGAAAATCAAAACACACAGGAATACAAAAAATATGCTATACCTTCTGAAAGATTAATATCGGATGTGTCAGATGAAATATCTTTGGAAGGATACTCCCATGCACTTAGAGATAATGACATTCGTCATATAAAGAACTCGCACGGAGAAAACACATCCGAAAAATATCCAATCGCCGCTGATGATATAAAATTAATTCCTTGGTTAGTGGAAAATTACGATAAGGTAATTGTAGTAAATCGCAAAGATGGAAAGACAGGGCTTGTTTATGTCAAAAAAATGGAAGACAATCTTGTATATTATTTAGAACAAGTAACTCAAAAGTACGGTAATGAATCCTTGCTGGTAAATAAGCAAATGATAAAAACCGGGATGTTTGATATCCCAGATTTACCTGAGTTGCCTGAAAGTATTGCAAAAAAACAGAGTGTAGTTGAATTTCTGAATGATTTAAACAAAATCCCCCAGGTGTACGTTCAAGACGTGTATCAACCACACTCTAATAAAACTATAACACAACCCGATGCATCTGTCAAGTCTGACAATGCTGATTATTACATACAAACGGATGAAAGCTCGTCACAGCTTCCATACACTGTTCAGAATGACCCGCTTCCGTTTGTGACAGCCGAGGAATACGTCACGGAGGAGTATCGGGAAAAGACGGCGTCCAACAGAGCCTTTACCGATGACCCGACAAAATATGAGGGTAAGGAGCGATATATTGTCGAGAGGGCAATTGCAAGTGGTGTGCTCAATGACACCGAGGCGTCTCATCGGCTTGTAGACCTTGCCGCCAAGCTTTACGCAAGAACGGGTGTTGAATTTGAGTTTGTCGATAATGCAAGGCTCAAGGAATCGGGCTTTTCTGTCGGCAATCGCTTCGTTAACGGTGTGTATACGGGCAAAACTGTCCTTATAAACGCCGAATCCCGCAAGGCGTGGCAGTCGGTTATCGGTCACGAAATAACCCACGTGCTCGAGGGCTCCCAGCATTATGACAGCTTACAAAAGGCTGTTATCGGTTACGCAAAGCAGATCGGCACTTACGAAGCTAAGCTTCAGGAAATAACCGATACGTACAGCGCCGTCGAAAATGCCGATATCAACGGTGAGCTTACCGCCGAGCTTGTCGGAGAATACCTCTTTTCCGATGAGGGCTTTGTCAATAGCCTTGCCGCAAAGCATCCCAACGTCGCACAGCGTATCCTGAGCGAAATAAAGCACGTAATTTCCCTTATAAAAGCAAATACCCCCGAGGCTCGTAAGCTTTTAACAGCTCAGCATAGACTCGAGAGGGCTTTGAACTCTAAGCTTAAGAATAATTCGGGGGAGGTTAGATATAGTCTCACTCAAAAAGACGTTCGTGACTTAGATATAAACTGGGATCCTGACAATTTCAGTACGTTAAAAGAACAATTGATTGCACACCTTGACGAAGTTAATTCAATGCAACCGGTCGTAGACGTGACTTATAGCAAGCAGGATAAAAGACCGTATTATAAAGTTCTTGAAGATACGTTAAAAAAATCTTTCGGAAACAAGATTGATGTACAAGGCTTGGGTAGCATCCTTTTTGACGAAGATGCAATCTCATCAATTGAAAATTATGCAAAAACAGATCCGGAACGTGCAGCGGCTATTGCTTCGCCTTATGTAATAAAAAAAGGAAAAATAATTTCCGGTCATAAAAATCACAAAGGACAAGGAACGGTATCAATAACATTTGCAGCACCTGCAATTCTTAATGGCGAAAAGGGAAATATTGTTGTATCTGTAATGTTTGGTAAAGGTAGAGTTCACTCGCTACGAGTATTATCACCTAAAGGGAAAGCATTTGAATTGCTAAAAACAAAAGACACAGAGTCTAGAACTGAAAAAATCAGTTTTTCTATGGGTCGTAGCAATAATGCTACGGTGGATCCATACATCAACTCTATGTCTGAAAATATGATAACATCTCCTGACGGAAATGTCAATAACAATTTTTCCCTTTCTGAGCAAAGCTATACGTCAGCAGATAATCAGGGTACACCGCTCATTGACCTTTACTATAATGGCGACGGAGAGGCGGATACGGCTGAGACCGATTCCGATGTGAGCGTAGCAGACAGCTTTTTCGACTCGCCCGAAATGAATCTTTCGGGGTTAATGGAGTTAGGGCAAAAAGAGCGTGTTGCGACCGAGCCGCAGAGGCGAATAAGTGCCGACCCCAAAAGGAATAAGCAAGGGCTCAGAAGCCGTATTGCCGATACGGGAGATCTGCTGTACAGAAAGCTTGTCGATTCGGGCAAGGCGATATCGGATATAGCCAAGACCGTTAAGGACAAATATCTGTACGCCTACTACAACGAGGCGAGAAGCTCGCACAATATCGCCACTCATATGATGTCCAAGGTGGCGACCGACGTTAACGGCAACGCTACGGGCAAAAGCCTCAAGGATATTTTTGCTCCCATAAAAAGCCGTGGCAAGCAGTATTACACCGACTTTCAGGATTATCTGTTCCATAAGCACAACATATCCCGAATGTCATACCGCAACGAGAGGGCAATACAAGAGGCGGCGGAGGCGGTCAGAGACTTCAGGATAAGGCACCCCGAAATAAGCATGCTCGACGATGCAACGCTTCGCAATATGGCGTATAATCCCAATGATGTATTGTCAGATATTGCGGCGGAATACGTAGAGCTTCTCAATAACCGAGACACCTTGTCGGGCAGACAGAACAAGTCTGTTTTCGGTGCCGATGAAAACGGCGAGCTCATAACGGCAGAAAGAAGCGAGCAGGCAGTACAAGACCTGCTTGACGAGCATCCCGAATTTGAGGCTCTTGCACAAGAGGTATACGGATACATTGACAATCTGATGAAGTACCGTGTTGATTCGGGACTTATAACACAGGAGGACGCCGATTATCTTAAATCGGTTTACCCTCATTACGTTCCGACCTACCGCGTCACCGAACACACGGGCTCGCGCAGACAGCTCAACAGAGCCGACACAAGCACGGCTATCGGCAGGGCAACGGGAGGCACGTCAACTCTGATGGAGCTTGAGCAGGCACTATCCAAGCTCACTGAGAAGGTAGTCCGAGAGGGAACGAAGAACCGCTTCGGTATGAGGCTCTTCCGCTATGCCAATATGCCCGAGACCAAGAGGTATATCACGAGCATCGCCGAGGCGGGAGCGGATTTTAACCCGAGCAGCTATATTGATGAAGAAGCGGGAATCGAGGAGCTTAACACGGCGAACGTTTTCTCCGTCTATAACAAGGGCAAGAAATGGGAGCTTGAGGTCAACGATTCGCTGTTTGAGGCGGTGTCGGCGCTTACGCCCAAGCCCAACTCAAGCAATTTGGGACTGCGCGGACTTGCAGCCGCAAACAACGTGTACAAACGTCTTATCACGGGCTATAACCCTGCCTTCTGGATACGAAACGGCGTAAAGGATATTCAGGATGCGGGAATCAATTCCAAGGACCTTTCGGAGTTTGCAAAAGCCTATCCTACCGCAATTTCGGAAATTGCCAATAACGGAGAATACTGGAAAAGGTATCAGGCACTCGGCGGACTTCACAATTCCAATTACGACTATTCGACGGGGATGATAGACGAAAATACGGGTCTTATCAAAAAAGGTCTTGATAAGGTTGAGGCGGTAAGCAGCTTTATCGAGCAGCTTCCCCGACTTGCCGAATTTATCGCTACCGTCAATAAAAACGGAGGCTTGGAAAACGCCTCGACCGACGTTCTTGCCGAGGCTATGTATAACGCCGCCGAAATTACAACCAATTTCGGCAGAAGCGGTCAGTGGAGCAAGGCGCTTAATACCTATGCCGTTCCGTTCTGGAATCCGAGTATACAGGGCTTTGACAAGATAATCCGAAATCTTTCCGAGACGAAGGGGTATAAGGATTGGTTCAGGCTTATCACAAAAACCGCAATTTTAGGACTTGCGCCGTTTGCACTTAACGCACTTCTTTACTCGGATGACGAGGACTGGGAGGCGGTGCGTGAGGAGGATAAGGCAAATTACTTCCTTTTCAAGTACGATGACGGAAAGTGGATAAAGATACCGCGAGGCAGATTCTACTCCGCACTCGGCTATACTGCCGACGAGGTAGCGGATGCCTTTGGGGGAGAGGGCTTTGACGTTAAGGGCGTCGCCTCTCACATTGTGAATCAGATAGGCCCCGCAAATCCCTTGACGAATAACTTCTTTATGCCCTTGGTACAGGCAAAGCTGTTTGATGACGAGAACCCCGGTGAGACCTGGTACGGCTCGGATATTGAGTCGCAGTCCTTACAGAGCTTGCCCGTTGCCGAGAGGTACGACGCAAGAACCGACGAGGTAAGCAAATGGCTCGGACGGACTCTCAGGCTGAGCCCGAAAAAGATTAACTATTTGCTTAACCAGTACGGCGGTGTGCTTGCAGACGTTGTTCTTCCTATGATGACTCCTGCGGCGGAAAATAATATTTTCTCGGCTAATTTCACGCTTAATACCTTGCCGTCGAATGCTTATACCGACAGGTATTACGAGGCTAAAAAGGATGCTGAATACTCAGCCAACGGTACCGATGCAACGCCGACCTACGAGCTTATGTCTCGCTATTGGTCAAAGCAGGATACACTCCTCAAGGAGATTAACAGGGAGATCCGTCGCATCGAGGCGGACGGCTCCGTTTCCGACAAGGAGAAAAAGGAAATGCTTGAGGCTCAATATGCATTGAGAAACGAGCTTTATAAAAAGGCTCTCGACGGTCAGGATACTTTCAGAAGAGAGGGAGAGGGCTTTTACGGTGAGGCTGACAGTATATCCGATGATGCTGACCGCCTTGACTTTGCCTATACGATGGCGGCTGAGGCTGTAAATCCTGAGCTGACCTCAAAGGGCTCGGCAAAAACGACCTACGATAAGCTTGCGGGCGCAGGTCTTTCGGACAGCGTGTGTACCTCTCTTACCCGCGCGATAGTAAGCCTTGAGCCTCTCGGTGATAAAACGAGTGTGTCGCAGGCTCAGAAGTGGGATGCGGTAGCTCAGGCAGGCTATCCCGAGGAAACGACTCTTGAGGCTCTCAAGGCTCTTGTCACTGAGGAAGCTCAAAGCAAGAAGCTCGACCTCTGCTACGATAATAACGTTCCCTTGAAGGCGTTTACCGCTCTCAAGCTTAATATGAGCGAGTACGATACGAACGGTAACGGCAGCTATTCCGCCGCCGAATACCAGAAAGCCATTGACGGTCTGTTTCCGACGGACTACGGCTTTGTCTTGCCGGGAGGGGATAACGAAATATCACTAACGGTTCAGCAGAAGGCGGCTCTGTGGCAGATAGCCACGGGCTCAAGCTCGGTGAAAAATAATCCCTACGGCGATTATGCCTCGGGAATCGCTCAAGCCTTCAATGACGGCAAAGCCTCGGAGAGCGGCACACAGCCGAAATACAATCTCCCCGAGAGAAAATTTAATCTGCCTAAAAGAGAATACAATTTTCCAACAAGGCAATAGAAAAAAACGGTAGGAGCTTCCTACCGTTTTTTTAGCGTGGCTAAGGAAGGTAAAGCTGTTCTCTGGCAGCTCGCAACGGGTAGTTCTTCCCTCGGAGGCTTGTTTTTACAATTATTTTGCATCATATTAGTCGGTAAAAAGTCGGTAATTTGATTTTAAAATATCTTAAAAAAACGCTATATTTTAGGGTGTATCCTAAAAATACACCTCACAGTTGACATGCAAGAGGTCACTGGTTCGATTCCAGTTGTCTCCACCATAAAGAGTTCGTAGATGCTTGACTACGGACTCTTTATTTTTTTGTTAAAACAATCTTAAGCGTGCCTGCTTTGAAGCAGGATGTCGTAGCTTCAAATCCTATCCTCGTTATTTTTATCGCAAGGATTTGAAGCTCGGGGAGGCTTTTGCCGTTTACTGTACAGTTTTTAGTACACATTCCGTGTTAGAATTAACTCAAGAAAAAGCAAAAGCGGGGTGAAAATATGGAAAACAAAGACTGGAGATTTGGCGTGGTTGCAAACATAACCGAATACCACATCGGTGAGGACGGAAACGTGTATCGCGGAACGAAGCCGTTTACGCCGGGTACAAAGGTCTATTTAGGAGGCAAGGCTTGGGACGGCGAAAGTGATTCTATCGGCGTAATCGGCCGAAACAGATTTGGCAGAATCGTGGTTGAATGGATTCCCGTTAACTGTCTTGAAAACATCAGAGCTCAACGGATTTTCAAGCCAAGTATATTGAAGATTATTAGCTACGAGGAAATTGCGGAGGGTTGGGAATGGTGGGGACGGACCTCATCGGACAGAAGAGCAACAAAGGAATTTGCCGAAGACTTAAAAAACGTCTTGAGCGTAACTTAACGAAAGGGTGATTGTAATGAAGCTGTTTGACGGTTTTGAAGCGGTAAAATTTTTTCAGGAGAATATGATTCTCATAACTCACAACGGATACATTTATTACGTTTACAGCTACTCAGGGGGCTATTGGATAAAGTACCGGAATTGTGGAAACGACCACATTACAATACAAAATTATGATGAGGTCACTCGGGAAGAGCTTATGGGCGTAATGAACGGTATATTCCCCAAAAAAGCAACCGCTTTTATGAGATTATGTCCTACCAGTCAATTAGACATCGGAGATATGATGGCTTTACTCGAGGAGGATTACCCCAGGTACTTTTCGGACTATGAAATAAGAAACGCAATCCACAGATTATTACGGGATTCGGATATACCTCATAAGTCTTTTGAGAGAATCAGGGAGCTACTTGACAACGCAACGGCGAATGCGACGTCTAACCCCCGAGTGATTGCGCAAATCAAAAGGCTTTGCTTGTCGATAATGGGTAGAGATATTTTCAAAAAAGAAATTAAAATAGTTGACGGTCACGACGGCTCGTCGTATTTTTGGATAATGCCCGTAAGAATCATTGACAGCTCGGATACGGGCAACACATCCAACGTAGCCAAAATGAGAAGCTCGGAAATATCAATTGAGGAGTATGACGTTTCCAAATATCTCACTCCTTTTCTATACAAGTACTTTGACGACGAGCTTGAAGCCAATAAAAACCGAATAGAGTATAAATATATAGACGATGACGGCAACGAGCAGGTATCAAGAATAAGTGGCTTTGAATGGTATTTAACAGATAACTTTTTCACCTTTGAATCAATGAAAAGCGTTTTAAACGACGTAAAGGAAACCGTAAAGGTCTTATCCTCGGGAACGGAAAATGAGTTTTCCGATGAATTGAAAAAACATACGGAGCCTGAGCTTCTGATTGATTTCTATAACAGATTCATATACAGAATGGAATATATGATGAAAGTCGGCGAGGAAAAGGGCTACGATTTAATATCCTTTATGGGTCCGTAAAACAAGGCTTGAATGCGGTGACGTCAGATATACGCTTTTTATCACTGTATCTCTTGAAATACAAGCTGTATTGTGATAATATATTTGTTAGTTCAAATAGTATATCAAGGAGAAGCAAACCGATGCTCGCAAACGAATTTATTATTCTTTGCAAAAAGTATTCCGAAACCAAAAGCAACACTATATGTGACACCGTAGAGGATTCCAAAAAGCTTTGCAAATACAAAATCGAGCTGTACGGCTACGTTGTGGAATTCAGATACGTAAAAAAAGAGTACGGCGGCTTTAAGGCAAGCTCACTTTACTGCGTTATAAAGCTGAGAAAAAACAGCGTTGTCTACTATCACCTGACAGACATAATACCTTTTCTGAAGGATAAATCCTTTAAATCCTGTTATTTTTGGCATATTGAAAGTCCCGAAAGGCTGAAAAACTGTTTTGTGAGCCTTGTTGAAGCTCTTGAATTGATTCTTTCACAAATAGAGCCGTTTCTATCAGACGATACCGTTTTGTCCGATTCTCTGTTTCAGAATTACAGAAGCATTTATAAGCTTAAGCCCAAGGATATTGATTTCAAAAAAATTGATAATCCCAACGATTTTTCCCATTCATACTTTTTGGCTCTTCAAAAAGCACGTGATGAATACGTTTTTTCAAGATATTCCTATTTTACACCGTATGCACTGCTACTAAAAAAAGACACGGACAAGGCTTTGGTAAAATATGAAAAATTAAGAAAGCAAAATAAGCTTACGGAATACGAAAAAGACTTGATTGATCACATTGTCAACTCAAAAGACCAAGAGTTTAACGCCTTTGACCCTTCTTGCGACACATCAACGGCAAACGCTGTTATCTCGCACACCTCTCTTTTAAAGGCGTTTGCATTATGCTTTGTTGTTTTTTCGGCATTGTTTTGCGGTTTTTTTGCCGTTTACAATTCAATTGCTTCAATCGGTACTGTAATTTATTTAGCTGCGCCGTGGTACTCAGGCTTTTTATTCTCGGGTCTTTGCTCGGTAGTCGGCGGAATGCTCTTTTTTGCATATCTCCCCAGCAAAAGCATTCATAAGGCAGAAAGAAAACGCATTACTGACATTCTGATACCAAAGCCTCTCAAAATATTTCTCGTCATATTGTTCCTCATTTCCGTTGCAATCTCAGGATTATTTGCCGTTATGACAGTCAAGTCAAACGTCAGATTTTATGAAGAGAGCGTCAAATTTGACAAAGCAACCTATACCTATGCTCAAATTGACAGCGTTTATCTCATTGATGCAAGATACAACGTTTACGGTGAAAGAATAGAGCGTCCATCATACGTTATTCTTTTCGGTGATAAAAGCTCTCTTGATTTAGACGGCTATGCGTCCGTTGAATTTACCGAAAAGGAAATTATTCCATTTCTAAAAAATAAAAAACTCACGGTAAATTATGCCGATTCCGAAAAGGACCTACCGTGGTACACAGACGAATAAAACAAAAAAAGAGCTGTAAAAACTCCGGTTTGAGTTTTCACAGCTCCTTTTTGTTGAATAATTCATTTACTACCGCTCCGTAAAGCATTTCGTTCCCCTTTGGAGAAAGGTGGACGGAATCGTAACGCCAGACGGACGGTGAAATTCCGTCGAAAAGCCTTGTAAGGTCGATACATTTTGCGTTATATTTCAGAGACAGCTCCTTCATAACGACGTTGTATTTCTCAAGCTCCGTATTAAATTCAGCATCGCTCTCAAAGGTCATATTGCGAATGGGATAAGAGGGCTTAGCGGATGGCGGAACGGTGGCGGTAACGATACGGCAATCAGGAAAGCGCTCTCTCATCAGCTCAAAAAATCTACCGAGATAAAGGCGGTAATCCTCAGCCGAATAGAAAACGAAATCGTTTCCGCCAAGAGTCAGAACGAGAGCGTCGGGCGAAAGGTCGGCAACCCTCTTTTCAAAATGATAAAGAAGAAATTTTACGGTACGGCTTCCCTGCCCTGTTATATGGGCGTATTTAGCCTCTCCGCTGACTCCCGCGAGGGTTACAAGAGGCGTGAGCTCGGTATACTCAAAGTCGGACAAAACGACCTCGTGAGACAGCTTATTCTTATCACAATCAATTTCCACGGTCAAAAGAGCGTATCCGAAATAAAAGTCGGGATCTCCGTAGGTATCTGCCCTTTTTGAATTACCGTCAACCGTAACGGTAAAGGAGCAATAATTATGCGGACGGCACTGAAAATACAGCGCAAGCTTACCCGTTGACGAACGGGCAGTAAAATGCACGCTGTCATTCTCGGGAGTAACAGTCACAACACGAGACCCGAAAATCGCATCGGCAATATCAGTTTTGTCTCCGAGACCCGAAACGGTCCTTTCGGAAAACTCAAGCCCGTCGGCGTACTCAAAATCAACCGAAGAGGTAATAAAATCCTTTCTTAAGCGGAAGCTCCAGGAATCCATACCAATATGACAGTCGGAGGCATCTGCCCTCGGAGTATCATCAAAGCCGTGTCGGTTATAGGATATACTGTCCCCCGTTATAATAAGCCTTTTCATTCCGTCCTCCGTTAAAACCATTCCATATCGAGCGAGCAGGTAATCTTATCGAGTCGGCGTACAACCCTTCTGCCCTCCCTTTCAAGAGACGGGTCACGCCCGATTGCACTGTCACAATAATCGTTGCGGGTGAATACAACCTCAAGCTCGTAAGGTGGAAAAACCTTTACGGGCTTAACGTCACGCCAGCCCAAAACAGCCTTTTTAACTGCGTTATAAATAAGCGCGTGTGCCTCTTCAAGCGGTATACATTCAGCGTGGTTTCTTCCGCAAGCCTTCTTTACGGAGGCGGTTACAACACCTGACACAAACGTCTTGGCTTCGTGACACGCCGCCTCGTCTCCCGAGACCATAATAAGTGGTATATCGGATAGTCCGAAGAACACCGCCTGCTGACCTATTTCGCCGTAGCTTTTTCCGTTAATTTTATAGTCAAACCAGGCAACAGAGCTTTGCGTGTGGTCAAGGAAGGCTTTTTCCGTACCTGCCATAGCGTGAGCGCCGATAGAGATAAACGCATCTATATCCCAGCTCTCAGGAGCGGTCTTGAAATATTCCTCGACGGTAAGCTGATGCACGCGAGGGTCAAGCTCTTCTTTAATGAAGTTAAGTCCCGTGCCGTGTCCGTCAAGAATACAAACCTCGTCGGCACCTCCATCAAACGCACCCGAAACGGCTGCATTTATGTCAGCCATAAGATATTTTCTTGCCCTTTCATAGCCCTCGGGGTCGGCTCCCAACATTTCTATTCTGTCGAGACCCGATATTCCCTCAATATCCGTCATAATAAAAAGCTTCATAGTTTCACCTCAATAATATAATATATTATGAAAACGAAAAAATCAATGACTTTATTTGACTATTGCTTGGACAATATTGCTCAAAAGCTGATTTCATACAAAAGACGGTCTCGGAAAAACCGAGACCGCCTTTTTTATCAGCCGTAAATATTATAGCTTTCATTAATCATATTCATACACTTCATAAGCTTATGTAAATATATGAACGGACCAACTACAATAAACGAGCCAAGCACGTTCCATAGCCAGAAATCAGAAGCGCTGAACTTGTAATTATAGCCTCGGCGAGTAACCTCTGCACCTAAACGGTTGCAGAACTTATGCTGCCAAACTATTCCGTAAACGCCGAAGGTTATCATCGTCAAATAAAGCATTGAGAAGAAGGGACACGTTTTTTTACCGTCATAACGGCAAGCAACAATATTCAATTCGTCTGCAATTCTTGACCAGATTACCATTGAGTAAATTCCAAAGGTAATCATAGTGAGGAATATCATCTTAAGCAGACTTCTGTTCGTAGCATGCTTAAGAGCGGGAGCGGTATACGCGGGCTGAGAAGTATAAGCGTTATAGCTCTCCGCTGTCAAAACCTCAGTCGCATTCTGGTCTGTGCCACATATCGTGCAGAAAGAATCGCCCTGATTCATAGCTGCACCGCAATTTTTACAATTCATATGCTGTTATCTCCTATCTGATGTTATTGGTTTATGCCACTTTCTTTTTCTTTTTGATTATGACAAGGACTGCAACGCCTGCCGCCACTGCCAAAGTACCTATACTGCCGTAAAGCAAGGGCTTGTTAGCATAGTACATAACCAGTCGATTCTGTGATACGGTAACCTTGTCAAATACTACGTCGTATACGTTAGCTGAATTTTCGGAATTTACAGAGCTATCGTTACAGATAATACGAACGCTATGCTCAATTCCTTCAGGAACGTTAAAGGTTATCTTTCCTTCGTTAGCCTCAAGATATTCAACAAGCTCGGTTCCCGATGCCTCAAAGAAGGTTTTGACCTCCTTGCCGTCATCATCGAGAAGCACTGCCTTGAAGCTATCAAGCTTTCCTCCCTCGTCAGTAGGAATTGCGGTTACAGTCTGTTCCTCGACCTGATATCTTCCGCCGCTTTCAAGACCGCTTATTGTAACGACGGGAGCCGTTCTGTCTACAACAAAAGCAACCTTAAGTTTCTTGATATCACTGTACGCTGTGGTTTCGGTCTTATCAACAGACTCAATCATAACGTCATACTCGCCTTCACCCGCGAACTTATCCTTGCTTACGATATAGCTTCTCTTACTCCACTCACCCTCGTTGCTTGTCACGACGCTGGTGTAATCGGTATTTTCAACAAGGTCGTTGCCGTTAATTCTTACGATATAGTTTTCAATGGGGTCAACGTTAATCTCCTCAATCACGATATCCTCATCAACACTGTAAACGTAATATGCGTCAACGATTCTTTCAATCTCGCCGTTTACTGAGAAGGTAGAGCCATTTCGGTTAATAGAGAATTTAACCTCGTCGTATTCGTTTCCGTCGTCGAGAAGGATTTTCGTATTCTCGTTGCCGGACATATCCTTAACACTTGAGGTTATGGTATATACCGCATCTGCCTCAAGATTCTCTACAACGTATGAATAAGAGGTTCCGACAGAAACTGTTCTCACGTCACCCAAGGGGATGTCCTTGGTCTCGTAGGTACCGTCTTCAGCTCTCATAACAGCGGTAAGAACGGTATTGATAGCGTTAATATCTGCGTTATCGTCTCTGACGGTTACGGTAAATCCGTAAATCTCGTCCTTGTTTGCCGAATTTGCCTTTACGTTTGAAATATGGACCTCAGGCATAACCTTATCAATGACAATACGCTCGGAAACGTAAGTATCCATCTTATTGGAGGAACGGTCGGTATAGTCAATACGTATGGTATAGCTGCCTTCCTCGGTAAGAGTAAACGCACCTCTGTGAACGTCGGCGCTGGTATCGGTCCATGAGATATTAGGTGCATAATATGCACCGTTTCTCGTAATGCTGACAACAACGTCCTCACTGTAGAAGTTTGCTTCGTTTACGATTATGCTTGCGTTTATATTCGAATTGTAGTAACGAATGCCGTTTACAGTCTGTACCGGCTCATTAAAGGTTACGTTAGCCTCGGGCTTGATGTTATCGACGATTATTACCTCGTTATTTACAAGCTTGCCTGAGTTAAGGCTTCGGTCGTATGCGGTAAACTCAATGGTACCGTTAAACTGATTGTGCTGCTCGATAGCGTCCTTGGGAATAGCAAATTCAGCAACGGCAGTCGCACCGTTATATACTATATCGGCACTCTCGATAGCCTGCTCGATAAGCTGAGCGTTGACCGCACTTGCGCCTTCAACGTTTATGTAGCTGTAAATGAAGTGATCAATACCCGAGGTGATATCCTCTGCGGAAACCGTAACGGTAACGTGAGCGTTATAGAAGCCGAGAGTGATGTTCTCAAGTATTTTGTTCCACATATTAGGCTCGTTGTACTCAACGCTGAGTTTTACGGGAGCGGTAGTATCAACCGTAAACAGCTCGGGAGCCTTGTCAACGGATACTCGCTTTGACAGGTCATCATACTCAACGTCGAGAGAATAATTTGCATCCTCGGTAAGCTTGAGCTCTGCAACGTGAACGTTTCCGTCCACAGCCTTTGCGACAAGCTCGCCCTTGCTGTTATAATGCTTCCAGCTTGCGTCATCACGAAGCTGAGAATCGAAATCCGCAACCTCCACGTTATCGCCGAGAATATTCTTGGCGATTAAGTCAACGTTAACGTCAGCCGCGCGGAAATTGTGCTCCTTAACGGTTACGGTTGCAATCTGCTCAGCGTCATAATACCTTCTGCCGTCAACGGTCTTGCTGACGTCGTTGTTGGAATACGTGATTTCAACAACGGGATCGGTGTTATCAACGGTTATAAGCTTTGAGGTATAAACTCCTGCGGTCTTTGACGAATTATCGTCGGAGGATATTTCCGCATCGTTGTCGGAATAGTCGGTATACTTAATCTCAAGCTTATAATCGGCATCGTGAGAAAGCTCAAGAACTGCGGTGTGCATATCCTTGTCACTGCTCCATACAATGCTTCTTGTTTCAGAGGTCTCATCAGAGAACATCTGCTCTGCACCCTTGGGAAGATATTCAAGCTTAACGGTGTTGCCCTCGTTATCGGTTTCCGTCAAAAGAATACCAAGCTCGTGAACGATTTCGTTGCCATCCTTGGCGCCCTCAAAGAAGTTTGCTTCGTTAAGGCTCAAGGTAACCTTGACCTTGCCGCCGTAGAATGCCTGAACAGCGTTTGCAAAGCTGTTGGTATCCTTGAGCGAAGCATCCACGTATCTTACGGAAACACCCGCATCAGCAGGAGCATACGCTACGTTGAGCTTAGGCGTTACCGAGTCAACAACGGTAACAGCTTCATCATTCTTATCTACTCCGTTCAGGCAATAGTCATACGCCGTAAAGCATACGTTGCCTCTGAACTGATTGTTTTCTCCAAGAAGCTCTGCGGGAATCTCGAAGGTAGCGTAGGATCTGTTTCCGTCCTGGGTTATCTCAGCCTTTTCAATAGCCTTATCGATAAGCTCCGCGTTTATGTCGCTGACGCCGTTGCTAAGCTTATAGCTGTATTCGAAGCGCTGAATACCCGAGGTTATATCCTCAGCGGATATTCTGACCTTTGCGGTAGAATTGAAGAATCTGAAGGATACCGTATCAATAAGCCTTTCAAGTGCCGAGGGCTCAAGGTACTCAATCTTAAGATCGTACGGAGCCGAGCGGTCTACCGCAAACGTCTTGATATAGTTACCCTTTTCGCCGTTTTCGGAATTTACGAGCTCATTTCCCGCAATGTCCTTGTATGCAAGCTCTACGGTATAATTTGCGTCGCAATCAAATGCAACGGTAGCAGTCCAGGTATCGCCCGAACGCTTCCATTCACTCATAGTCTTAAGCGTGGGATACTTGTATTCTGTAACGGTCTTACCGCCCGAATCCTTTGCAGTCACCTTAAAGTCAACTGCGGTGGGATTGAAGTTGTGCTCAAGTATCTCGATGGTTGCCGTACGCACGTCATCGTAATACTCAACACCGTCAATCGTGTTTATAACCTTGTTGTTGTCGTAGGTTACCGTGTAAACGGGGTTGGATTTATCTACGGTAACGGTCTTGGAAACGTACGAACGTTTTCCCGTTGAATTGAACGAGTCGGTATAGCTCATAGAGTTACCCGCGTAGTCGATATAGGAGAAGGAGAGCTTGTAATCTCCGTCCTCTATAAACTTAAATACCTTGGCATACTCGCTTAAGTATCTGCCCGTACCCCATATGCTTGTGGTATAATCTACTCCTGCCTGTGCAGCCTTACCGTTCTTTATAACCGTGATGTCGTTTATATCGTACTGGAAGTTTGCCTCATTTACGTACAGATTTGCGGTTACGGTATCAGAATATACGAAGCGCTCTCCGAGGTCTCCGTCGTATCTTACCTTGCCTACGTAATCGCCCGTATATTTAACCTCAATCTTTGGGGATAAGGTATCGACCACGACAGTATACTCAGTATGCTCACCAGCGCTGCTTCCCTGACCACCTGACATATTTACAGCGGTAGCCTTAACCGTGCCGTTGAACTGCGGAGGTATCTTGAAGGAGATTTCAAGATACTCCTCCGTATTTTCAGGAGCCTTTACAGTAAGCTTTTCAAGGTCAATGAAGCCCTCGTCTCCGCTTCTCTTTACGCCGTTTGCTTCCAGCACAAGCCCTGACGGGTATACAACGCTATTGGCATTAACGTTACCCTTTCTTTCCGCATCAATGTGAATACTGTCAATACCCGAAATATTATCCTGAACTTTAATTGTCACGGTAGGACTTGCGTTATAGAACAAGATGGTTGAGCCAATCTTATTTATGAAGCTTTCATCTTGCGAGATTGAAACCTCAGGCACAGACCCATCAATTACAAATTCCTTTGCAACAGCCTGCTCTGCTTCATTTCCGAGAATGTCTGTATAATCAACCTTGAGATTGTACCAGCCTTCATCCACGAAGTCAATCTCAGCATAATGCTTATCGGGATTATTATCGCAAACCGCCCATTCCGCATTTTTCAACGCTTCAGTGAAGAGCTGGGAATAGGTCTCGTATTGGTGGTCCGCGGGATTGAGCACATTGCCGTAATAATCAGTCACGTCAACAGTCGCAACAATCTCGTTGGGACGGAAATTATGCTCGGTAACCACAATTTTTGCCGTACGGCTTTCGTCGAAATACTTGTCGTATACTGCTTTCTCGGGCTCTTCGCTCGTAACGTCCGCAGGATCAAAGAATATTTCAATCTCGGGCTTTGTGCGGTCTATGGCAATTTTCTGTGAAATATACGTTGGCATATCATTTCTGGAAGCATCGGTATACTCAACGGTTACAGTATAATCGCCCTGTTCTTCAAGAGTGAAGCTTCCCGTTGCCACGTTGCCCTGAACACTCCAGTTGACATTGCTTTTATCAATCTTGTTATATTCTTCTGAATTTACCTTTACGCTTACATCATTTTCATCGAAATTGGCTTCGGTAATTGTGATTGTTACGGTAGCATTATTGTTATTCTCACCTGTCCTATTATAGTAAAGAATAACATTGTCAGTCTCTTCATATTTGTCAACGTCGTCTGAAAGGTCTGCCGTGAGTATTCTGTTAGGCTCAGAAAAGGCAACTGTTCTCTCAGGCTCTATATTATCGGTTACAACAGTATTAAGCTTTTTAGGCACACTGCTTTCACCATCATAATAATATACGCATCCGTCGGAGGATTCGTCATTGCCCGAATAGTCGTATGCAACCGCACTAACCTTACCGTGAAACTCTGAGTTTGCAGGATCATCAGTGATTCCAGGAATTTCAAATGTTATCTTTACAACGCCGCTGCTATCTGTTTTTGCAGTAATTTCTTCTGAAACATTAACTTCACCCGTCTCGAGAACACCTGTTGTACCAACGTAGGCGTACCTTATAGATTTTACGCCTGCAACAAGGTCGCTTGACTCAACCGTAAAACTCAAAGGGCTCTTGAAGAAGCCAAAGGTTATTTGGGAAAGAACCTTTGTTACAAAGGGTGTCCTATCGAGATATATACGAGGCTGAGCAGGCTTGGTTCCGTCAACAGTAAACTTATATTCAGAGGAACTTGACTCGTTACCTGCAAGGTCGGTATATTTTACTTGAAGTGTATAATTTGCTTCTTTGTCAAATACAAAGCTTGCTGTATACTTATCGCCTTCCTTTTCCCAAGCAGCATTTTTGAAAAGCTCGGTGTAGTCGGAAACGACAATGTCATTACCCGCATAATCCTTCGCCACTAAAGAAACCTCAAAGCCGTTTGCATCAAAGCTATGCTCATCAATTTCAACTGTTACGGTTTGAGAATCCTCATAATACTTGCGACCGGTGTTTTGGTCATCGTACTTAACTTCACCGCTGAACACAAATTCGCTAAACTCAGCTTCATTTCTGTCTACATGTATTTCTTGGCTGTAAGCATCAATCTTCCTGTCAAGAAAATCTGTAAACTCATCAACGGTTATTACATAATCTCCTTCTTCCTCAATTTCAAAGGATGCAATATTAATGTTTGTGGATTCTTCGGTATTCCATGTAAGCTTAACCCCTTCTGACGCCTCGCCAATCTTACAAAGATTTACAACAGGAAGATTGTCAACCGACTCAAGAAGATCAAAATTGTCTGCGGTTAATTTAAGCTGAACAAGAACTTTATCGGCATTGGTATAAACAATACCGTTGCTATCCTTTCTGTTAAAGGCTTCGCTTTCATCTTTATCGGAATAGCTGTAAAGATATGAAATCTCCAATTCGGGAGAAATCTTATCAATTATTATGGTGCTTCCGTCCTTATAATTATTAGAATACCTACCCGCCTTATCAATGGTTCTGTAAATAATTTCGTTTCTGTACTGTGAATCAATTACAAACTCACTGCTGAATACGCCTTCTGTATCGGATAAATCGTCAATGAGTGTCACATATTCGATACCGTCAAGCGAATATTCAATACGTTCAATACCCGAAAGCTCATCCTTTGCGGTTACGGTCACAGTTACTTTACCATCAGCAGAAAAGCCAAAAAGCTTTTCTGCAATAGTTTTCATTATCGGAGTTTCATATTTAACATCGATAACCTCGGGATCAGTTTTATCCATTTGATATTCTTCAACAACAACACTATCTGTAATAGCACCTGTTGTTTCATGCTTAAAGAATATTTCAGGCTTCTCTGTACCCTCTATGTCTCTTTTTATCACCTCTGACCAATCGTTAGTATCAAGCTCGTTATGATAGCTGATAAGATAACCAGCCGGAGCCTCTATTCTCATTTCATCACGGTACCATCCGTTTTTATTTCTATCACTTACGGTATAAGTAACTCCGCTGGGAAGCTGATGATATTCAACGTTAATATCAAGCCAGTTGGAATTGCCCAGATAACGCTCATCGGGCTCTATGCTGACACTGATTCTCGCCGTACCAACCTTCTCATCCGAATTCTTAAACGTTACAACGCCCGTTGCTTCGTCAATATCGGCACCGATTTTATTGGGGGATATAGAATAAGTAACAGCACCGCTTCCGCTAAACTTGATTACAGGAGTATACTCCCTGATGCCGTAAAGCCTCGTTATGCTCGATACGGAAGCTTCGTTGTCCCAAAACTCTATCGTCTGAGCGCATTTATTAACAGTAAGCGTATACTCCGCGGTAACGTCATTATAACAGTCGTCACCCTTTTTCGTTGCGCGTACCAATATCTTACCTGAGCGGTATACCGTGAGAAGACCGCTGTCCTCATTAATCTCCGCAACAAGAGAGTCAGAGGTGGCGGGACTATTATCGAGATACTTCTGGTCGGCTATCTCATAGGTGATATTACCCGAGATCTGTCCGCCTGCTGCAAGCTTTACAAACGAATTATCAAAATCATTATAGGTGATTACATATTCAGCATTGCCGTTCGTTTCTGAGATATCCTTCTCATCAACCTTTCCGTCTCCGTCAACGTCAAGCTCGGACGAAAATCCAAAATTCGTCTGATCGGCCTTATTAATAGCGAGTTTATAATATGCTGTTGCATCTTGATAGTTATCATCAGACGGACAGGTAGCGGTAACCGTTATAATACCCGAGCGCGAAACTGTAAGCTCACCCGTTTTTGTATCAATTACAGCAACGTCGCCGTCCACCAACTTGTTATTATTAATGTCACAAGTCTCCGTAATAGCGTAGGTAGCCTTCGTTTTATTGTTCTTTATGACATTCGTATACTTTAAACCGGGCTTATAAGTAATTTCAATCGGCTTACCTTCTTCAACCGGCTTATTTTCAAATTCAAGGCTCTGGGTACCCTTGCAAATCTCCAAGGAATACGTTACCGATGCCGCATCGTATTTGTCGTCCTGCTGTCTTGTGGCTACAACGTAAACGTTGCCGGTACGGTAAATAGTAAGCACACCGGTAGCAGCGTCAATGATTGCCACAGTCTTGTCGGTCGCTCCGCTAAGGTCTGCTTGTTCTGCAATACTATAAGTGAAGCTTCCGCCACCGCTCGTCGCTTCGTCGATAACGTTGGTAAAGGTAAGTCCTTTCTCGTAAGTTGTAGTTAGCTTTGATTCGGGTTTTACAAATGCAAGTCCCTCAAACTTATTTCTTACAACCTCAAAGGTAATCTCTTCGCTTACCGAATTATAAAAATCGTCCGCAGGTATCTCAGCCCTTACAGTAATCTTACCGGGCTTAGAGAAGGTCACTACACCGTTGCTGTCTATCGACGTGCCCTCGGGACACTTATCGGAATCTATTGAGTAAACGATATCTCCCTCTGAAGTGCAAGAAGCGGCTACCGTATAAGTACCCTCGCCCGACCATATTGAAAAGCTCTCTGCAGGCTTTGTAAACACAATATCTTCTCTGTCGTATCTGTTAAGTACAACGGTATCAGCATCAACAACATAGCTTACCGTCTGCTCAAATACGCCGTCGCGGTTCCAGTCAAAGCGCCACTCGTAAACTATATCCTCGCCCGCTTCAGCCGCAGCCTCAACAACGTCTCTGTCAAGACCTGCCCAAACGCCCATATAATGCGTATCTGCGCTGACGGGAGAATCCTGATTCGCCCAGAAGGACTTATCGGCAGACCATTCGCCGCCGTGCTTCTTGCTCTGATATTTAACGTCGTTTTCTTCCGTCAAGTCTATGCCGGTCGGTGCGTATACCATTGCGCCTACCCACCAGCTTCTCTTATAACGTCCGATGCTTTCGTCTGCTTCATCCCAATTAAGATTAAGATTTCCGCTCTTTACGGTAACGCTTGCCGTACCCGAGCCTCTTATCTGAGCCTCGGTAATAGCCTCGACACCGCCAAATTCCTCGTTACTTCCTCTTACAAGAGTAACTTCCTCAGGGTCTACGACAAGCGTAACAAGCTGCTCGTATACACCGTCGTTATCCCAGTCAAAACGCCAGGTATAACTCAATTTTTCGTTATTGAGCACAGCGTTATCAACTGCATCCTCGCTGAGAAGTCCCCAAAGGCTTATGTACTGAGACGAATCGTCATCAGCTGAGCTTTTAGAATCGTAAAAACTCTTGGCTGCGGACCAGCTCTCATCACTTGCAACCTGATACCTGGACTCCTTGAGTACATCCAAATCATTCGTGGGGGCGATAACCTTAATACCCATCCACCAGCCGTCAGCATTAATATTTAAAGAGGTGTCCTTCTCCATCCAATCAAGCACAACGGGTGCAGTATTGGATACCTGAACGTAATGTGCAGTTGAATCACCGCTAACGGAAAGACCGTCGCTTATAGTCTCAACCGTTCCTATATCAGAGGAAGGATATTTTGACTCGCCCTCCTTTTCAAGCACAAGATTAGGAGCAATATTGATTGTAAGAGTCTGCTCATACTCACTGTCGTTGTTCCAGTTAAACTCATACTTGTAGGTAACGTATCCGCCGTTATGACGGGCGTTGTTGAGCTTTTCTTCGTTTACGTGAAGCCACATATCAACGTATCTCTCGGTCTCCTCAACGGACTTATCCGAGCTCTGCTGATACCAGAAGCTTCTGTCAGCGCCGTCACCGTTTTCGTCGATACGTCGATAAGTAACCTTATCCACACCCTCCTCAACGAAATCCGTTTCCTTGACGAGATTATCGGGGGCGGTAACCTTAACGCCTACCCACCAGCCGTCAATAGGTCTTCCGATTGACAGATCTGCCTCTGCCCATTCGAGCGTTACACCGTTGTAGGTAACGTTAACGTCTGCTCCGTCGGGATTATTAACTACTCCTCCGTCAGTAATCGTGGATACGGTAGCCAATTTCTCCACAACGTCCATTGCCATTACGCTAAACAGACTTGTAGGAACAACACCCAAGAGCATCGCCAAGCAAAGAAACAATGCTGATACTCTGGTGATAAATGAAGCTGTACCTTCTTTAGTAATCATTTTGATACTCCTTATTATTTGTACGTTTTATTTGTAAGATAATAATATATTTTTCCGTTGAATATGCAATGCGAGCAAAACGCAAACACAAGCAACGATACAAAAACATAACACATATATCCGGTTGCATCAGTGGCAAGGATTGATATAACAAGTCCTACTATGCTGATAAGCATTACCGCGTCGGATATCCTTGCGGGAGGATTTTTCCAAAAAGCAATAACACCGTAGCTCATTCTTTTGCTTTTTAACAAAGCATTCTTATCCGTCCTGCACCATAGCTTGAGTCGGTAGGATAAAACGAACTGGGTTATAACTCCTATTGCAAGAAATACCCAAAAAAGTATTCCGAGAATGTTGCTGTAATTGTCTATACTCTCCTCAAGGGTCTCAAGTGGCATAAACAGAAATGTTACAGACATCAAAAAATAACCAATCATTGATGTGATAAACAGTGAGTAATTAAGCTTTGTTCCCATTACAGCACCTCCGCTGATACTATCTCGTCGGAATGAACGTATTCGATTTCATATTCAATCTCAAAAACGCTCGCGCCGACCGTTGCTTGTTGCGAAAGCTGTTCGGTATTTCCCGTAGCGTCAAGCTCCGACAGCAGAGCGGTTTCGCCGCCTGAGGCAAGCTCCTCTGTCAGCACGGAGGTCTCATTTCCGCCCAGCACATCGGTATCGCCCGAGAGCTGTTCGGTTGAAAGCTTCTCCGTTGACATCGCCCCTCCGATAGAATCGGTATAAGCTCTGTCAATTCGTCCCGAGGGAGATATTTTGTCGGTAATTCTTCCTCTCTCTCTATTAACCGTACTGCTTTTATACACCTTTTCTCCGGTGCTTTCGTTTTTGTTTCTGATGTTTTCAATTCCTTTTTTTGCAGTAAGACCCGTCAGGTCACCGATGACACTCGGTATCCTTAAAACGAAAAACAGAACGATTGATACGGCAACCATTATTCCGCAAAGAACGGCACTGCCTAAAAATATATAACGGTATATCTCATATGTCATATCAAGTGCCCTCCTTTACTTTGCAGTTTCAATTCTCTGTATAGTATGTACAACCGACTCTTTAAGTCTGTTTTTAAGATTCAATATATCGGGATTTGAATCATCGGCGTCAGAAACACCGTCCTTGATGGTTTTGAGCATTTCAATAAGCTCATCCGGCTGTGCAACCTCAAGAAAATCCGCAATATTATTGTTTACAAGACCGTCTATCTCCATCCAGACCTGAAGCTTGTAGTCTATTTCGTAGCCGTCAGACTTAGTTTTCAGATCCTGAATCATTGTCCAAAGCTTTTCACGCTGAACGTTTAACTCCTGAGTTTGAATTACCTTACCGCCTCTTAGCTGGTTGAGCTTGTTGGTGCACTCGTAAATATCGCAGAAAATTTCGGCAATTGCGCCGTTTTCATCCGAGTTTTCCTTTATATCCTCAAACCATTTTGCCGCATTGGAATATCTGTCACGGTCAATATCTGTATCGTAATATGAAAGGAACGACCATCCGATATCAAAGCATACCTTGTCATATCCTTCCTTGTTGCTTTCGCGTAGCTCCTTCATAACGTCAACCGTCTCCAAGAAGCCTGATGAAAGCTCTCTCTCAAGTCCTGCTCTGAGTCTTAAAAGCTGTTGTCCCTCTTCCTTGGTCACGGTATAATCGGAAATGATAAACTCGTTAAGCCCCGTATACGCTTCAGTTCTTGACGTGTCCGTAAGAATCGCTTCATAATACTGCTCGACACTGTCAGCACCCTTAAGAATGATATCGTAATTCTCACTTCGCTTGCTTATCGAGGAAGCGTATCCGAAAACGGAGGTAATTCCAAAAAGCACCGCAAGAGACGTTGTGGTTATAAACGCACCAAGCTTTCTCTTTTGCTTTTTTCTGTATATATCGTCGATTTCCTCATAATGCTCAAGGGCGTACATAAGCTCCGCCGCCGACTGATATCTGTCGTTAGGGTCTCTTTGAGTACACTTAAGTATTATTCTCTCAAGACCGCCCGAGAGCGAGGGGTTAATCTCGCGTATCGGCTTTATCTCATAAGGAGGCTCACAAGGATTCATACCCGTTACAAGATGATAAAGCGTTGCGCCGAGACAGTAAATATCAGTTCTTGCGTCCGTCTGACCCATTCCGCCGAACTGCTCGGGAGCGGCATAGCCTACCGTTCCGAGACAGGTGGTATCCGCAAGGTTCTTTTCCTTGAACTCTCTTGCCGTACCAAAGTCTATAAGCGTAACGTTTCCGTCGGGCTTGAGCATAATATTTGCAGGCTTCATATCTCTGTAAATAATAGCGGGAGTTCTGGTGTGAAGATAGCCGAGAACGTCGCAAAGCTGCTTTGCCCAATCAATTACGTATTCCTGAGGCTGAGCACCGTATTCATCAAGTGCTTTATTAAGTGAGTTACCCTGGATGTAATCCATTATTATAATAAATGAATCATCCGTGTCTATTACGTCGATGATACTGGGAAGGTGCGGATGATTAAGCTTCTTCAAAATATCGGTTTCCGCAACCAGTCCCTGCTTGACTACCTCAAAATCCTTTATACCGTCCTTACGGACCTCCTTGACAGCCCATTGCTTATTTGCCTTTTCATTCATGGCGAGATAAACAACGCTCATACCGCCCTGACCAACCTTGTTAAGTATCTTATACTTACCGTCTACAAGAGTACCAATCTCAAGCATGCTTATCCCTCCTTAAAAAGTTCTTACCAGCACAACGGAAATATTGTCTCTTTCCTTGCGTGACTTGTTAAGCTCTATCAGCTCAACCGAATGCTTATTCATTGTGTAATCGTCAAAAAGCACCGACGGCTGAAGTTTTTCAAATATCTCCTGCTCGGAAATCTCGTGTCTGAAGCCGTCCGAGCACATCATATATACCGCATTTTGAAGAACGTCTCCGAAAAACATCTCAGGATATACATCCTCGGATGCACCGACGCACTGTAACAAAACGTTGCGACGCTCATCAACAAGAGCCTCCTCGGGAGTCATATTTCCAAGTGCAACCTCCCTTGCCACAAACGTCTGGTCTGCGGTTATCTGCTTGACAAAATCGCAAATCTCATAAACGCGGGAATCACCTACGTTTAAGATATAGTATCTGGTTTGTGTCAAAAGCATAACCACAGCAGTCGTGCCAAGCTTTACCCCCTGCTGAGCGCCGTATTTTTTTATGGCAGTATTCATTTCGGTGATAATATGATTCCAGCTTTCACGAATGATTGAATCCTCAAGAGGCTCCGCGCAAAGCTCGGGAAGTCTTTCAACCACCCATTTGTCAAATGCCTTGACTACAGACGTGCTTGCCACCTCTCCCTTGTCAAGACCGCCCATACCGTCGCATAAGCAAGCAAACACCATTCGTCCCTGAGGAGTATTCAGCACCTTAACGGACATACCGTCCTGATTGGTGGATTTTACGATACCTACATCCGTATTAGCGGAAATAATAAAATTCACTGCCATTACCTTCCTTGCTATAATTTAATGTTTTTTTAATTGTTTTTTTGATGTTTTATAACAATCTCAAGATATAATTAAAACGCTGTGTTTTCACGAACAGCTCATACGTCGAGCCTTATTACAGAATCTTAAATTCAAATTCCTCGTTTGAAAGCTTTATTCTGTCACCGCTGTTGATTCTGACCTCGGCATTGCTCTGTATCATCTGACCGTTAACGTAAACGTGGTTCGTCGAGTTTGTATCAACGATATAATAAGCGCCGTCCTTTGTCATTATGTTGGCGTGGCTTCGGCTTATGGTAGAATTATCCGCAATGAAATAATCAACGTAGCTCTTTTCCTTGCCGATTCTGAACACGGGCTTGTCGACATTAATCTTCTCGTTATTCTTGATTCTGATAAGAATGGGCTTAGGCATCTGCTTTGCCACAGGATCAACACTTAAAACGCTGGTTTCACCCATAGGTGCACCGCTGAGAACGGTAGTCTCACCGAAGTTCATAGCCTTCTGCTGAGCAACGGGCGCTGTATAGCCCGAGGACACCGAAACCGTGTTGTTTGCCGTTTGCTCGACGGGAGCAGGAGTGTTGTTAACCTCCACTCCGTTCTCAGCCTTTACCTCAACGCGTGTCGCAGCAGGCTCAGGTCTTCCCGGAACTGCAAAGCCTACGTTCGTATCGGACTTTCCCGGAACCGCAAAGCCGTGATTACCGTCTTTTCCCGGAACTGCAAAGCCGTTATTACCTGCAGAAGCTCTGTGAGGATTAGGAACACCGTTGGGAGTAGGTACTCCCTGAGGTCTGGGCACACCGTTGGGGGTGGGTACTCCATTCTGCTTCTCGGGCTTTGGAGCCGTAGCTGAAGCCACCTTGCTTGCCTCTTTTTGAGCCTTGTATTTTGCCGCGTTGTCCTTGCTGTAATTTCTGAGCAGATCGAACATCGTCATTTTCTTTTCGCCCGTCTCCGCTGTCGCCTCGGGCTTCTGCACGGGAGCTTCAACCGCCTTCTTCTCGGTATGAGCTGCAACTGGATTGCTCACGGGTACGTTGACCTGAACCTGAGGCTTGACCGCCTCGGGCTTAGGAGCCGCCGCCTGAACGCCTGCATTATTCTGCTGTACCTTAGCCTGATTTACAACGGGCTGCTGGCTAACGTTCTGTACAACGGGCTGTACCTTAACGGCAGGGGTTGACGCAGTATCAATGCTCATCAGCAATTCCTTGAACGCCGTAAGAGAAAAGGCGGGAGTGCTGTTGAGATAATTCATAAGCTTTGCAACGTGATCGCAATTTTCGGTCTGGTCGAACTGTGTGCTGAATATAATATTCTTAAAGAAAAGACCGAGATCAACGGGGGCTGATGACATATCGAGCAAGGGCAGGCAAATAAGAATAGTCTCGCAGGATGCCACGTCAGCAAAAATATAGTCAAGGTCGAGCAAAATCGAGCCTTCGTCTATCATATAATCCTCTGCGGAAAGCATAGCGTCAACAATACCGTTGCAAACGCCGATAAGACGCTTTTTGTTAACGGGACCCGTAAAAAACTGTCTGACTGAAATATGCGAGGATACGTTGTACTTTATAAACTTCGTCGTATCCATCTGCGTAAAAATTGCAGGTGCAAGACCCGGAATCTTGTTGTTCGTGAGCATTCCGAGACTCATTGTGTCAATGCAGTCATCCTCTGCAATTTCGTATACCAAATATGTATTATTTCCTTGATTTTCAAACGTAAAATTCATTTCAGCTCTCCCTATTCAAACGATATATTTTAAGCAGCTTCCAATCATCCTCGATTTTTATAAAGCAGCTTCCTTTTTCGGTGAAATCCTTAGCGCCGTCAAACTGAGGCTCAATTACAACGTTTTCTTTTTCATCCACAAAGCCCCATTTACCGTCAATGCAAACAGCCGCCAATCCATTAAGAAACGGTCTTGCACCGTCGTATTTCTTGTCGGATATAAGCTTTCCGTCGGTTCCGACGAAGCACCATTTACCGTCGACCTTAACAGCGGTCGGAGCATCGCTCAAGAACGTCATTGCCTCTTCAAAAACGAGCTTGCCAACCTGTTTAGCCTTACCGTCAAGCATAATATACTTACCGTCGGAGGATGAAACGAAGACACGGTCCGAACGGAAAGCAATCTCCTTTTCGTCGAGAACGATATCAAGGTATTCCTTGTCCCCAACCTTCTTGCCCTCATAGTTTATAAGGCTCCACTTATCAGCATTCTTAACGGCAGCAATTCCGTAATTCATTGTTGAAGCGTAATCGTAATTGCCGAAAAGCACCTCGAAGCTTCCGTTGAGATAAGTATATTTTCCGTCTTCCTTCTGAGCTGTCATTACGTCGCTTACGAGCATGCCGAATTTGAGATATTTATCCTTCGTAGCCTTTACTCTGAGTCCAGCCTTATCGACGAAATAAACCTCGCCCTTGGAATTTACAACGGGCGCGCAATTAGCGGAAGAAAAGGCTCCGACCTCAACGTATGAATGTCCGATACGAAGTGCTCCGTATCTGTCAACGAAGCCCCATCTGTCATCCTCAAGCACTGCACAGTAATTATTTCCGTATGAGGAAACGTCATCAAAGGAACCAAATTCAAAGCCGTAAACGTATTTTAAATCGTTATTTATTTTATCTATATACTCGCTCGACACCTGACGTCTTCTTGCCGTCTCGATAATATCGAAGCACGCCTCATAGTCCTCATCCAGCAAATATGCCTCGAGCATACAGTTATACGCTCTCGCATCGGTCGGGAACGCATCCAGAAAATCCTCACACCAATCAATATGCTCGCGGGAATCGTGAGTTTTATAGTATTCCGCAACCTCAACGTACACGTCGGGATTATTGTTAACCTCAATGGCCTTCAAATAATTCTGAATAGCGTACTGAGTGATGCTCACCTCCGCATACCCTCTGGCTTCCTCCAAATAATAATCATATGTATTTTTCGTTTCGGTCGCTCCCGATATAAGCATATACCACGAAACGGCCAAGAGAGCCAACAAGGCAACAGGAACAATAAATTTATAATTCTTCATTTTTAATCCTCTCTTACATTCCCGCCAAGCAAATTGCAACGACTGTACCTACGAAAATGCTTGGTGCAAAGGCTATTGAATCTTTTCTGCCCTTCTTTTTGGTAATCAAAAAAGCAATTGAAATAACAAAAGATGCCGCCAGTGAGAAGAATACGGAATTTATAACTCCCCACAAGCCCTGGTATAAGCCCATTACGGCAAACAGCTTAATGTCGCCCATACCGATACTGTTTTTAAAGGCAAGCAGTAAAACCATAAAAAATCCTGCAATAACGATCGCTCCTATAATCTGGCTCTTGAATGCAAGCCAGGTATTTTCAGGAGAGACCAAAAGCTCGACTGTGTAAATAATACATCTTATTACAAGTGCCGAGAGAATGAACTCGTTAGGTATTTTTTGCAATCGGAAATCAACCGCCGCACACGGTAATATTATAAAAACCAAAGAAACCAGCCTGATACGTGTAAGTAAAGCAAGCTTATAATAATAAGTAAGCATAGCTATCATCACAACAGCCGTAGCAAGTGCAACGGTTAAATATAATATTTTATTCTTAGTCAGCTTTAAGGCTGCCGTATTTCCCGAATTCCATCTTATGCCGTTAAAGTAGTAGCATACTGCGACGTATCCGATAAATCCGAGAATGAGTGAAAGAAGAATATCAACTGTAACGCTCATCCTTCTCCCTCCTCACTCTTTGAATCATCCTTAACCTCGGTGGTTCTTGCACCGTTACCGTAGTTTGACACAAGCTCAACGGTCACCCCTTGGGTATTGGACTTATCAATAATTGTCTGTATTTTCTCCTGAAGGCCCTCGTCCTGAGGAATGACAAGCACTATTCGTGAGGTAGCGTTTGCGCAGGGCTTGGCATTCGGGTCCTTGGAGCCGTCGGATTTCTTTACCTGAACCGAGGTGAGTGAGGCTGCGGTATCCGATATCCCCGAGCAAAGCGTCTCAATCTGAGACTGTATAACGCTTTCGTTTATGTCGTCAAGAGTGAGCGACGGGGCTCCCTCTGCACTGTAAAGCGGATTCATGGAATGAACCGCGGCAAACTCGTTTGTGGTAGCGTTATAAAGCTGTATATCCTGATAGCTTGCTCCCGTTACCTTGGAGTAGCCCTCCTTCTCAAGCTCCTTTACGCCTTGATGTCGGATGAGGTCGGTACGCTCACTGAGAGTGCCCTTCGTCCAGATATTGACGTTGCTTTCCTCTCCCAAAACCTCTTTTAAGGTACGGTAGCTGTTTTCTCCCGCGAGCCATCCGTGTGTTATAGCGGTTTGGCTGAAGGTAAAGGTTGCATCTATCGGCAACAGCGAAATAGCCTTGACCTTATATTCAACGTGTACTTTTATTTCGTTTGAGCCGTCAGGGAATATGGTTGAGCCCGAAAAATCAAGTCCGTCCATATAGGAGCCCGTTGCGGAGGGTACGACTCCCAAGCCCTTCAGATACTCCTCGACCTCACCGCCCTTTGTGGAAACGAGATTCTTTTTGCATAGAACCTTGGACAAGGGCTCTGCAACAAGCTTGGACATAGCAAAATTCAAGCCGTCGTTTGCCGCAATTTTTGCAATTCCAAAGGCAACTCCCTTCGGGTCCTCCGCCATTTTCGTAACGGTATTCTTTAACGAGCCCGCAGAATCCTTTACGTTAGCGGCACTCGCTTCTACGTCATTCAGAAAGCCCGAGTAATCCTGAGCCTCAAGCTTCTCGGTAGAGTTACCAAGATTCTGAATCTCGGTAAATACCGCATTGACGTCCGAAACGGTTGAGTCGATATCTTTTTTTGTTTCTTCAGCCGATTTGCTTATTGCGGAATGGCTTTCATTAAGCCCCGTAATTGCATAAAGGTAGCTGTACTGTGAAAGCTCCTTGGCAGCCGAATTAATAGCAACGCTGATTTTAGCCTGAACGATACAAATATTCATTATGGTAAGAATCGTTACGATTGCAAACATAAACGTTGTCAAAGAGATTGCTGCCTCAACGGTTACGGACCCTCGCTCTCTGTTTTTCAGCTTAAACACTTCCGTCTCTCCTCTTGATATAAATAGCTTATCAATACTCGCCTCTTACGGTCTTGATCATTTCGTCAACGATTTCGGTAACGCTGTCTATCTCCTCCTGGGGCTGATCCTTATCGGTTACGATACCGATAATTGCGCAGGGCAGATTGTCGAATACGAAGGAATATCCGTAAATATAATGCTCACACACCCTAAATGTACCTGCTGTAACAGTTCCCTTAAATCTGTATACGGGAATACCGTTTACTTCCAGATTTTCCGTCTCAGTTATGTTCTCTGCATCTATGAAAATATAATCATCAACTGCTGGTTTAAAATCTTTATAAATCAAATCAAACGCTGATTTTGCATCAGATGCCTCGCCATCAGTAAAAACCGCAAACGAAACAAATTTGTTTAATCCATCGGGATATATTCGAGTATAACCGGATGCTACCTGAGGATATTCTGGTATATCAACGTAAACCTTATATCCATCGTAAGGCACCTTATACGTATAAGGGAGTAACTCATTTTTCTCCTCTTCAACAACCGTCTCGGGTTCCTTCTCCTCCTCTTTTTCAACAGGCTGAATTACCTCCTCGCTTGGCTCCTTTATATTTTCCTCGGTGCCTCCGCCGCTGCAGGCAGTGATACAAAGAGCCGTAATAAGCAGTGTCATTGCGATTATAAGTATTCTTTTCATATGCTTTTCTCCTTTTTAATATCCCGCTATACCGCTGTAGGATATCGTATACCAATTTGAATTGTGTATTGAATTATTCTCCACGCTTGCAAAAAACGGGAGCGCGAGCAGCGTGGGCTTTACCTGAATATCGGCTGTAGCCTTGACGTAGACTGCCGAGTCGGACAGCTTATAGCCGTCGTCCTTTTTAATCATCTTGGACATATTCGCCTGAATAACGTCGGCGGTTCTGAGAAGCACCTTTTCCTCGTTGGCAAAGGTACCAATAAGCAGAAACAGTCTCAGATAATCACTGTAGCTGAAGGAGAAGAAGGATGCCATACCCGTTGAGGCACCGCCCTGAGCACTACCCGTGCCATCTCCTCCGAACATACCGTCAAGCTTACTGTTGATGGTATTCTTAAGGTCCTGGGCTCCGTTTTCAATCGACGCCTCAATATCGGATTTTATCTGATCCTTAAAATTTTTCACCTCAGCAACACCTGTGTCTAATTGTTTTTTTATTTCATCTCTAATCTTAGTTATTTTTTCCATAACCGCACCACCAAGTGCGTCTACCGTTGCGCCCGAAGTAATATCTTCAATCGTTTTACCGATATCCACACCCGTTCCATTTTTCGCGGTTTTTTCCAGCTCATCAAAAAGCCCCTTTATAAAGCTGTCGCTATTATTGACTATTACCTTAACAGCCTCACGCTTAACGATCGAAGCAATGTCGTCCCCCGTAAACTGTGCTCCCCAGGAATTCAGCTCGGATTTCACCCACTCAATCACCTTGGTCTTTTTAGTATCGTAGGTTTCCCCTTCCTCAAGACAAAGAGCTTCCTGAACGGCGGTGTTTACGTAGGTGGTAAGCTGCTGTATGGCAAGATTGGCATTCTCGGTAATTAAATTATCATAAGCTGAAGTAACCGCGGATACCGCGTCGTCTCCATAGGCTTCTATATTTGCAGTTATTTCCTCATCCGCCATATCCAGAAGCCCGTTAAGCTTATTAACGCCCTCGTCCACAATATGCGTTGCAGCTTTCTTCAACTCCGCTTCTGCTACGCCCTTTGCCTTATTAACCAATCCTGTAATTGAACAGTTCCAAGTTTTTGAATTTTTATAGAGAGGTATTTTTTTGCCGTTAGCAAGCTCGGCAATATCTATTCCCGATTCACAGCAGGCAATACCTATGATTATAACCGCCTGAATAAGAGGCACGGGTATAATTCCGAGAGTTGCCGCCGAAATCGGCGTTGCAATAGCGAGAGCACTGTCACGGATCTCAGAGGTAGCAAAGGCGTAAACGACGTTAAAGCCAAAGCGTATTCCGAAAATAGAAGCATACGCCTTAGCGCTGTTGCCCGCATATGTGCCTCCGTAGATTATATATTCTACCTCGTTGCGATAAGCGTAATTGTTTTTCGTATTTATATTACATTTTGTAAGAGTCTGAAGGTCACCGTCCTCTATTTCGTGATTTTCACCTAACTTACCCTTATTGTCCTCCTTATATTCCTTCTCGATTGTATCATAGCTGAACATACTCATAACGTAATCGGAAACGTACAGGGCGTCTCTTATATCCGTTCCGAGATCTCCCAGCTTACCCAGGAAGTCATCACCAAACATACTGTCAAGTGACGAGGAGGCTGAAGAAATACCGCTATCGGCCGAGGTGTCAATTGTTTCATTTACTTCAAATTCCTTACCGCCTCCAACTACGGTATTCTTCGAAGGCATGTTAGGCAAATCCTTAAATTCGATAAGTTTCTCCTTATCCTCGTCCTTTTTATCGCTATTCTCATCTTCGTTGCCCTTTTTCAATGAGCTGGCTTCCGTCTCGGATGTACTCTTGATCTTCTTGTACAGAGTTTTTCCGTTTTCGGTATCCTCGCCCGTATCGGTCGAGGGTGTTGGTGAACCTTCATTCATCTCAGCAGCGCCGACATTTGCAAATTTTGATGAAAGATACGAATAGAGTGTGGTCTTACTCAAATTAAGGTTAGGCTCATGACCGTTTTCTTTTGGCCAAGTAATTTTTCCGGAGCTACTGTGAGTCGCTATTAATCCACCTACAAAGCTTCTCAAATCAGACTTTTTAGCAGTTAAGTTAAAAAAGTCGGATTTCTTACCGGTAGATTCAAAAGCCTTAATCATATCATCAGTGCTTTTTAACTCACCGTAATATTTACCGCAGAATGTGTACTTTCTCATTTCGGTTATTACAGCGTCTATATCATTCTTAACGTTTGTAAGACGCGTAATAAGCTTATCTATATTGTCAACGTTCAAATACTTGTCAAGCTGGTCTATCTCCGCCTTGTCCTGCTTGGCAAGGCTTGTATCCTGTATAGCCGAATTATTAGCCGCGGTATTCCATTCGCTTTTAGCAGTTGCCACAGTTCCGTTAAGCTTGCCTTTAGCAGCATTTAAATACTCTATTGCCTTTTCAAGTGCCGTCTTAGCCTTTTTTAGCTCGTTTTCGTAAGCCAAAATCTCGTCTGCTGCATGAATCAGCTCTACCTGTATTATGTTAACTGATTCTTTATGCGTCGTATACGCTTTTTCCGAGGAGTCTATCTCAGCAAAGCTCTGAACAACCTCAAGATTGGTCATTATCTTATTGAACTCTTTTTCTGCATTAGCGAGCCATTTAGATATTCCTAATTTGCCCGTTTGATGACTATTTGAATTAAGTTCAATAATAGTGTTCAATATATCCTTGGAAGATATACTTTTTTCCTGTACTTCATCTCCGTCAGTTTCTTCTTCGTCCTGTGTTGACTCTTGAGGCTCAGGCTTTTCATAATCATATTGTTCTACCCATATACTAGCCGCCTTAATCCTCTGATAATAATTGTACATATTATATATGTGTCTGGAATAATCATCAACGCCTTCTGTGCCACGCATTGCATTAACGAAATATCGCAACTCATAGTCGTTGTCATCAGTGTCAGTTTTTTGGGCTATTATACTCGTAAGATTATTAATTGCAGTTACCTCAGCAAAGAAATTGGATAACAAAGTTTTAAAATCCTCAACAGTCGGAAGATTCTCGTACCCCTTTTCTTTGTTGTAGTACATACCACAGTAATCTTCAAATGTATATTGTCTATCACTCTCACTCAAATAAATAGTAGGATAATCACGCTCCTCTACTTTATTTTTAGCCCTTCCTTCCGCGGGAACGTTATATAGAAGATCTTTGCTTCCTAATCTGTATTCATATTGAATGTTTTGTGTAGTAGAAAAATCCACATACACGTCATATATATCCCATATAAATAAATAGGCATATCCTTTAGGTCTTACGTACTCATTATTGGTATTATTGGTATTGTTGTTATTTGTATAGCCATAATAATCCCAATTACCAATTTTGCCTCCATTTTTAATTATTTCAATATTATCCGAAACAGTCTGTACATAATTCGGATTCAGTGCAACTTCAGTATTGTTATACGCCTTAACAAAGGACCAAGCCTTCTGCAAATCCTCCATTACGGTCTGCTGAGCCTCGTAATAATCCTGCTTTTTCTCAATAAGCTTGGTTTGTTGCTTTAAGGTCGTAAAGCTTTTAAGTGAAGAAATGAAGCTGAGACCCGTATTGATGGGAGATCTGTACTTCATAAAGTCAACAATCTGCTTCTTTATAAGAGTGGGGTTGGCAAGATTTGCATTGCTCAGCTTCTTAACGGCAAAATCCGCAACCTCCATATTCATAATATCGGATACGTCATTGCTTTCGGAAACCAATCCGAGCTGTGCCATAATCTGCTCAACGTAGGTCAAGGCATCCTCCTCGCTCACACCGGAGGAGGTAATTGATGTCATAAAATAATCTGGCAACTTGTTAAACAGGTCATCGGTACTCTGCGCGGTTGCCATAAGACCGTAAAGCTCCTTAAGGTCGCTGTCATAATTTGTAAGTGCGGTATTCAGGGCAAGGTCTCCCGCCGACTCTGCCATTCCCTTGGCAAGCTTAACCTTGCCTGCATCAACAAACGCCGCAGCAAGAGTCATCATAGGAAGAAGCAGAATTGCCAAAAATATAGAGATTGCGCCCTTGGTCTTTTCAAAAAATCTCATTTTACATCCTCCTTTTTATTTTGATGCGAACGTTTGCAAAACTTCATTTATTTTATCGAATGCGCCCTTGATGGTCGTTCCCGCCTTAGAATCGCCGAAATAATCTATTACCATATCAGTGTTACGGATAAACTCAGAGGTGTCACTAACGGCTATCTCGGCATATGAGTTTACTCTCATCACTGTTGGCTCTTTACTTCCCAAAAGTCTTATCGGGAAGGTGATATCGTATTTTACGTTAACGGAAAAGGTAGAATAAAGTATATAATTATTAAACTTTGCAATATTTGACTTACTCGTTTTCAAATCAGGAGACATCTCGCCCAAAATAGATATAGTGGACGAGTCTATCTGTTTTTTCACTCTGTCAGCGATATAATCCTCCACGTCGTCCATACCGCCGATAAAATATCTGTACGGCTCAACCTCAAGCTTCTTAACCGAAGGAACTGCACCGCCGTTTCTCTTAATGCTCTCAAGTATAGGGTCTGCACAGTAGTTTGCGCCCGCTATGGCATTTTCAACAACTATTGCATCAACCTGCGCCTTTACGTAATAAGCATTTCCCATATACATAAGAAAAAGCAGGATAATAAACATAACAGGAAAAACGATAGCCGATTCCACTATCGTAACAGCGGCCCTTTCGCTTTTGGTTTTTTCAAAAAAATCTATCATTTTTATTATCCTTTCAGGTAAAATCAAACAAATTATTTTTGAGTTCGCAAGATCGATAAGGGAGCATTACGTCTTAACAAACGCTCCCTTATCGAAAAGCGACTATTACTCACCCACGTTGTAGATGTCTTTGGTATCGGGCAAATCTTTGAGCAATCCATTAACGATTCCAACAATCTTATCTTTGAAAAGAAGTGCTAAAGCAATCGCAATGCCGATAAGTATTATTATTGCTACGATATCAACAGCACCCTTTTCCTCGGAAAAGAATTTCTGAATCTTAGATTTCACGATAAAGCCCATAAGTCTTAAATTCTGCATTACATTTATCCTCCTTTCTTTTTAAATTGCTATATAAAAAATATTAGCCGAAATTAAACTCCTATATTTGCAAAAATAGGAACGATAATAACGATAAGTATACCGACAAACATTATACATATAGGAATTAACAGCTTGCTTGCAGCCTTTTCACCTGCACGGCGTACAAGCTGCTTCTTGAGCTGCCAAACCTCCTTGCTCTGTTGCTGGAGCATATCGACAAGCTCACTGCTACCCTTGGTCATACCCTGTACTATTGTCGAGGTAAACTTCTTTATTTCAGGAATCATACAGCGGGTACCAAAATTATAAACTGCATCTATCTCAGCTACTCCGTTGTTCATTTCCTCGTAAGCAATTTGCATTTCGGTATATATTACGCCTTCTCCGCCGTATGCGACCTCATACCAAGCCTCTCTCAAAATCATACCTGCATTGGTAAGAAGAGCAAGCTTTGATACAACCTCGGAAAAATCTCCAAGCAGTTCGTCTGAGCGCTTAAGTATCTTCTTTGACGTAACTGTTCCGAAATAGTAATAAGCGAGTGCCGCAAACATAACTCCGAGAAGAAGTGCAACAGGGTCATCGGCCAACCCATAAAAAGCGAGACCAAACACAAACACGGTAAACGCCATTGCAATCTGCTGAGAATGTATTACTCTCAGATAGTACTCACTGTACTTATTTCCGTAAATGATTTCAAGCTCCTGGCGAAGCTTTCTGTCGCCCTTGCTTTTATACTTATACTTAATAGTTTCGAGAATTGCATATCCCAAGCCGTAAATATCCTTTAAGGGATATTCCTTGTCGTCAAGAGGCTCAAACATCGAGCTGTACTTTAAGCCCTTAAGGTGAAACAGTAACCATACAACAAAGGATATAGCTCCCAAAGCTATTATTGCATAATCCAACATATCCAAGCCTAACATTTGAAAGCCTCCTTACATTTTAATATCAAGCACGGCTTTACCGATAAAGTAAGCCACTATAAATATTACAATACCAATCGTTGTGGAAAGTATTCCCGCAGGAGAAACGAAGTTCGCCGCAAAATCGGGGCTCGTCATCTTTATAAGTCCAATCAACGCAACGGGCATAACCGTCATTATGTTCTGCTCAAGCTTGTTTGAGGTTACAAGAGTCTCGATATCCTCGGATATTTCCATTTTATCGCTGAGAATCTCACGGGTGTTTCTGATAACGTCCTTGATATTACCGCCCTTGTGATAACAGATTTTGAATACGTTTGCAAAGCTCTTTATATCATCGTTACCGCTTCTGTCTCCCAAATCGTCAAGAACCGTTTCAATGGCAACGTTGTTATGAATAGCCGAAATAACTACCTCAAGCTCCTTTAATATAAAGGCATCCTCGGGATACTGTATCTTAAGGTCCTCATAAACGGAAAAGAACGAATCGTTTACGTTTTTTCCTGCACCGAGAGACGTATTGAACGCCTCAAGCATATCTCTGAACTGACGGTTAAGTGATATCCTCTTTTTGTCAATAATAGCCTTACGTCTCATAGGAACGAACAAAAGTCCTGCAACTATACCCACAATTGTGGAAATCGTAATGTTCAATATCCAGGTAAGTGCCGTAGGCTGACCGAATTCGTTTTTACCGATTCCGCCGTAAAACAAATAGCCCACCAAGGCACCGACAACAAACGCCAGTAAAAAATACCCGACCTTTTCAATTGTTGTCATATAATAAACCCTATAATTATATGTAGGAATATTCGTAGCGGAAGTATAATACTGAGGCTCAAGCACCTTTTTTTCTTTTTTAAACAAAGCCATATCAACACCTCATATTTCTGTTTTAAAGCCCGATAGTCTGAGCTTATGGACATTTATCATCGGATTCTTAGTTCTGTTAAGGCTACCCGAAACCTTTTCGAGAGTACTCTTCTCATCCTCCTCAAAAACGTAAAGGGGATTGAGAATGATCTGACCGTTTTCATAACCGACGACCTCGGTTATCTCCATGGTCTTTCTCGATTTATCACGCAGACGTGAAAGGTGGATGATTATATCTACCGCAGAGGCTATCTGCTGGCGGATAGCTTCAAGCGGAAGTCCCGCAGCACCCTGAAGCACCATTGTTTCAAGACGGCTGAGCATATCCTCGGTAGAGTTTGCGTGACCCGTTGAAAGCGATCCGTCGTGACCCGTATTCATTGCCTGGAGCATATCAAGTGCCTCACCGCCACGAACCTCACCGACTACTATTCGCTCAGGTCTCATACGGAGAGAGGACTTGATAAGGTCTCGGATGGTTATCTGTCCCGCACCGGAAGCGTTAGCGTTTCTCGTTTCAAGGCTTACAAGGTTTTCAACGCCCGTAATCTGAAGCTCCGCAGAGTCCTCAATCGTGATTATACGCTCGTCCTTAGGAATATAGTTCGAAAGTGCGTTCAGGAAGGTTGTTTTACCCGATCCTGTTCCGCCCGCGATAAATATGTTGTATTTTGCTTTAACCAAAAGCTCTAAGACGTCGGCTATCTCCTGAGTTATAGAGCCGTACGCTATAAGCCTTTCAATCGTCATAGGGGTCTTTGAAAACTTTCGTATCGTAAGCGTAGGACCGCAAAGTGCAATCGGAGGCAAAACAACGTTTACACGAGAGCCGTCGGGAAGTCTTGTATCACATATAGGATTTGCCTGGTTTACCTCTCGTCCTGCAAGACCTACGATTCGCTGTATTACGTCCTCAAGCTTTCGCTGGCTTTCAAACTGCTTGTCAAGCTTGAACAAACGACCGCTCTGCTCGATAAAAATATTATCGGGACCGTTTATCATAACCTCCGTTATGGTGTCGTCCTTGATTATCGAATCGAGAAGGCCGAAGCCTCTTATTGAGCTGTATACCTGCTCGACTATTGCTACCTTCTGATCAATCGGACAGTATCTTCCGCCTATTTTTTCGGAGACTATCTCCTCAATCTTAGCCTGAAGCTCGTCATCCTCCATCTTACTCAACGGAAGATTTTCGGTAACGTACTTTTTTACCTCTAATACAAATAAATCCCAATCCATATCGCTACTCCGTTAAATAATCTTATCGAATATTTCGCTCTTCGTACAAAGCTGCTCAAGAATCTGCTGCGTCGTTGCGTGCTCGTATCTCGGAGCGCCGCCGATATTCTTAATTCCGATATCGTCAAGCACCTTTGAGGTCTTGTTGCTGAATTTGTTGTAAGCGATACAAAGTCTGTTGGGGAGAGGCGACTCTGCATCTGCCTCAAGCGTTGAAACTGCATTGTATGCTCTGAAGGTTTTTTCGTTGGATATTTCCGAGCCGTCGGATACCCAAACTACCGAATACGCCATCTTGCAAATCTTAATGCTGTCCTTGTTCAAGGCAAAGTCGGTATCAATAATTATGTAATCATATGAGCCGGTAAGCTTAAGCTCGGAGATAAGCTTAATAATCTCGTCGTTCCCAAGCTCCAGCATATCAAGAGCGATTTTGGGCTGAGAATAATAATAAACGCCTCTCGCATCTTGCTTTACGGAGCTTTCGAGCTTAAGTGGCAAATTAGTCTTTTTGCTCTTAAGTGCGAAAATAACGTCACTCATATCGAACTGCCCTTCACCTGAGAAGAACAAATCCGACGAGCCGAATTTTTCAAGATTAAGATAAAGCGTTTTTTGGTTCTTTGAAGCAAAGTATATAGAAGCCGCAGCAGCCATGCTTGACGCACCGGTACCACCGCTTACAGAGTTGAATATTATTATTTTCGTGCTGTCCTCACCGAATTTCAAGCCGGAAATACTTCCCGCCTTTTCGGAATATACGCTGAGAATCTGTCTGTATATAAGGTCTGCCTTCTGGAATTTACAAATAGCCCTTTGGTCATTTTCGAGATTTATATCAGCGGAATCAACGAGATATGCAAATCCACAACGCTTGGGCAAGGCTCTGACGTCTATTTCAAACGCATCGTTTGAAATAAGAACGTCAATTCTGGCATCATCAAGACTTGCCAAGGCAACCTCGGGATCTGTAAAGGAATAAATTTCAAACTTATCAGCATATTTTACACTGAACACAGACACGATTTTATTGAGATACGCCACGTCTTTTCAAGTATTGCAAGTTTAATTTTCATAATCAAATACCTCTTTAAATATACCGTTTAGAACTTTTACTTCTAAACGATACCGTTTTTTTGACCTTTTAATGTTATTTTTCTTGTTTGCTGACCATTGATTTGACCATTAATACTCGTCGAATCGTAAATAAAATCCAAGTATTCCTTCATCACCTGAACGGATGGATGAACGTAGAGGTTTAATGATATCGAGGCTGTTGAATGGCCAAGTAAAACGCTCAAGGTTTTTGCGTCCATTCCTGATTCTGCACACCGCGTCGCAAAGGTGTGCCTCAAAAGATGAAAGTTATAATTCGGCAAATTGTGTTTTTTTAGTAAGCTTCGATATTTGTAATCAAAGACTCTTGTTCCGCAGAAGCCATCCTTGTCTGATACTACAAAATCTGACTTTCGTGATAAAAATTTGTCTGCAAGTAGCTTTTTCAAGCCGTTTGGTATGGGTATTTGTCTTATTGAAGAGCTTGTTTTTGGAGTGTCTAAAATCAGAATGGATTTAGGTTTTTCAAGGCCTGAGTTGACTCTGACAACGCTGCTTTCAATACGAATCATATTGTTTTCAAGGTCAACGCATTCCCATTTAAGTGCACAAATTTCTCGTATGCGTAATCCCATTTGTAATCCAAGCATTGTTCCGATTGCAACGGTACTATTCTCGGAAACCAGCGCCTTCATAAGCCTTGCTTCGCATTCTCTTGAAATGCTACTGATTGCCTTTTTGGGTATTATCGGCTTGTATATGCTTTTTAATTGACTTGTCAAACGTTCATCAGATGAATACTTTATAGCCGAGCTGATGATTATTGACATAGTTCTGACATAAGAGGCTGATAACGGTGCATGCTTTTTTACAGACCCCTTTTCTGTTTTTTCTCTCAAAAATGCGTTAATCATATCGACGTTAATTTGGGATATTTTTATATTTCCGAGAGACGGTTTGATATGAGTGTTGATTAAGCCTGAATATTTCGTATATGTTGCAAGCTTCATACACATTCTCTTGCTTTCTAACCATTTGTCGATAATATCTGAAAAAGTTGTGTCGCAAGCCCTTTTGGGAATACACAGTTTTTTTGCAGCCTCAAGCCTCCTCTTACACTCTGTATAAGAATGTGCATATACAGAGCTATACCTTATTTTTCCGTTAGGCTTCACACCGCTTTTATACCTTCCCTCCCATCTTCCGTCAGTTCTTTTGTGAATGTTGTCTCCGCGTCGTGACATTTTAATCATCCTTTCTTTTGACCATTTATTTGACCATCAAAATAAACATAAAATAAAAAAAGTGTATAAATATGTGATTTTTGCATACAATTTGACGAAAAGTTTGAAATTATATCATAATTTGTTGACAAATTATTCATATAATGTTATAATATAATGTCGAATTATTAATAATTATGTATCGTTTAGAAGTAAAAGTTCTACACAAAAAGTAATATCCTTATACATACAAAAAAGAGTGAGTTTTTCAACCCACTCTTTTTAGTTTTTAATTTTTTTGATAAGGTGTTTATTAAATTCAACGGTGTTTCAGTATAAATCACGTATCCTACTACAATCCCGCGTCAATATTTCATAAGACCGTCACGCTTTTTCCAATCGGGCATAAGACGTGACACGACCGAATAAAAGCGAGAGGAGTGATTGGGCTCAGCAAAATGAGTAAGCTCGTGCAGAACAACGTATTCCACAAACGGTATAGGTGCACGTATCAAATCGTAGTTGAAGGTGATAATCTTATCACGCGTCTGACAGTTTCCCCAACGGGACGTCATTTTACGGAAGCGAAGGGTCGGAAACACAGGGCAGTATTCCTTAAAATAAGGATAGTATTCCCGACAGATTTTTTCGACGGTCTCACGACAGTAAGCGTTAAGCCATTCGGTTGTCATCTTCTCGCAGGAGGAGTTGTCAGGGCGCCTGACACGCAGGACATTTTTGTCGTATGTAACATTCTTTTTTCCCTTCTCGACAATAAGAGTTACTATCTCCCCGAAAAGCGAGAATTTTTCTCCGCTTGAAAACTCGGAGAGTCTCGGATAACGCTCCTCCCTTTCCGAAAGCTTATCAATTACGGATAATATATAATCCGCCCTTGACAGAATAAACGTCTCGATACTCTTAACGCTCACCGACGGGCTTGCAGACACGGTAACGCTACCGTCGGACCTTATTCTCAAATTAATATTTTTAACTCGCTTACGGGTAAGCTCATAGGCTATCTCCCGTCCGTTATACACGACCGTACGAATCATCGAAGCTCCTCAACACGCTTTAAAATTATATATAGGCTTAATACGGCAGATTATATCTGCGGTAGCGGTTATATTCTCAACGATATCCTCAAGGCTCTTGTACGCCATAGGAGACTCGTCAAGGGTATACTCGTTTATGCAGGTGGAGAATATTCCCTCCATCTGCCTTGAATACTCCTCCATCGAGAGAGTTGCAAAGGCGTCGCTGCGTGACATAAGTCTGCCCGCGCCGTGAGGAGCGGAGAAATTCCAATCCTCGTTACCGCGACCGACACAAACAAGCGCGCCGTCACGCATATTGATGGGTATAAGAAGTCTCTCTCCCTTATGAGCCGAAACGGCGCCCTTTCTTAAAATCATCTCGTCAACGTCAATATAGTTATGCACCGTATGAAAGGCGTCAAGCGGCTCAAGACCAGTCATCTCAACGAGAAGCTCAGCCATTTTCTCACGGTTACGGGTAGCACAGCGCTGACAGATATCGACGTCGTGAAGATAATCCCCCATATTTTTCCCCTCAAGGTAGCAAAGGTCGGGCGGAAGAGTGGTATCTCTTGCAACCCTCTCAAGCGCCATCTGCTTGAGGGCATCCTGAATCTCAGCCCTTCTGCCCTCCGCCTTATAGGTGCGGATAAGCTCGTCACGCTTCTCAAAATAATCAGCGCCGTAAAGATTTATATCCACCGCAAGCCTCTGATAAATATCCGCCACCTGCGTGCCGAGATTACGGCTGCCCGAATGTATCACAAGATACTTGTTCCCCTCGTCGTCCGCATCAAGCTCAATAAAATGATTACCTCCGCCAAGCGTACCTATGCTCCGCTCAAGACGTCGGGTATCACGAAGACTTCTGTAACAGTGAAGGGACTCAAGGTCAAATCTCTCAAGCCTTCCCTCCCGCGTTTTCGTACCGCAGGGAATCGAATGAGCCGCCTCGTCAAAGCGCTCAAGGTCAATATCAATTTTGCCAAGGTAAACCGTGTACATTCCGCAGCCGATATCAACTCCCACAAGCGAGGGTGATATTTTATCGGTAACCGTCATAGTAGTACCAATGGTACAGCCCTTACCTGCGTGAACGTCGGGCATTATGCGTATTCTGGTATCACCGTACGCCTCGGTGTTGCAAAGCTCACGTATCTGCTCGATTGCAACGTCCTCAATTAAATCGGTGAAGCAGACAGCCTTATTATGTATTCCAACAATCTCTTTCATTTCTTTTTCTCCTTAATTATTTCTACGGCTATATTGTACTCTCTGCCTCAGGAAAAATCTCGGAAAAAAGTTTGCGAAAAGTGAAGAGTCTCGGCATCACCGAGACCTCACGCTTTATTTATTCATATTCTTTTCGTATATTATCTCGGTTGCAAAGGCAAGCTTCGTAATAACGTTTTCACGGGTGGGATAACAGTAAAAGGAATCGTTTTCTGTGGATATATCAAAGCAATCAAAGGGCTTTATATAGCAATAATCGTACTCAACGTGAAGGCTGTTCATCTGAAGAGGCTCTCGGTTAATATAATAACGCTCTCCGCGATATTCTCCCTCAAGCACGAAGCCCCGCTCGGCATCGTGAGTCACACGCGCCCTTCCAAGCGGAATAAAGCGGTAGCATCTCGGGAAGGAATAAACCTCCACCTCGTCCTCAAAGAAGTACTCTCCCCTCTCGATTTGCGCCTTGACCTGCTCACGCTCCCACAAAAACCAATCGGGAATATGAGAAAATTCGGTCTCTCCGTCGTGAGCGGTAAGAGTGCCGTCCTCGTTCATTCTCCAACGCTTTCCGCACTCACGGCAGAAAAGCTCCGCACCCTCGGACGCCATTTTCGACTCGGTCTTACAGTGAGGGCACTGATAAAGCACCTTGTGAAGTCCCTCAGCGCGAAACGGCTCGGTCACGAGAATGTTATTCTCCTTCTGATATTTATACTCGTCGTAGGTCATAGCCTCACGTATTTTTGCGTTTATCTCCGCATCGGTCATCGAATTGATATCCTCGGGAGTCAGAAGCTGAGTGGCAACGGTATGAAAGGGCACCCTTCTCTTTTTTCTGAAATTCCAGAAGGGAGAATAAAGGTGGTTTCCGTGATGAACGATGGTTACCACGGGCACCTTAAGTCTCTTTACAAGCATACCGACCGACTCGGGAATATACGAATTGATACCGCAGGGCGAATAGCGTGCCTCGGGATACATAAAAAGTATATCCCCACGGGAAATGACCTTGCGGATTGATTTTAAAAGATGGAGGTCCATCGTATATTTTCTGGTACAGATAGCGCCGATAAGCTCCATAAGCCAGGGACGGCGGTAATATCCGTCAATGCTCACGACGTTATTGACTCGGCTAAGACCCGTAATCATTGCGGCAAGCTTGAAGTCGATAAAATACATATGATTTGAAAGCACGATATACGGAGGCTTGAGTCCCTCCATATTGATTTTGTCGATTTTATAATCCTTGTTCATCAGGTCTATTTTGCAAAGAAGCCAGATAAGTCCCGTAAAAAACAGAGGCTGACGGATAGGGTATTTAGCGGTTTTATAGCGTTTTTTGTTCTTGTAATTTACGTCAATATTATTCATAAAAATCTCCGATTGTCAATTTCAGCACGAGGTGTGGTGAACACATTATACTAAACATTTTTTCAAAAATCAAGAGTTTATATATCTTATTGCCGATAGCTTTTCGGAGAAACACCGAATCTGCTCTTAAACGCCTTGCTAAAGGAATACAGCGAGGAATATTTAAGCATTTCGGCAATTTTATTGACGCGTAGCTTTTTCTCGGAAAGAAGGAGGGCGGCTGTATCAAGCCGTCTTGCCTGATAATAACCGTTGAGGGTATTTCCCGTAGTCCTGCGAAAAACGTCGGAAAGATAGCTGTAATTGTAATTAAATACCTCGGCAAGCTCGGAGAGCTTTTCAATATCGTATACGTTGGTATCTATATAGTGCATCATCTGATAGCAAAGCTCGTCTGCCGACACGGTATATTTACTCTGTGAGGAGGGCTTATCCGCCTTGAAGCCTCTGACGGTGTAATAAATTATCTGCTCGAAAATAAGTGCAAGAAGCTCGTCGTGATACTCTTCTTTTGAAGGATATTCGGCAATTGCGTTTGATATAGCAGAGCTCACCTTAGAGTCACGGAACACTCTTTCGTCGCACCCGTAAAGCGCAACGATTCTCTTAAGCTCCTCCTGAAGCCTTTCGTTTTTTGTGTTAAAGGCAAAAAAGTCATACTTCATAGGCTCATCCTCCGACGAGCGTATTTCGTGGAAGTCACCTGGGTATGACAGATATATATCCCCCTTTGACACCGCTGTCGGCACGTCGTTGGTATACAGCGTACCCTTTCCGTCGGTAATGACGGTAAGCTCATAAAGATTTCCGTGAGCGTGCTTACCCATAACCCCCGACGGAGAAAACCACAGCCTTCCGAGTTGAATAAACAGAGTGCTTTGATAATAGACGGGATTATTGAAGCTTTGATAATCTATGTGATACTTGTACAAAAACGCCACCTCCTTTATGTGATTGTATCAAAATACAAAAAAAGAGTCAAGTATTTTGGAGAATAAATTCAAAAAAACGGCAAAAGCCAAAATAAAGACATCTTTTATACAAAGTGAGAGCATTCTCAATACACTCGGGTGGGTATATAATGAAGAAAAAAATACGGAGGTATCAGATATGAGTACGGTTATAGCGGTAATCGGATGCGGAAGAATAGCGAACAACGCTCATTTTCCCGCTTTTGCAAAAATGGAGGGCATAAGAGTAAAGTATGCCTGCGACCTTATTTTAGAAAAGGCAGAGGCAATAAAGGCTAAATATTCCTTTGTAGAAAACGCAATCACGGATTACGAGGTTGCCTTGAAGGATCCCGAGGTTGACGCGGTATTCGTGCTTACTCCGAATTACGCTCATTACGTTGTCACGATGGCGGCACTCAAGGCGGGAAAGCACGTAATGTGCGAGAAGCCCGTTACGGTAAGCTACGAGCTTTCCTGCGAAATGGCAGAGGAGGCTGAAAAGCAGGGCAAGATACTCAACATCGGCGTGTGCAACCGTTTTCACAAGTCGGTCGAAATGCTTGAGGAACTTAACAGACAGGGACGCTTCGGCAAGCTTTATCACGTTTACTGCTCCTTCAGAGGCTTCCGCGCTATCCCCGGACTCGGAGGAGCCTTTACAACCAAGGCAATGTCGGGCGGCGGTGTGCTTATAGACTGGGGCGTACACTTCTTCGACCTCATTCTTTACATCCTCGGCAACGCGAAGCTTAAGAACGTCACCTGCGACGCGTACAGTGAAATGGCTAAGGATATGAAATCCTACAAATACGTCGGTATGTGGGCAGAGGAGACGAAGGATATAGAAAACGGCACCAACGACGTTGACGATTTTATCACGGGCTACGTAAGAACGGATAAGGCGAGCATCTCCTTCAACGGTGCCTGGGCACAGAATATCAACAAGAGCGAAATGTTTATAGATTTTCTCGGTGACAAGGCAGGCGCAAGACTTACCTACGGCGGAAAATTCGAAATTTACGACGGAAGCACGCTTGAAACGATAACTCCCGAATACGACATCCCGAATATGTATCTCCGTGAAAACGAGGCGTTTGTGGAATCTGTCAAGACGGGCGTGAAGAACAGAAATCATATTTCCAACATCCTTGAAACCATGAAGCTTCTCGACACCCTTTACAAGTCCGCTGAAGCAGGAAGAGAGATAGAATTATGAATATAGGCTTCGTCGATTATTACCTCAGCGAATGGCACGCAAACAATTATCCCGCTTGGATAAAGGAAGCGTCCGACGAGCTTTGCGTAAAATACGCCTGGGCAGAGGAATACGTATCTCCCGTTGATAACGTCAACACTGACGAGTGGTGTGAAAAATACGGTGTGGAAAAATGTAACACTCTTGCGGAGCTTTGCGAGAAGAGTGACTTTATTATCATACTTTCACCGTCGAATCCCGAAAAGCATCTTGAATACGCAAAAGAGGTGCTCAAGCACGGAAAAAACACCTATATTGACAAGACCTTCACACCGAGCTACGAGGAGGCGGCTGAAATATTCAGCCTTGCAAAGCAATACGGCACTAAATTCTTCAGCACCTCGGCGCTGAGATACGCAAGTGAGCTTGAGACGGTCGCGGAAAGTCAGAATCTTATCACCACGGGCGGTGGCTCAAATCTTGAGGAGTACGTTATCCACCAGATAGAAATGGCAGTCAAGACCGTAAAGGCTGAGCCTATGGCGATAAAGCTTGACACTCAGGGCAATCAGATAATATGGACGGTTGCCTTTGACAACGGTGGCAGGTGGACGGGTATATACTCCCCTTACCTTCCCTTTACCGTTTGCGGTGACAAGGGCTATCAAGCCGTTACCTCAAAATTCTTCCCCACGCTGATTTCCACAATTCTCGATTTCTTCAAGACGGGAGCCCTTCCCTTTGACACGGAAGAAACTCTCAAGGCAATGAAGATAAGAGACGCTATTCTCAAGGCTTATAAGCTGCCGGGGGAATGGTTAAACGTATAAGGCTAATTTAAAGGAGATGTAAAAAAAGTCCAGACCGCCAAAAACAAGAAAGCATAAGCAAATGAGACTGTTTATTAAACAGATAAATATTAAGGTAAAAACTCAAAAATGAGTTTTCTCGAATAAATCATATGTTTTTGGCGGTCTGGAGCGTTTTTTCCTATCTACTGAAAAGAGGCTGTAAAAAACTCTAACTAAGTTTTTTACAGCCCCTTTTTTATTTTGAGTCGAAATAATACAAAAAATAGGCTGTATTGTTGTAGAAATTATACGCAACAACGGTTATAATAAAAAATAGGTAATTATATCCCCTTGAAAAGCACCCTATTATATGGTATAATTACAAAAACCTAATTTCGTCAAAGGTGCTTTATGTACATTATTCCGAGTATAATACTTATTTTATTTTTTATTCTGTTGCTCGTATGCTTTTATATGGCATTTTATTCTCCCAAGCGTAAAAGGAATCCCACTCTGCCAAACGGTGAAATCTACGAAAAATGGAAGGATGTGCTTCTCTCCTATCGCCGTGAGGTTGACTCACTCCCCTGCCGTGAGGTCGAGGTAATCTCTCACGACGGCTTGACGCTACGCGGAAAATACTACGAATACTCCCCCGACGCTCCCATAGAGCTTATGCTTCACGGATACCGAGGCTGTGCCGAGAGTGACCTCTCGGGAGGAGTGCTTCGTTCGAGGAGGCTGGGACACAGCGCGCTCATCGTCAACAACCGAGGCGGTGGCTCAAGTGACGGACGGGTAATCACCTTCGGTGTCAAGGAGAGTCTTGACGTGCCGATATGGGTAAAATTCATAACAGACAGCATAAACCCGAATGCCGAAATCATTCTCACGGGAATATCAATGGGCGCTTCAACCGTTATGCTTGCGTCGGCAATGCCTCTTCCCAAAAACGTGATAGGCGTGCTTGCCGATTGCGGATACTCAAGCGCCGAGAAAATAATCAAAAAGGTCATTCGTGATATGTGTCTTCCCGTAGCAATCGCTTATCCGCTCGTCAGACTCTCGGGAAGGCTTTTCGGAGGCTTTGACGTAAAGCGTGCCGACTGTACGGAGGCTCTGAAAAAAACCTCTCTTCCCGTGATATTCTTCCACGGCGACTCGGACGGCTTCGTCCCGTGTGATATGAGTCGGGAGAGCTATGACGCTTGTGCTTCACGCAAAAGGCTCGTCATTATAGAGGGCGCGGGACACGGACTTGCCTATCCCGTAGACCCCGAAAAATATATTGAGGAATTAAAAAAATTTTTTAAAGGAGAAACAATATGAAAAAGCTTTTAACGGTAATTATCCTACTTGCGTCACTTCTTACGGTGACGGCGTACGCAGGTATCGTTCCGCTTGAAAAGTCCGACGACGGCACCTTTTACGTTGCCAGCTTCAACGGAACGAAGAACTTTCTTGAAAACGGCAGAAAGCCCGTTTTAGTCGAGGATGCTTGCTACTATCTTGCTGAGGATTGTAAGGAGTACAATATCAAGTACGTTTCCTTTATGGGACGCTTTGCAAACCTCTCCACCTACAATTACTCCAATACGGTAGCGCAGGGTATGACCAAGGACGACCTTTATTCTCTCTGCGAAAACGACGAGGCGTGGAAGAAGCAATTCAAGCAGCTTGCAGGCTTTGCCGAAATATTCAAAGACGAGGGAATCCCCTACGGCTTCACCCTCTCCTACCAGGACCACTTCTCCGACGGCTTTTACAGAAGCACCTTTGCATCGGATGCAATGCCCGTTGAAAAGCTTTCCTCGGATATGGTAAGCTACACCGCGCTCAACGACGAGAACTACTACACGATAGTTGAAAACAACGGCGCATCCTACGTTGTCGCTCAGCTCGAGACCTTTCCGAGAGCTGAGGTAATCAACTGGTTTAACACCGAGATGTCCGCTCATCCCGATAAGAGAATAATCGTATTCACCCACTCTCTCATTGACAACAACGGAAATATGTACACCATGTGGGACTGGGATAACGGTATGAATCTTGCGGGCTACAATACCGTTGTGCGCGGTATCAATATCGCCAACATTGGCAACCCCCACGACGGTGACCAGCTCTGGAATAAGTGTCTTGCAAAGCACGATAATCTTCTTGCGGTAATAACCGCACACACCACCGTACCCACCATAGTCACCACCAAGCTTACTACACAAAACGGCTACGACGTTGCGGTAGCATCGGCAAATCCGACCGCAGGAAACTTCGACTTAGGCTACGGTCCTCTTACTATACTTACCGAAATTTCTCCCGACAACAAGGAGATAACCTTCTGCTACTACTCCGCAGGCAAGGGCTACCTTGACGATTCCGTAAAGACCGTCAAGCTCGATAATATATGTGAGCTCGGCGAGCCCGTAAAGGTTTACAAGTTCCCGAAGATACAAACCGTTTACAACGGTGAAAACAGCGCGTATATTTTGGGCTATGAGGGTAACACCTTCCGTCCCAACGCCAATATGACGAGAGCCGAGGCTTGTACTATATTTGCCCGTCTCCTTCTCAAAACACAAGCCATCCCCGACGGCTACGTAACACGCTTTGAGGACGTTAAGACGGGTGACTGGTTCTACAACGCAATAGCATATCTTGACCAGTCGGATTTCTTCTACCGTAACGAAAGCACCACCTACAAGCCCAACGAGCCTATTACCCGTGCGGAATTCGTTGACCTTGCGGTAAAGGCGTCCTCGCTTGCAGCAAAGAACAGCATTTCGGAATTTGCCGACGTTACCTCCGAGCATTTTTACTACGATTCCATAATCGAGGCGGCAAATGCGGGTATCGTTAACGGCTACGAGGATAACACCTTCAGACCCGACAACACCATCACCAGAGCAGAGGTAGTAACGGTCATCAACCGTCTCCTCGGCCTCAAGGTTTCGGAAAAAACCGTCAGCACCACCAACGGCTACAACGTATTCTCCGATTCCAAGAGCCATTGGGCACTTTACAATATTATAATGGCTTCCAACTCAAACGTTCACGGAGACAGCTACTTTACCGCGTCTCTTGACGGAGTTACCGAGACCTCATCAACCATTGACATTGCCAACAGCCATATAAAGCTCAGCATTTCAAAGAAGAACGGAAAGCTTCTTGAGGCTATAAACCTTGCAAACGGCGAGAGCGTGCTTGGAGCCACCCAGACCGAGTTTGCTTACATAACCCTCGCAGACAGCTCAAAAATTCCTCCCAGCAAATGCTCAATCGACGGCAATCAGATCAAGTTCACCTTCCGCAACGGCGAGGCGGTTTATATGCTCGTTGACGTTGAGGACGACTTCATTTCCTTTGAAATCAATTCCGAGCTTTCGCCCAAGTCATACTCGGTAGGCTTTGCAAATATCAACACCGTTCTTGACCCATTGGACGAAAATAACGATTACCGCTTCGGCGGAATGGGTATGACCGCATACACCTATTACAATGCATACGGCTTGAACGTAACCAAGACCTCACTCGGCGTTGCTTACTCAAACTTTGATGCAGGCACGATGGGTGCAAAGGTCGGTGTCGTGCTCTCTCACAAGGACTCCTATCTTGACAAGCTCAAGAAGGTTGCGGACGCTATCGACAGAAGCGTCGGACTTGCAAGCGACAAGGCAGGTCCTTACACCTTCGACGCTCCCGAAAACACCTCGGATTACGTTATAGTATCCTCGGTACAGCACGACCTTATCGACTCCTACATCGAGGTTAAGGACTTGTACGGCTTTGAACAGATAGACGTTGCCAAGGGTATGAACTCCTTCATTCAGGGTGATTTCTCCTTCCCCGTCGTTGAATCAGGCAAGGTAGAGGATTACTACAAGGAAATAGGCTCAAGGCTTGACGAGGCAGGCGTTGACACGGGTCTGCACACCTACGGATACTATATTGACTACGCCTCCACCGAGATTCTCTCAAATCCCAAGTGGCAAAAGCAGCTTGAGGTAATGGACGACGTTTACACTCTCCGCAAGGATATTTCAAGAACACGTTCAAACCTCCCCACCGTTGAGGATGCAACGAATTTCGATAACACATACAGCTTCTTCTACAAGAACAGCCGTTACGTGCTTATTGACGAGGAGATAATCCACGTCGGTCAGGGTACCACAGAAGGCTTCATAAACGTAAAGAGAGGTCAGTGCGGTACGGAAATTGCAAGACATTACGAGGGCGCTAAAATTTATCACCTCTCGGGCTACTTCAACCACTTCTGTCCCGTTATCGGCTCGGAGCTTTTCTATCACGTAGCGGACAGAATTGCAGAGGCATATAACAAGGGTGGCTTTGATATGATATACTTCGACGCTATGGACGGTCTCGGAAGACACGTTCCAAGCTCGGAGATATGGTACTACTTCCAGATGTTTTTACAGAGAACCCTCTCGCAATGTAAGACCGACCCCATCGTTGAGGACTCCGCAATGACAGGTCCTCAGATATGGAACGTAAGAGCAAGAGTAGGCGCTTGGGATACTCCCCACAGAAGCTACAAGAACTTCTTCAAAAATCACATTGAATCAAACCTCAGATCCATTGCATCAGGATACACGCCAACGCTCGGCTGGATACACTTCTATCCCGACGTTGCGTCGCCAACGCGTATGAAAAACGTCATTGAAAAGACCCTCTTCCACGACGATATTGACTACTTCGGCGTTGCTTCGGTCGTCTATAATATGTCAAACGTTATAAGCAACTTCTCGCCCTCAAACATTGAGAATAGTCCTCATTTGAGGCACAACCTTGAATACTACAACAAATATTATTCAACTATCCGCAGATCAAACTACTTCACAGAGGAAGCTAAGCAGAAGGTAATCGACCTCGGCGGAGAATTCAAAATAATTGAAAAGAAGCCGGGCGAATATGCCTTCCTCCAGATGTATTACTCAGAGGCTAATTTAGGAAATGCAAAGGGCAATTTCAATTCCTTTACGGGCAACAATCCCTTCTCGGCACAGAATCCCTTCGTGAGAATTGAGGCAAGATACTCAACCGAGTTCAATAACCCCATTTCTCTCTTCAAGCTTGACAGCACCAAGACTCTTTCCGAGCAAAAGCTTTCGCAGAGCATAAAGGTTGATATGAGCAACAATATGGCTCTCTCCTTCCCCGTAAAGGGTACGGGCAAAGACGGTGACGCAATGCTCATAAGCCTTAGCTCAGGAATTGCCTCGGGAGAAACGGGCGGACACATTGACTATTTCATAGACCTTAACTTTGATGGCTGGCGTGACGTCGTGCTGCTTGATGCGGACAACGCGGAATACGATATCAACAAGTACAAATTCGACGGTATCACCACAACAGGCGCGGCATATCCCACCTATCGAGTAACCGTATACTTCACAAACATCGAAAACGTAACCATTCGCACTACGGGTACGGGTGATCAGGCTTGTGTCGGTGAGATTATGGCGTACGAGCATATTAACGCTCCCGTTAAGAATCCCACCGTCACCGTTGGCTCAAGCTCGGTAACCTTCAACACCACTCTCAACTCAGGCGAGTACATTGAGTACGACCCCTTGACTGGTGAAGCGTATATCTTCGACAACGACAGAATCCCAAAGAAGCTTGACAGCGTAACAGGTACTCTTAATGTTGGCGCGGGCAGATTCACCGCAACCTATACAGGAGAAGCGCAAACCTCTGCACCTACCCGTGCAAAGCTCGTTTTCGGCTTCTCAGGTCAGGAAATCACCAACTAAACGAATCGGGCAGAGTCACAACGGCTCTGCCCGCTCTTTTTTGTCAAAATGCAGTTGACTATTCCCTTTTATTAATGTATAATATTCAAAAGATTTTATTAAAAGGAGTCCGACAATGAGTAAAAAAACCTTTTCCGCAGGAAATATACTTCTTCCGAAAAAAGACGTCGATATGACGAAATGGAGTGTAGTTGCCTGCGACCAATACACCTCCGAGCCTGAATACTGGAGCGAGGTTTCCTCCCTCGTAGGTAACGCTCCCTCCACCCTTCACCTGACCTTCCCCGAGATATACCTTGAAGACGGAGACAGTGACGAAAGAATCAAGAGCATAAACGCCAATATGGAGAAATATTTAGACGAGGGTATTTTTGCTCCGTCCGTCTCCAAATATATATACGTTGAACGCACTCAGCGTAACGGAAAAATCCGCCGAGGTCTTATGGGCGTCGTTGACCTGGAGGAATACGATTACAACAAGGGCTCACAGTCCAAGATTCGCGCGACCGAGGGCACGGTGCTTGAGAGAATACCTCCCCGCGTTAAGATACGCAAAAACGCAAGGCTTGAGCTTCCTCATATTATGCTTCTTATCGACGACGCGGAAAAAAGAGTCATCGAGCCTCTTGAGGCTAAAAAGAATAGCTTTGATATAGCCTACGACTTCACGCTTATGCAAAATTCAGGCTCTGTTAAGGGCTACCTCGTTGACGAGAGCGAGGAAAAGAGAATCGACGCCGAGCTTGCCCGTCTTGCCGACGAGACGGTATTCAAGGAGAAATACGGCGTTACGGACAAGGGCGTGCTTCAGCTTGCCGTAGGTGACGGAAACCATTCTCTTGCAACCGCAAAGGAGTGCTGGAGACTCGTTAAAGAAACCCTTTCTCCCGAGGAGTATGATACTCATCCCGCGCGCTACGCTCTCTGCGAGCTTGTAAACCTCCACGATGCCTCCCTTGAATTTGAGGCTATACACAGAGTTGTGTTTGACATCGACGCAGACAAAATGCGCTATGCTTTGTCCGAGTATTACGAGCTTTCCGACAAGGCTGAGCAGAAATTTATTATGGTCACCGAAAAGGGTCGTGAGGAGATTGGAATTGCCAATCCGAGTTCCAACCTCACCGTAGGCTCTCTCCAGAAATTCATTGATGATTACATCAAGGAAAACGGCGGAAGAGTAGACTACATTCACGGAGAGGACGTCGTTTACCGTCTCGGCGCGGAAAAGGGTAACGCAGGCTTTATTCTCCCCGTTATCTCGAAGGATTCCTTCTTCCCCACCGTTATCTGTGACGGAGCGCTTCCGAGAAAGACCTTCTCGATGGGAGATGCATGGGACAAGCGCTTCTATTTAGAGTCAAGAATTATTAAAAAGTAAGGAAATACGGCATTTTTTCAAAAAAGGGTTGATTTTTCATAAAAGATGTGTTATAATATTTCCGAAGTATGAATACAAAGGATGAAAGAGAGTGGTTTCCACTCTCTTTGATTTTTGCTTGCAGGAGGTAATAATGGCAAAAAAAGAAGCGTCAAAGAAAAACGTTGCAGAGCGTGTCAGGGCACTTGTTGAAGAGACCGTGACGGGACTCGGCTTCGACCTCTGGGACGTTGAGTACAAGAAGGAGGGCTCGGAATACAACCTCGTTATAACTCTCGACCGTGACGACAGAGAGATAACCATTGAGGACTGCTCCGAGGTAACCTACGCAATTAACCCCATTCTTGACGAGGCGGATCCCATTCAGGACAGCTACTGTCTTGAGGTTTCCAGCGCGGGACTCGAGCGTGATCTCACCTGCGACAAGCACCTTGACAAGTATCTCGGACAAGAGGTAGAGATAAGACTTTTCGCGCCTCACGAGGAGCTTGGCAAGAGCTTTATTCTTCCCCTTAAGGCATACACCCCCGACTCTCTCATATTCGAGCGTGACGGAGAATTGAGCCTTGAGAGAAGCAAGATTGCATCCGTAAAAACAGTAGTAGACTACGATAAGCTTTTTAGTGAATAATAAGTATTTTAGAAAAGGACGGCTATTATGAACAAGGAATTTTTCGAAGCACTTGAACAGCTCGAGCAGGACGGTATTCCGAAGGAATATATGCTCGAAAAGGTAGAAGCGGCATTGCAGACCGCCTTCAAGAAGGAGTACAACGGTCAGAGCAACGTCAGAGTTATGCTTGACTGCGAAAAGAAGCAGGTAAGAGTTTTTGAGCAGTGGACGGTAGTTGAAGAGGTTGAGGACCCCACCTGCCAGCTCACGCTCTCTCAGGCAAAGGCAATCAAGTCAAAGCTCAAGCTCGGTGACGTATACGAAAAGGAAATCAAGACCAAGGATTTCGGACGTATCTCGGCTCAGGCTGCAAAGATGGTTATCATTCAGGGCATCCGTGAGGCTGAGCGTCAGATGCTCATCGACGAGTACGAGGAGAAGAAGAACGATATCATCACCTCTCACATCGTGCTTATTGACAAGAACACGGGCAACGCCATTCTCGAGATAGGCAAGCATCAGGCTACCCTTCTCAAGTCCGAGCAGATTCCGGGTGAAATTCTCCGCTCGGGTCAGGCGCTCAAGGTTTACGTCGTTGACATCAAGACCGACACGAAGGAGCCAGTGATCATCGTATCCCGTAAGCATCCGGGTCTTGTAAAGAGACTTTTTGAATTAGAGGTACCCGAAATTCAGGACGGCACCGTAATCATCCACTCTATCGCGCGTGAAGCGGGCTCAAGAACGAAAATTTCCGTATGGAGTCGCAACAAGGACGTTGACCCCATCGGCTCGTGTATAGGCGTTAAGGGAATGAGAAAGACTAACATCACCAACGAGATCGCAGGCGAAAAGATAGATATTATCGAGTACAGCGAAAATCCCGAGGAATTTATCAAGGCGGCACTCTCGCCCGCTCAGGTCGTAGAGGTTTCTCTCTCCACCGGCGTTAACGAGGAGGGCAAGCTTGAAAAGGGCTGTACCGTAATCGTACCCCAGGATCAGCTTTCGCTGGCTATCGGTAACAAGGGTCAGAACGCCCGACTTGCCGCAAAGATAACCGGCTATAAGATAGACATCAAATCACAATTTTAATGCAAGGGACTGATATCGGATGATGAAGAAAATACCCGAACGAAAGTGCATGGGATGTATGAACTCCTTTCCCAAGCAGGAGCTCGTTCGCATAGTAAAAAACAAGGAGGGAGAAATTTCCCTCGATACAACGGGCAAGAAGGCAGGCAGAGGCGCATATATATGTAAGAGTGCCGACTGTCTCAAGAAGGCTGTAAAGGCTCGCAGACTTGAAAAGAGCTTTGAGTGTGCCATTCCCGACAGTATTCTTGCCGAGCTTGAGGAGGCACTGAAGAATGTCTCAAAAGCAGAATAAATTTTTATCCACTCTCGGACTTGCACGGGTGGCAGGTAAGCTGACACTCGGCACAGAGCAGGTCCGTGACACCGTCAAAAAGCGTCGCGCACACCTCGTTATCCTTGCAAGTGATACCTCGGATAACACGAAAAAAGAGGTGCTTGACTCTTGTGAGTTTTATAAGGCTGAAGCAATAACCGTGGACTATACCATGTCCGAGCTTGCCGCAGCCCTCGGAAAGCTTCACAACGTAGCCTGCGTTGCGCTGACCGATATCGGCTTTAAGAATCTTGTGATTAACAGCTTGGAGCACCAAGAAGTGTAAACGATTGGAGGAACAGTTTATGGCAGCAACAAATAACAGAATTAAAGTGTCTGCTCTTGCAAAGGATTTCGATGTTAAGAATAAAGCATTGCTCACTCAGGTTGAGGGGCTCGTTGACGCTAAGGCAACGACTCTTGCCGAGGAGGAGGCAGACCTTATCATTTACCGTCTTGCAGGTCTTTGCGCGCCTGCAGATATAGACAAGTACATCAACGGAGAAATCAAGCTTGCTCCCTACAAGGAAACGGCAGCAGAAGAGAAACCCGTTGAGGAAAAGAAACCCGTCGAGGAAAAGAAGCCCGTCGAGGAAAAGAAGCCCGTCGAGGAGAAGAAGCCCGTTGAGGAGAAGAAGCCCGTCGAGGAGAAGAAGCCCGTCGAGGAGAAAAAGCCCGTCGAGGAGAAGAAGCCCGTCGAGGAGAAGAAGCCCGTCGAGGAGAGGAAGCCCGTCGAGGAGAAGAAGCCCGTTGAGGAAAAGAAGCCCGTCGAGCAAAAGAAGCCCGTTGAAAAGAAGGCTGAAGATAAAAAGCCTGCGCAGAAGCAGGGTGGCGTAAAGCTTGAAAGAAACGTCAAGAGCACTCCTATGTCCGATACCACCGTCAAGAAGGAGATTCGTGTCGTTGATACAAGAGGTACGTCAAGCGTTGACCTTTCCAAGTACGACGACAAGCTTCTTGACTACGTACACGACGGCGGAGACGGCGGCAGACAGAAATTCAACAAGAAGAACAATCAGCAGAAGGGCTTTGACAAGCGTCGCAAGGGCGGAAAGCCCGAGCCTGCAAAGGCACCCGAAAAGCCCAAGATTCCCGAGGTTATCAAGCTTCCCGAGGAAATGATAGTCTCCGAGCTTGCAAAGGAGCTCCACATCACTACCGCAGAGGTTATGAAGAAGCTTATGGGACTCGGAATGCTCGTAACCCTTAACCAGTCAATCGACTTTGACACCGCGGCAATCGTTGCCGACGAGTTTGGCTCAAGAGCCGAGAGAATAGTCGTCGTTACCACCGAGGAGAAGGTTATCGACTCCTCCGAGGACCAGAAGGAAGACCTCGTTGAGCGTCCTCCCGTTGTCTGCGTAATGGGTCACGTTGACCACGGTAAGACCTCTCTTCTCGATGCTATCCGTCACGCAAACGTTACCTCCGGGGAGGCAGGCGGTATTACTCAGCACATCGGTGCATACCGCGTAAACATTGACGGCCGCGACATCACCTTCCTTGACACTCCCGGTCACGAGGCGTTCACCGCAATGCGTGCAAGAGGAGCTCAGGCAACCGATATCGCAATTCTCGTCGTTGCCGCCGACGACGGTATTATGCCCCAGACCGTTGAGGCTATAAATCACGCAAAGGCGGCAGGCGTTTCCATCATCGTTGCAATCAACAAGATGGATAAGCCGGGCGCTAATCCCGATAATATTATGCAGGAGCTCACCAAGTACGACCTCGTTCCTGAGGAATGGGGCGGTGACGTTATCTGCGTACCCGTTTCCGCGCTTGCAAGAACGGGTATTGACGACCTTCTTGAGTCGGTGCTTCTCGTTGCGGAGGTATCCGAGCTTAAGGCTAACCCCAACCGCGAGGCGAGAGGTATCGTAATTGAGGCTAAGCTCGACAAGGGCAGAGGCGCAGTTGCAACCGTTCTCGTGCAGAACGGTACTCTCCACGCAGGAGATTACATCATTGCAGGCACAACCGTCGGACGTGTCCGCGCAATGCTTGACGATAAAGGCAGAACCGTTAAGACTGCAGGTCCCAGCGTTCCCGTTGAGATTCTCGGTCTTTCCGACGTACCTGCGGCAGGTGATATCCTCAACGCCGTCAAGGACGAGAGAATGGCAAGAGAGCTTGCCGAAGAGAGACGCGCCGAGGAGAAGGAGCGTACCTTCAACGCTAACGGCAAGGTATCCCTCAATGACCTCTTCAATCAGGTCAAGGAGGGTATCAAGGAGCTTAACATCGTCGTTAAGGCAGACGTTCAGGGCTCGGCAGAGGCTGTTAAGGCTTCTCTTGAAAAGCTTTCCAACGAAGAGGTCCGCGTTCGCGTAATTCACAACGCGGTAGGCGGTATCAATGAAAACGACGTTATGCTTGCCGATGCCTCGGGCGCTATCATCATAGGCTTTAACGTTCGTCCCGACAAGCGTGCGCTTGACGCCGCCGCAAAGGCAAACGTTGACATTCACACCTACCGAATCATTTACGAATGCATCGAAGAGGTTGAAGCCGCTATGAAGGGTATGCTTGCACCCACCTATCAGGAGGTGCTTCTCGGTCACGCTGAGGTGCGCCAGACCATCCGTGTACCTAACGTCGGCGTTATTGCAGGCTCCTACATCACCGACGGTAAGATTACCCGTAACTCACAAATTCGAGTTGTCCGTGACGGTATCGTTATTTTTGAAGACAAGATCTCCTCTCTCAAGAGATTCAAGGACGATGCGCGCGAGGTTGCTCAGGGCTTTGAGTGTGGCGTAGGACTTGAAAAGTTCAACGACATCAAGGAGGGCGATATCCTTGAAGCCTTCGTTATGGAAGAGATAAAGAGATAATCGGAGAAAAGAATGAATAAATTCAGACAGGACAGAATCAATGAAGCGGCAAAGCAGGTGCTCGGTGAAGCCCTCCGTACCGTAAAGGATCCCAGGGTCGCTACGGCATTCGTGACGGTCACCGCGGTGCGTGTTTCCCGTGATATGAAGTTTGCCAAGGTCTATTTTAACTGTATGGATGCAGACGTCAAGGAGGTCAAAAAGGGTCTTTACAGCGCTCAGGGATATTTGAGACGCTGTCTTGCAGAAAACCTTGACCTGAGAATTACTCCCGAGCTTACCTTTGAGTATGACGACTCGGCAGAGCACGGCGCAAGAATAGAGGCGCTTCTCAAGGAGCTTGACGTAAAATCCGAAGACGAGGCAAGTGATGAATAAGCTTTTTGATGTAGCCGAGCTACTGAAGGGCGCGGACAATATTGAAATATTCACGCATATTCATCCCGACGGCGATGCGTTAGGCTCAGCCTACGCACTCGCCTCGGCACTGAAAAAGCTTGGAAAAACGGCAAGGGTCACCGTAAACGATACCCTTCCCAAAAGCTTTGCCTACATCCACGAGGTTGACAATCCCGTATTCACCCCACGATTTACCGTAACGGTAGACGTTGCCTCACCGAGTCTTCTCGGGGATTTTCCGAGTGACAGGGTAATCGACCTTGCAATCGACCACCATTCCACCAATACCTTGAGTGCGGCTCACCTTTACTGTGAGCCTGACCGTGCCGCTTGCGGTGAGATTATTTTCGCACTTATAGAGGAGCTGGGCGTTGAGCCTGACCAATATATTGCCGAGTGTCTTTACACCGCCATTTCCACCGACACGGGATGCTTTAAGTTTTCCAACACCACCGCCAACACCTTTGAAACGGTGGCAAGGCTTTGCAAATACGCACCAAACGGTAACTTCGGTTACCTCAACACTCCCCTTTTCATCACCAAGAGCCGCAAGCAGATAAGCCTTGAGGCAGAGGTGCTTTCAAGCCTTATCTTCCTTTTCGACGGCAAGGTTGCCGTTGCAACCGTAACAAACGCTCTTCTTGAAAAAATCGGTCTTGCCGATAACGAGACCGCGGGCGTTGAACAGCTTGCAAAGCTTCCCGAGGGCGTTTTACTTGGTATAACTCTCAAGGAAAGACCCGACGGCTTCAAGGTGTCAATGCGCAGTGCGGACAGCGTTGACTGCTCGAAAATCTGCGCGGAGTTTGGCGGAGGAGGTCATCATTCGGCATCGGGCTGTTTCTTTAACGCAACCGCCGAGGAGATAGTCAGAATACTTTGCGACCATCTTGAAAAAAACAATATTTTGGGGTGAGGGCTTAAACAAGCCAAAGCCTTTAGCCCTTGACGGCAAACGCCGTCGGGGCTTTTTATTTTCCCCGAAGGAAAAGAGACGCTTTATGAGTGAAAAATATTCGGGCGTGCTTGTACTCAATAAGCCCGACGGCTTTACAAGTCACGACGCCGTTAACAAAATACGAAGAATATTCCATACGAAAAAGGTTGGTCATACGGGTACACTCGACCCTATGGCAACGGGCGTTTTGCCCATACTTGTGGGAAACGCCGTAAAGGCGAGTAGCTTTCTCGTGACCGATTCCAAGTGCTACCGCGCAAAAATGGTGCTCGGAATTGAAACGGATACCGAGGATACGAGCGGCAAAATACTTGCAGAGCATCCTATAACCTCTTCTGACGCGGAGGTAATTTCAGCTATCAATTCTTTTATCGGCGAAAGCCGTCAGATACCTCCTATGTATTCTGCTCTGAAGGTAAATGGACAAAAGCTTTGCGACCTGGCACGTCAGGGAATTGAGGTAGAGCGAGAGGCAAGGCTTATCAATATCGACAGGATTTGGGATGTTGAAAAGCTGTCGGATAACGAGTGGCAATTTTCCGCTTCGGTGTCAAAGGGTACTTATATCCGTACGCTCGTTGCCGATATCGGCAAAAGGCTCGGCTGCGGCGGTGCTATGAGCGGTCTTTGTCGAATTTCGTCGGGTAATTTCACGCTTGATAAAGCCTATACGCTCGAAGAGGTAGAGAAATACGCCGAGGAGGACAGACTCGGTGAGCTGATTCTTGAGACCGAAAGCCTCTTCGATTCGCTTGAGGCAATCCGCCTTGCGCCCTTTTATTCAAAGCTTGCCCGAAACGGTCAGCCAATTTACTCGTCAAGAGCTAAATTAACTCTCCCCGAGGTAAACGAGCGTGTACGCCTTTATGACGAAAACGGCGTCTTCTTCGCACTCGGTGAAGTAATTGACCTCGACGGTGAGAAGTGCGTCAAGAGTATCAAAATGTTTGACGTCTGACTGGTAAAACGGTTGAAAGCAGACTCGTTTGAGTCTGCTTTCTTCATTTTATCAATAAAAGGAGGCTTTTTGAAAAAAGCCCCCTTTACCCCCAAAAACTTTTGTGGATTTGAAAAATTAATTGCCCTGAGTGACAATTAATTTTTAGGTTATATATAAGTTATATATAATATGGACCATATATAGTCCACGCAAAATAATAAATAGGTCCATATATAAACCTAAGCTAATAAACAATTTATGATTTTGTCAAGTAAGGGACAAAAATTTAACGCAACAATTCCTCATTACTTTCTTGGTTAGATTTCCATTCAAGATATTCATTAATATCTTTTTGCTCAGTTTCTATAACAAACCACAAAACAGCAGCATCATCCAACCATCCAAGCACAGGAATAAAATCTGCCAGAGCATCAATAGGAAGAACCACGTAAAGTATACCTGCTACTGCCGCAAGTATTGTAGCTAAAGGGAGTTTTGTATATGTACTATCTAAATAATCAGAAATCAAATCGCAAAGATTACAAATATTTTTAGACAACGCATCGCAGCGCGGAATATTATGTAATCTTTCAATTATTTTTCTTGCTTTTCTGATTTTATTGCTAATCTTCTTTTTATCCGGCATCATTGTTTGGGCTTTGGTAAGACACTTTTCATAAACACGTCTGTACCATTTTCTTAATTTAATTTTTTCTTTTCCTTTTTTCATTTCCTATTATCTCCTTTGTATTAATCTCCGACTTTTTTCAACACTCTTTATATGATTTTGTCAAGTCAGGATATTTTTTGTCCCTTGTATATCAAACATTAATAATCCGGATGCCAATCTTTTTAGCAATATTTTGTGTCAATTTAGAAATAAAAACTAATCTTTATCGATTGTTTCATATAATCTTTTCTCGCAAAAATCCAAAAATTTACTCCAAATATCTTTATCAATAAATTGATTATCGCCCGTCTTTTTCAATGCGATAGCTTTTCTTTCTGTGTCATTATTCCACACATGATTTCCAATGAATACATCTACTGTTCTTTTTCTTAATTTATTAAGAGATTCCAAATAATCACTTCTGCAATTATCATAATCAAATCTACCTTTAGCAAGGGTATTTGCTCCGGCTCCGCCAAAGGTTCCAACCTGATATTTTATGCCTTCTTCTTCGGTTTCGTAAAATAAAGATATGGTTCCTTCAGTGTGTCCGGGGGTTTCTATTACTTCTATTTTGGTATTCCCAAGACAAACAACATCCCCATCCGATAACAAAATGTCCGG
>JAFSID010000050.1 GCA_017439965.1 Clostridia bacterium | reverse complement strand
ATATATGAACCTGAACTGTTTTTTATGGATTAGGGCTATATATGAACCTGAACTGTTTTTTATGGATTAGGGCTATATATGAACCTGAACTGTTTTTTATGGATTAGGTCTATATATAACCCTAAACTGTTTTTTAGCTTAGGGCTATATATAACCCTAAGTTGTTTTTTAGCTTAGGTCTATATATAACCCTAAATTGTTTTTTACGGTAGGTTTATATATAGACCTATTTATTTTTTGTATGGACTATATATGGTCCAAATTGGTTTTTCTTGCGTGGACTATATATGGTCCAAATTGGTTTTTCTGCGTGGACTATATATGGTCCAAATTTGGTTTTTCTTGCGTGGACTATATATAGTCCAAATTTGGTTTTTCCTTGCGTGGACTATATATGGTCCAAATTGGTTTTTCTTGTGTGGACTACGTTGTTTTTTAGATTAGGTCTATATATAGCCCTACGCTGTTTTTTGAAGTTAGGTTTATATATAACCCTACGCTGTTTTTTAGATTAGGTCTATATATAACTCTAAATTGTTTTTTACGGTAGGTTTATATATAGACCTATTTATTTTTTGTATGGACTATATATGGTCCAAATTTGTTTTTCCTTGCGTGGACTATATATAGCCCAAATTGGTTTTTCTGCGTGGACTATATATGGTCCAAATTTATTTTTTCCTTGCGTGGACTATATATGGTCCAAAACTATTTTACGGCTTAGGTCTATATATAACCCTTAAGGTAAAAAATATTTTTCTTGACTTATTCCCGTTAAAATGGCATAATGTTTAAGTAGGAGAATATTATGCTTAACGAAAAATTTATTGAAAGAATGAGAAAAACACTCGGAGAGAAGGGACTTTCGGAGTATCTTGAAGCGTTTAAGAGAGCACCGTCAAGAGCGCTTCGCTTCAATGCCGTAAAATCATCTGCCACTCACCGAGAAAAAATATCAGATATACTGACCGAGCCGTTGCCATTCTGGGACGGAGCGTATCGCTTTGAGTGTGACGGGATAGGCAATCACCCGTATCATCACGCAGGCGTATTTTACGTTCAGGAGCCGTCGGCAATGACACCCGTATCAGCGGTGGAGATACGCGAGGATATGAGGGTGCTTGACACCTGCGCCTCCCCGGGAGGCAAAAGCACTCAGGCTGCCGAGAGGCTTAAGTCGGGCTACCTCGTCTCAAACGAGATAGTACCTGCAAGAGCGAAAAACCTGTCGGGTAATATTGAGCGCCTCGGCTACACCAACGTCACGGTCACCAATACCGACACCGAGACCCTCGCACGCCTTTTTCCCGACCATTTCGACCTCGTTATAGTTGACGCTCCCTGCTCGGGCGAGGGCATGTTCCGAAAGGATAGCGGAGCAATCGAGGAATGGAGCGAGGCAAACGTGGAAGCCTGCGCACGCCGTCAAGGAGAAATTCTCGACAACGCCTCAAGGTGCGTAAAAAAATCAGGCAGGCTTCTCTATTCCACCTGCACCTTCTCGCTTGAGGAGAACGAGGAAAACGTGGAGTGTTTTTTAAATACCCACCCCGATTTCAAGCTTGTTACACCGAGTGAAAAATCAATCAACGCCTCCTCAGACGGTATCGGCAATCCCGATATGAGAAGGGTATACCCTCACTCGTCACTCGGAGAGGGACAGTTTTTCGCCCTGCTCGAACGAATTGACGGAGATGAAAAAGCCTTCGTATCCTCGGCGCTCGAAAAAATTCCGAGCGAGGATATGAAAATATGCGAGGAGTTTTTAAAGAAGAATCTTGAAAAGCTTCCCGAGGGCAAGCTTGCCGTCTTTAAGGAAAATATCGTGCTCGTTCCCGAAAACCTCCCCGTACCCGAAAGGGTAACCTACTCCTGCGGAGTCACTCTCGGCAAGGTGGAAAAGCGCGTATTCCGTCCCCATCATCAGCTTTTCTCAGCTCTCGGAATACTGTTTAAAAACAAGATAGACCTGTCTACCGACTCTACCGAGCTTAAAAAGTTTTTACACGGCGAGATCTTCAATACCGATGCTCCTGACGGCTGGGCTTGCGTTACGGTTGACGGAGCCTCTCTCGGCGGTGTCAAGGTCACCTCGGGCGTTGCCAAAAACCATTACCCCAAGGGACTCAGAACAGTTTAGTTGAAAGCGGACTCCGTTGAGTCCGCTTATTTTATTAATAAAAGGGGGCTTTTTGAAAAAAGCCCCCTTTACCCCCAAAAACTTTTGTGGCTTAAAAAATGAATTGCCCTGAGTGGCAATTCATTTTTAGGGTTATATATAGACCTAACCTAAAAATCAATTTAGGGTTATATATAGACCTACTCTAAAAACAATTTAGGGCTATATATAGACCTATTCTCAAAATCAATTTAGGGCTATATATAAACCTAATCTAAAAACAGTTCAAGTTCATATATAGCCTTAATCTTATATAATATAATTTTTTGAAAACCGCTTGCGGTTTTCTTCCTTAATGTTTTCCAAATGGAAAACACATCATTTGACCGCAGGTCAATCATCGTTCATCACTTGACCATAGGTCAAACATCATTTCCCTTGGCATCAGCCAAAGAAAAAAACGGACTCCTTCATATCGAAAGAGTCCGATTTTCATTATTTCTTAAAGAAAATTCTGACGGTATAAAGCTCGTCATTTTTGCGATATCTGTAATTGTTCATTTTACAGCCCGCAGCTTGAAGCACGTCAAACGCCTCACCGTTATCAAACAGACGTCTGCAAGCAAGTCTGTAAAGCTGTTCGTTTTCAAACTTGAAGCTGACGCTGTCCTTACCCGATTCATACGCTCTTCTGATGCCCGAGGTAAGCTTATCCGTATCGTAGGATTTCAGCAACAGACCGCTTCTCACGAAGTAATTGCACTTGGTTGCGGTACACTCGGGATACCACTCGGGATTGTCAAGCTTACGGCTCTTGTAAAGCTCCTCGGAGGTAATACAGAAATAATCGTAAGAGGGTCCCTCGTTGTGATTTTTCTTTTCGTCGGTATTGCTGGCATCGTCGAAGGTAACGTCAACGTAATAGTAATCACCCTCAAGCTTTACCATACTCCAGGCGTGCAAGCCGCCCGAATGACAAGGACCTACGACGTAGGCGGATTCAATACCCGCACAGCGAAGCAGATACTGGAAGGCAAAGGCGTAGCCTGCGCAGACAGCCTTTTTCTCAACGAAAACGCCGTATATCGAGCGAAGGTTATCAGGCTTCTTATAGGAGCTTGAGTCTCTGTCCTGCTCATCGAGTCCTATGGAATCGTAGTCAATTCTCTCAATGATATTCTCATGAGCGCGAAGGGCTACCTCGTAATCGCTCATAGAGGTATTTATTCCCTTCATAAAGTCCTTGACCGCACGGCTTATCTGCTTTTGACGGCGTTCAATCTCCTTCTTGTCCATAACGTAATTCAGAATTACGTTCTTGGCACAGCCCGTTGAGGAATTTTTGATTACGGTGCCGATAACGTACTGACACCAGAATATCTCGGGATGGTCGTACTTGACCATAGTGACAAGCTCGGAGCATCTTGCGCAGTCAACGCTGACGGTAAAGTCCTCGGTATGAGGCTCACAATTCTTGACAGCCTCTTCGATTTTCTCATATATACGCTTCTCTTCGTCAGAGAGCATATTATAGAAATATTTCGGCGTAGCCTCGGGATCGTCAACACGGTCAATGACTATCGAGCCGTCGTCACCGTCGTCGCTGTCGTCGTCGGAATCCTTACCCTTTTCACCCAAAAGGTAGGCAAAGCTGTCGCGTGAGCCGAGCTTTGCAAGCTCAAGCTTAAGCTCGGTCAAGCCCTCGTGAGTACGGTAGAACTCCTCAAACGCCTCCGCATCCGCGGTGAGCTTAAGAAGCCAGAGCGCCTGAATTTCAACGTAATCGAGCTGACCCGCGAATATCGGCGAGCCGTCGTTCTTGACGTTGGCATCCTGCCACAGCTCAGCAATTATACGGGCAATAGAGGCAATAGCCGATACTCTCGGCAAGCCGTACTCAAGATATATGATTCGCTTGGTACGGTTACAAAGCGCAATGGGAAGCTCGTTTTTCTCAAAGTCAAATCTGATATCCTCAAGATATTCAACAAGCTCCTTTGAGGAAACGAAATCAATTTTCACGTCCTTGGGCATCGTATCGGCAACCGACGTACTGTCTGTCAGCGCCTTTATAACCTCGGCAAATACGCCGTCAAGCTTATCAAAGGTGTCGATTGGCGTTTTAACGCAATCGGGACACATACGTCGTTCATCCGAAAGCACCTGAAGCTCGTCCTTTGCCGAATGACAGAAGAAGCAAAGCTCTTCGGAATCCCTGCGGATTATTCTGGACTCCGCAATATCCTGACGGAACTGTCTCATTATCTCGTCAAGCTTGCCGAGGTTGAAGAGCTCGGGAAGCTCGTCGTAGCCGAAATTGAGATAGTTAAACTCCTGACCCGAGGTGGACTCGGACCATTTCAGAAAATCAGCAATAAGGTGGAGAGTGTTGAGCATCAAAAGACCGTTGGCATCTGCCAGGGTATCAATGACTCCGTTACCGCCCTCGATATCCTCAATAATTACTGCCTTAACGGTTACGGGCTTCTTGCTCTCGCCCTCTCCCTCAGCCTCGGGAGCAACGGGATTTACCTCGGCAGCCGTCTTGCCGAAATCGTCAACCAATCTCGGATAAAGGTCACGGATGGCGGGATTCTTTGCCAAAAAGCCCTCAACGTCTCCCTCAAGCACGGGGCAGACCGATATTGAACGGTGCTGATGCGGGAAGCGTGTTCTCATCAGCTCCTGAAGTATTACCGCAAGAGTATACGCGGTGCTGTTATCGTACTCGACGTCAGCCGTAATCTCTACCAGCATAATACGGGTATTGATATCACGGTGAAGCTGAGCCATTATATCCCCGTTACCGTCAAGGCTTACGTTCCTTGCGAAATTCGGGTCTTTAAGGTTAATAGTCTGCAAGCCCTCCTCAATTGCGTAATAGCCCACGGTATCCACGGAAACGCTTGCATCGTAGGTTTTGAAATCAACTCTGGATACAACGCTCGTTTCGGCATGATAACAACTGTTAGCATTGATAGTCTTGCAATTTTCAACGCCGTTTATCTTATAGTGTCTGGTCTGAATATAATCGGAGGGTACGTTTACGGTAGCGCCCGTATCGTCAAGCGTCAAAACACCGTTCTGAGCGTCAAGAGCCTTGACGGTAAAGCTTCTGTTGTTATGCGCCAGCACCTGACCCGGAATAAAGCTCTGTGCAATCTCGCGGCGGAATACCGAAATATGCTCGTCGCTGTTGGAGTTTGCATACTTGAGCTTGACGGTCTCGGTGCCCTCAAGAAGCTTTGCGAAAATATCGTCGTAATTCTTGAGAACGATGAATTTTTTACTCTCAAGCTCGGAATTGATTCTGGTCCTGCTTGAATATTTCGGCTCAAGGTCACTGTCCTGAGTATTGAGCGCCATATTGAGGCAGGCTGAAATACAGCGGTCGAGTGCGCTCGGCTCATCGGGACGGTATTCCTCGCCGAGAAGCTCGGAGGCACGCTCCATAAACGAGCATATCTCAATGCCGTATATCGCATCGCAAAGCAACGCAATCATTTGAGATCTGAGCGGGTCTGCGTGCTCGCTCATGGTCTCGCTTATGTACTCGTCGTAGGAGGAGGCGTATTTCTCAGCCTTGGTGTTGAAATAGTCCCTCAAGAGATACGGCCTGCTCACGATATGGAGCATAGACGTGCCGTGACCCGAATAGCGCGAATAATTGTATATGGTATTGGGAAGATTGAATTTGTTATCGGCAACTATAACGTAGCCGTAAGGCACGTCGGAGAAGCTGTAACGGTTGAAATTAAGGCTGGGAAGCTCACCGAGCTGACCGCCGTAGACAGCCGACTCGGAGATAAGCGTCACGTCCTCGATACCCATATTGCAGGCCTCCTTGGCTATCTGAAGCTCAAGGGAAACCTGACTTGCTCCGTTGTCAACGTAAAGCGTGGGATTCGTGCCCTTATTCCAGACGAACGTCTCAACACTTGAGGCAAGGTTGGAGGAGCGGAAATAATTAAGCTCGCCCGTTGCAATTCCAAAGAACTGACAAATACTGTTGTTAAGCCCCAGAACGAAGCCGTTTGCGAGGAAGCTGTAACGGATACGCTTTTCAACCGTCTCCTCGTCAAAGCGCTCGTTGAAGGAGAGAGTACCTCTTTCAAGAAGCTTGGACATAATGAGACAGTAATAATTGTTTGCTGGAATTATCTTGTCAACGTCAAGCACGAATACGTCGGAAAGCTCGTCGAAGAAGCCTGCTCCGTCAACGAATATTGAGTTGTCAAGAAAATGCTCGGGAGTTACGAGAAGGATATCGGGAGTCTGACCCTTATGCATTTTTTCACGGGTAGTGATACGCCAAAGCACCTGAGAGGTCTTGGTTATAGACTTGAAGCCCTCGTTGAGATACTCAAGAGCCTTCTCCACCTCGTTTTTGTCACTGCAAACGAAAAGAGCTCGGTTGCCGAACGCAAGGGTTACGAAAAGGTATTGAATAATATACGTTCCGAGTGCGGAATAGAGAGAGGAGTCGAACAGAACGTGCTCGCCTTCAAGCATTTTTTCAATACCCTGAAGGTAATCGTTATCCACCTTGCCCATAATCGACCTTATGGCATCGTGTATATTTTTTATACATTCCTTATCGCTCGGAGTACCCGTATTTCCGCCTGCGCCGTCAACCTTAAAGCAGTTGATTTTGTAATTCTCTCCGTGCTTGTCGAGAATCGACTTCTTTATTTCAAGAAAATCTATCTTCTTTTCGGTGTTGGTGCCGTTGACGAAGGAGAGAAGATCCGTTTCAGCCTCACGGGGCTTGCGACATTCTCCGCTGAGGAACCAAACAGCCTCAAACAGAATTACGATGGATATCATCGGGTAAACGTAGGTGTTTACGACCAGCCAATTGCAGACCGTGTAAATAAAGTCCTGACCCGCAATTTCCAGCTTGAAGAATATGGGCACGAGCATAAGCGCAAGCGCTATGAGATATACCGCCGCTATAAGATAAAGGAATATCTTCAGCTCTCTTGAGAAGCGGTAGGCACGTACCTTGAGGTATTCGTGCTCGTCCTCCTCCTCGTAAAAAATGCCCACGATACTGAACCAGATGAGCTTGATAAATTTAAGGAAGGATACGTCGTCCTCCTCCTGACTCGGCTTTTTCTTTTTGCCGTCGGTGTCGGAGGCTTGGGCTTTTTTCTTGATATATTCCTTGGAATATGTCTTGACCTCCTTGTCGGATGCGTCTCCCTTCGGCTTTATGACCGAATCGGCACGAAGCCTTCTGAGACGCTTTTCGGAGGTATCCCTCTCGTCCTTCTTCTTATTCTTATCCTTCTTCTGCTTGCGCTTTTTGTCCTTTTTATTGCTGTCACGGGTCTCGTTGTAAACGAGCTTGTCAAGGAGCGCTCTCACGATTCTCTTGACAATCAAAAAGCACCAGATAATGACGAGATTTGACGCAATTACCACAAGCACGTCAAAGCAATATTCAATTCTTTCGCCGACAAAACGGTCAACTAAAAATTTGATCCATTTGAGCGCGAAAAACCTATGAAGTAAATTCTTGATAAGCGGTGCAACGCAGAGTATCAGAAAGCCTACCAGCCCCGACTCGAAAACGAAGGCTAAATTTCTCCAGGTGCGAGGCTTGTCGTAGCCCTCGTGCGCCAGTGAAAAGCTGAATTTTGACGGGAAGAAGGGCAATGAGAAAATGACCATAACCGTCAATATTGCAAGTATCTTAAGTGTAAAAAACAGTACGGGCATTATTCGTCCTCCTCTCCGTTGTTGTTATCGGTCTTACAGCAATCGGAACAGAAATCCTTATCCAATATGCTGTATATACGTCTGTTATGCTCTGTATAATAAGCCTCATGACCCTTGAGCTTATCACAGCCCTCAAAGGAATAGCTCTCCGCTCCGTCGTCGGTGGAGTATTTAAGGCGTGTGATAAAGCGGTCTACAAGCCCTATCATATGACCGAGCCGTATCTTGTGATTGTTACGCTCGGCACAGTATCTGCGGTTTTTCTCAACTCTTTCCTCAACCTCTGACCAGATAAGCTTGTGAGCCTCAGCCTCAACGGTGGTCTTGGCGTAAAAGGTGTAGAACGCCACGGCACTTTCCCATCTGTCCCATACGCTCTGGGCAAACAGGTCTGCCGCCTCACTCATAAGCGCTCTCTTTTTCTTTATAATACCGTTCAAAAAGATTATGGATGCAATGAGATACAGTGCCGCAAAGCCTGCGGTAAACAATAGGTAAAGAACGAGATGCACGATATTTGAATTGATGGACTGTCCCTGAATGAGTATGTAGGGAAGTATTGCCGTAGCAATGGCAATAAGTCCTCCCACAACAGCCAGCGTACCGAGTCTTCCACGGCGCTTGATGTCGTCGTAGCGAAGAGCGAGTGAGCGGGTCTCAAGAAGCACGTCACGGTTCTTACATATCTTATGCTCAACGTCGGTTATCTCCTCGACCAGCTTGTTGTAATCGTCCGCCTTGTCAGCTCTGTAAAAATGAAGGTCGCCGTTCTTCACGTCGTCAAGCTCCTGCTTGACCTGCTCCTCGTGATTGCCTGAATTGTCGGCAGGCTTAAGCCCGTTTATGTATTCAATAAGCGTCCTGTGAGATTGCTTGTCCCTGGAATCCCAGAAGGAGCGGTAGCAGTTGTCAATAAGCTTCTTATTCTGAGCCTTTATTCTGTCTGCATCGTAATTTTCGTATATAGCCTCTACAAGAGCCTTGAAGCCTTTGTCAAGGGAGGAGGAAAGCCTCTGCTTTCTCAGATGCTTATCCTGAAGTCCCTCTCGACCTCCCGACTCACGATCATTGTCAATTTTATATCTGTAATCCTCTATTAAAGCGGCGGCGTTGCCCTTGTGATTTTTTGAATCGAACGCCGTCTTGAAGGCGGTAAAATCAACGCCTATGCTCTTATCCTTGCCGTCACCCTTTATGCCGAGAATTGAGGCAACCTTGTTTCGTATCTTATCGCAGGTATCCCTGCCGTCAACACTCTTCAAGCCGTAAAGCTCCTCGGCGTCATCTACGAACATCTTCTTTAATTTCTCTCTGCCCTCAACTATAAGCCTTACGTCCTCGGTCTCAAGCTCAATGTTCTCATCCTCGGAATAGTGCTTGTACTTTGCCCTTGCTCTCTTGAGAAGCATCTCAATGTCTCCGTCGTTAAAGGGCTTGACCGAGCGAAGCACCGTTCCGTCTCCTATGCAGGAGAATACGTTTGCGTAAATCGTAAAATATCCCTCGACGAGCTGTCTTTCATTCTCTCTCGGAAAACGGTAGGACAAAACGTTCACCGTCTTGTTGATATCACTGGGAAGCGAAAGCTCATAAATCATCGTGCCCTCGAAATCCCCGTCGCTAAAGGATGGGAGAGCATCGTTTATGTCTCTCAATAAAGTCCTTAAAATTTTAGCGCCCTCAAAGGAATGTGAAATTCCGTGCGATATAGCGGAAAATACCTTTGAAAAATCAAGCTCTTCTCCGTTTGAAAGCTTAAGTCTCCAATTGATTGACTTTGAGTCAATCCCCTCGCTCCAGCCAAACAAAAGCATTATGGCCTTGTCCTCGGGAGAATATACGCTCACGCTGTCGTCATCGGTGTCGGGGAGATCTACAAGCATTCCGTTCTTATCGGTTTTAATGCGCGTCTTTTTTTCTTTTGAAAGAATTTTTTCTCTTTCTTCTCTTGCCTGCTCTACGGCATTGCTCTTTTTTTGATAAAACTCTATATTAAAGCTATTGGAGGAGGAATCCAAAAAAGCAACGGATATATTTTGCGGAACCATACCGTTAAGAAAGCAATAATCACTGACAAATACGTCGGAAATATACTTAACCAACAGCCTTTGGTACAGGCTTATCATATTGCACGCTTTTCCGTAAGGCAAAAAATACAAGTCGATAAGGACTATAAGATTATAGTCCTTATCAACAATATCAGTAGTTGTTATAAGTGATTTCTTGATATCCTCTGCACACTCACCCATTTCGGATAATTTACAGTCGTACCAAAGAAAAGCACTTGAATCAAAGGGGGCTTTGAACAAAAAATCCAACCCTGTATCACTTATTTCATTTGTAGTATTGATAACTATCGTTCTCATTCTGTTAAAATCCCCTTTGATAATTAATTATTAGTCCTTATCGTTGAGAAACATATTGAACAAATCAATTGCCCAACGGATTCTCTTGTTTTCAAGATCAGTCTCGCTGATACCGTCAATTGTAAGCTTCTTGGTATTCAAAGACTCATCTTCCTCTACAAGCTCCTCGATAGGAGCATCCCAGCCGCGTCTCTTCTTTGTGACCTCCTGAGCTTCTTCAGCAGGCTCCTCGGTATTAACCTTAGTCTTAATGGCAGACTTCTTAAGAACCGACTTAGCGTATTCGCTCAGGAACTGAGACGCAATGTGCTGCTCGACGTCAAGGTAATTGGTATAGCCAACGCTGTGCTCTCTCTGTTCCTTGATATCGTCGGCGTTAAACGGTGCCGCTGCATAAAGGTCAATGACCTCGCAAAGCACGTCAATTATAAGCTCTGCATAATTTCTGTCGCTCTCGCCAAGCATTTCTTCACGAACGTGAAGCTGATAAGCCAGCTCAAGAAGGCTTATGGGCTCCTCCTCCTGAATTGCCTTTGCGCGAGTGTTCTTTGAGCCCATAATATCAATGGGACGGAGCATATTGACCTTCATCCAGTGGAAGAACTTCGATTTCCTGGTAATAGCTCTCTTATATCCTCCGACAGTATCTCCGCCGGCCTCGATCATTTCCGCAATCTCCGCGTTTATAGCCTTGTCAAACTTAGCCGCGTACTTTTCAACCAACGGCTCCTGATCTGCAAACCAGCACATAACGCGGTTAATGTTGTTGTAGGAAACGGTCTGACCCTTGTATATAATGATTTCCGCGGGATACTGAGGAGGTGCCGCAAATACGTATTTGACGTCGCTTCCGTTTTTGTAATAACGAATCAAGCCGAAGCAAAGCGCATAAATGAACGCCTTTCCGATATCAAGACGGCTCTTAAGCTCCTTGTTAACGTTGATAAACGGCATACAGCCTCTCTTGTGCCAGCGCTTGTCAAGATGAGGTGTGAGAGAATATCTTTGACTGTCCTCCATCTCGGCAATTCTTTCAGCATAATACTCATAGTAGCGTCCGCCGTTAAGCTCGTCGAATGCTTTGATCTGATAGGGCTGGAGACAATGAACGGTCGAGTAACAGAGAAGCGTGTACTTATTAACCTTCTCACTGTATACCGTATCAAAGGATACAGTCTGATCGTTTGAATCTTTAGGAAGGCTGGTTGCAAGAGAAGAATAGAACTGATTTGCATCACCGTTGCCTCCGAGAAGCTTAACAATGCTGTTGCCAACGTCTCTGTTGAAGGACAAATATCTGTAATAGGTTGAATAGCTCGGCTTCTCCTTGATTACTCCGTTTTCGTTTTTGTCAAACATTCCACTGTAAGGGTCCTTAGCTCCAAAGACGAGGAGCGGAGCGGCAAGATAAACAAGCGTGGAGAACTTCTTAACGAAGAATCTGTCGATTATTTCCTTAGCGGTCTTTATCTCACTATTACTGTAATTGCTGATATTTGCCGTTGCGTTTTCATCGGTCAATTCATATTCGTAAAGCATTGCGTCAAAGACGTTCTTGTCCATATTGCGAACACTCGGAATATCCTTGATTCCGTCAGCCACGATAGAGAATACCGACTGGAATATACCTTCTATGGTGCCGTTTATCTTCGTCGTGCTCATATTCTTTTTCTTAGCAACGGTATTAGCCGCCATTTGTCTGAGAGCAGTGAATATAGCACAGCTTACGTTACTGATTATCTCACCCGTCTGAGTGTTGATATTTCTGCCAACCTCGGAGTACATCTTATCCTTAATTTCAGAAGAAGCACAAACGTACAAGGCATCAGTCTTGTTATCGTGAAGGGTGGAATAGCTAACCGCAGTAGCGTCTGCCTTGTTGCAGAAGGTCTTGAGATTATCGAAGAACAGCTCGTATTCAGCAATCAAAGCGTCTATCTTGTCCTGTATTCTGAGATACGAGAAATAGAGCAAGGCATCAGCAAGAACGGTATCAATAGAATTTATCGTAGAATTCAATTCGGTAAAGTATTCCTCTACCTTAAGCTTAGCGGCTGATTTACCGCCAATCATCTTCTTTAAAAGTGCTTCGAGAATATCTTCGTTGGTCTTTTCGGATTTACTGTTGTTATTAAGCTTTTTCTTCTGGCTTGCAACGGTAATGCCGACAAGATGATTAAGTATGTCCTCATCATCGTCCGCAGGAGTATCGTTTACAGATTTCCAGATGCTCTTCATTTCGCTGTCGAACTTCTTCTTTAACGAATACAGAATATAGCGTACTGCAACAGGATGAGCCCATTCTCCGTCCTTGGTCAAAGCGCCGTTGATTATTCCAAACTCACTTCTGTCGTTCAGGCTGCAAAGCTCAAGGTCGTCACAATAAATCTTGTTTGCAAAGGTCATAGAGTAATCAATTACAGCTTTAAGCGCCTTAGTGCAATAATTCTCAAGTGCGTTGTCAAGATTCTGTATAACACTGAACTTATCGTCGGTATCGCGCTCAAAAACGGAATACTCGTCTATACTGTCGTTTATACTTACCTTGGCACCGTCTAATTCGGTTAAGCCGCAATCGCTCTTGATAGAATCGATTTTTTTAGAAGTGATAAAGGAGGTCGCTTTAGCCTTTATCGTGCCCAAAAGCGCATCGACAACGGTTTTATCATCGTCTGCCATAACCTCCTTGCCCAAGAATGCATAACGGTTGGAGGAGCTGTTATGAGCGGTCTTTACAAGGTTGTCAAAATCATTTATATAATGCTCTGCTCTCTCGTTATCCTCGGGGATATACTTAGGCATTCCGGTTGCGCGTGCCTCTGCATCCTTTTCGGCGTAATACGCCTCCCAAAGCTTCTCAAGCTCATACCATACGGTATCCACGCTTTCCTTTATGGAACGGCTGGCAAAATATTTGATGATGTCATCATAGGGATATACGATACTGGAAGCACCCGCACTTCCGTAAATTGAGCCGGGAGCCATAGTGTGATTGTTCATCTCGTTGGACTCGTTCTCCCATACTCTGTCGGAAATATCGGTATAAAGATGCGAATAGGCAATATCTGCCATTTCCTTATAATACTCGCCTATATCGTCATGTACGGTGCTCATACAGGAAACCTTATCAATAAAATACATAAAATCATAGGGCTTGTCACCGTATCTGCCCTCCTGGTCCTTCGTAAAGAGGTTACCCTCGCAATCGGTGGATATCTCAATATCGGGATCAATTTTTGCACCGTATGCGTCGGTCTTGTCGTTACCGCAAATGAGGTTGAAGGCGTTAAGCTCACGGATTACAGCGTATGCATTGGCAAAAATGCTTCTCTTCTGTTCGGGCTTAACAACGTTTTCGTACAAATCGGGGCAGGCAAATAAGCCGTGAATAATAACCTTGGGAATGTTATACTTTTCCTTGAACAGCTTCTTGATGTAAAGCGCCGTCTGAATAAAGATACCCGAGCCGGTACCGCCTGCGATAGAGGATGCAATAAGCACGATAGGAGGTCTGTTGGATGAACCGTCGGTTGACGAAGAAACCTCAAGAGACGACTCAATTGCTCTTCTCAATTCGTTGTTTTCGTTTTTAAGAAATCTTGCAAGGCAAAGACGCGACTTAAGTCTGCACTGAGAAGCTCCGTTAAATAAATCACTGTTGAAGAAAACCGTATCATCCTCAGTGTTGGGGCACCATTCTCCAACATCCTCAGGCAATGCATTAAAGTAATCTCCGACACATCCCTCTCCGCTTATCAAAACCTTTTTTACGCCAAGCTCGGAAAGCTTTTCAAGTGCTGATTGCTCTGTATCAATGGCAATACATTCAACGTCACTCTCGAAAGAGATTCCCCTTTCTCTCATTAAGCGGCTGTACAGGTGAGTAATAATCTTACCGCCACTACCGCCAAGACCGATTAAATAGTTCCTTTTCATGTCGTTCTCCTTTATTTTTTACTTTTGTTTTTTTAATTGCTTCTTTATTTTTTTCTTGTCCGATTCAAGCAAATAGGTAATTACCGAAACGTCCTTGCTGTTTGGCTTGGGAACGATAATATATCGGTTCAACTCCATTTTTACGGGTAACGGCTTATTTCCTTTATTGGGACTCATAAGCGTTCCGCCTTCAAGTGAAGGAATTTCGTTTTCGTCTGCTGATTTTTTCACGCATATTTTGGAAATGTTGCTGTTGTCAGCATAGACCAAGCCACACGGTGAAATGCAATACGGATACGTCTCTATGTAGAAGGTGCTGCCCGATTTTACGGAATACAGCAGGAGCACAACGTCAGACAGTATCGGAGATATAAACACTAATGCAAACATACCCGTCGCTCTTGCTAAATTTTGCGTTGAAAAGATAATGCTCTTTCCCTCTAACGTATGCTTTTCCTCGTAATGCTTTGCAGGTCGAAGAGTAAAAAGCATCTGCATACCCTTCCAAATCGCTGCCTTATGTCTCCGTTTTACACCATTGCATTTGTATTTTCCGTTTGAGCTCTTGAAATCAATAGTGTAAAACGTGCCCTTCTCAAATCTCATATGAGTTTGAACGCAGGTTCTCCACCAATTGATAAACAAAAGAATTGCTATTATAATAACGCCAATTATCCCCGCAACCGTATCAGGCGTTATCAGAAAGCCTGCGGTGGCTGATTTATCGCCAAGAGTATACTCAACGGTATTTTCGCCGTTTCTTATCTGAAACGGCAAAAGCCATTCCCAAAGCGCTGAGGAAATAAACCGCCAGCCCTTGAAGCTTGGCACGACCGACAGATAAGCCGAGCCGTCGGCATCCGTCTTGACAGTTGCGGTAAGCTTTATACGCTTAGCGCTTTTCTCAACGCTCACCTCGTAAGGTGCGAGTCCCTCAAGCTCTCTTGCGTTCAGCGGTCTGCCGTCACGGAGCACCTCAAACTCAACTCCGTTGGTATTCCCCTTAAGCTCGGTTTCGACAAGCTCAAGGCCTTCCTTCTTTACAAGCACGTCAAAAACGGGCAAAGCCACCTCAACGGTAGTCTCGGCTTCAAGTGAATCAAGAGTCGCCTTAACCGTATGTACACGCCCCGCAACCTCGGTAAACACGACACCGTTGCCGTTATTCTCGTCGTAAATCGGGGTAAAGGACTTGCCAACGGCTTTACCGCCTGCATCGTAAAGGGTCTCGAATTTACCAGGAAGCTTGCCCGAGGTAACCGTAAGCCTTTCATAAGCTCCGCTGTCCCAATCGGCAAGCGAGCCGAAGCTTCCGTTGCCCGTATAATCGGCAAGCACCGTGAAGGTTATTCTTTGCGTGTTGCTCTTAATGCTGTCAAGCGTAAATGCTTCGGATATAGGATTGTCAACCGTCAGCTTATAAGCTGCGTTGCTGACCGAGAAGGAGACGGTAGCCGCCGTTACCTCCTCACCGTCGGCAAATGCTCTGACCGAGACCTTATGCTCAGAGCCGAGTATATCGGCGGGAGAATTTTTATCTGCATCAAATTTAGGAGTAAAGGAAAGGCTTGCACCGTCCTCCTCCGTATCGCCCGTCAGCTTACCGCTGTCAAGCTCAAAAGTTATATCCTCAATCGGCTTTTCAAAGCCCTTGCCGTCGTAATCGGCAGTGAGAGTAAATACGACGCTCTTGTCGTTGTCGGTTAAAAGGTCTGCCGAAAGCGTCTTGCCCTCAAGCTCGTTTTTCGTCGTTAGCTTGTATTGAGGTCTTATAACGCTGACCACGATTATCGCAAGCTCCTTGCCGTCGGCAAGAAGGCTGACCGCAAAGCTGTCCGGAAGTGCGGAGAACTCCTGCCCCTTGATAACGTCGGGCTTGAATACCACCTTGTTCCCGTAAAGCGTCACGTCAAGCTCGGTGCATTTTCCACCCTTTATTCCGTTATAGCCTTGAACCATAATATCAAGTCGTGAAAGGGTTGCCCCATCCGCCTCCTTCAAGGGATACTCAAGGGCTATATCACCGTCTACCCAAGCCTGCCAGTTTTTCTTGGTAATCGTTTCACGGCTCTTGAAATCAATATCATCAACGTCAAATTCAAGCTTCGTCGAAATCTTGCCGAAGCTTTCACGCTTCACGAAGGGCTGATAGCCCTCAAGCCTTGCCTCGATCTTAAGCTCCTTGTCGGCGTATTCGGGATCCACCGTAAAGACGAAGGAATCCTCCTTGTTATTCTTCTTTGCGGTAATCTCGTTGCCGTTGATATAAAGCTTATAGTTCGGTGAAAGCACGTCTGAGGGTACCTTGTCACCGAGCTTGCCGTCGGGAGTCATCTCGTAGAGTCCGCAGGAAACGACGATCTCGTCACCGTCCTTGAGATGCTCCTTGATATCACTGAATGAGCTGTACTCCTCATCCCCCACCATATACACACAGCCTATCTTTACCGCAGGCTCAACGAGGACGATAAGGTCGCTCTTTTTCAAATCGTATTTTGAAAGGTCAATTGAATAGCTTCCCTTGGGAATAGGCTTATCTCCGTTGGTAATTATGGAGACGAAGCCTCTCGGAGGATTTTGGGGATCGACTCCCTTTTCATCGTCACCGGGATAATCAATAAGCCTTGCGGGCTTGACGTAGCTTTTCGTAAGCTCTTCGGGACAGGCAACGCCGTAGGTATTGACGTCGTAGCCCGTTGCTTTGCCGTTGCTCTTCATGGAAAGCGAAGCGTTTTCAAAGCTTCCGTCAGGCTTCTGAGCAAACACCGTAACGCTGAGCGCGGGATATTTCAGCTCAAGACTCAACAAGCCGTCACTCATTTTACAGCCGTCCGTCACGTCGGTTCGTCCCATTATTTCGGTGGAAACCGTCTGAAGCTCTCGGACTATCTCGTCACTCGTCGTTGCAACGCTGGTTCTGACGTTGCCGACGTTTATTTTCTGACCCATGGAAAAGAATATGGCGTCAAACTCAGCTCCCTCAAGAGCCTTCTCAAGCGAGCTTACCTCACGGGGAAGGTCGGTGGCAAAATCGCCCTGACCGATATCAAGCACGCCGTCTACCATAACGACGTAATAGTATATTGCGTCATTTCCGTATTTCCCGTATTCCTCAACGAGAAGGTCGGCTGCCTCGCTCAGCTTGTTCTTAGTGCCTCCGCCGAATTGCGTTTTTGCAAAATGCTCGACGGTGCTCTGCTTCTCGGCTATGGAAAGGTCTGCCTCATCGTGCGGCAGCGTGTTGCTTATGTAGGTAACGTGCAATACGTCCTCGGGGTCCATCATTGCAACGAAGGTCTGCATAGCGTAGCTGGCGTAAGCCCATCTGTCCGTGTAGCCCTCAGAGCCCGCTCCGAGAAACATACTTCCCGAATCGTCAAAAACGATTGATACGACTCTCGGTATATGCTTGGGAGAGCCCGAATCGTCCTCGGCGACGGCAAAGACCGTCACGACCGATACGGCAAGGAGAAGAGCAATAAGCAAATATATTATCCTTTTCATAATTCCTCCGGTCAAAAAATGCGTATAATATATCTATAATATCTTATCATTTTTGACACTCTTTGTCAATATTTTAAATATATATGTAGAAAAATTATTAATTTTCATTCACATATCGTATAAAATTACACCTCGTTATATATTGATTTTCAACAATACTTGTGATAAAATTGTCAATGACGCATTAAAAAGCTGTCACTATGCTATAATAACTATTTTCCGAGGCTGTTTTCGCAAAGCACCTCAATTAAGGAGCTACGAATGAACTCAAGGCTTTTAAAGGGCTATGTAATGGTAATACTGTCCGCCGTCATTTACGGCTGTATGCCGCTTATGGCTAAATACATATACGCCGACGGCTCAAACGCCATGACGCTTGTATTTTTACGCAACCTTCTCGCCCTTCCCGCACTCGCAACAATGTCAATAAAGAAGGATAAGACCCTGAAAATTTCACCCAAGCGCATCCCCGAGCTTTCACTGTTAGCGCTTTTCGGCTGCTGTCTTACCCCCCTTCTGCTTTTCACCTCCTACGTTTACATTCCCTCGGGCACTTCAACCGTGCTCCACTTCGTATATCCTGCGCTTGTCGTGGTCGGAGGCATTCTACTCGGAGAAAGGCTTAAGGCAACCAGCGTTATAAGCGTGCTCCTCTGTATCGTCGGTATCTCGATGTTTTACGATACGGGCGCACCCATCAATCTTAAGGGGGTCCTGCTCGCACTTCTGTCGGGTCTTACCTTTGCCACCTACGTTTTAATGCTCACACGCTATAAGCATCTCGACGAGGTCGGTGAACGCTTCACCCTTTACGTTGCCTCGGCAAGCAGTGTGATAATGCTCGTCTTCTGTCTTGCAAGCGGAAGCCTTGCACTACCCAAGACAATTGTGGGATGGGTGCTCTGCTTCGTCTTTGCGCAGACGGTTACGGCAATAGCGGTAGTTCTCTTCCAGAAGGGCACATTTTTTATAGGTGGCGAAAGGGCGTCCGTTCTATCCACGCTTGAGCCCATCACGAGCGTTATTATAGGAGTTCTCGTTTTTGCCGAGCCCCTCACTCTCCGCACGGTTATCGGCTCTGCACTCGTCATCTCGGCAAGCGTGGTTATTACCGCACGCGGTAATGAGTGAAGAGAGAATAGTGAAGAGTGAATAGTTGTGGTTGAAAACGGTCTTGAAAAAGACCGTTTTCTTCTATCTAATTTAAAATTTGCGTTGCGTAAAAAACAAATATGGACTATATATAGTCCACGCAAGAAAAAGAAGTAGGTCTATATATAGACCTAATCCAAAAAAACAATTTAGGGCTATATATAAACCTAACGCAAAAAACACTTTAGGTCTATATAATCCTAAAACCTTAAAATGAATTGCCACTAAGGGCAATTCATTTTTTAAGCCACAAAAGTTTTTGCGGGTAAAGGGGGCTTTTTTCAAAAAGACCCCTTTTATTAATAATTAAAGAAAACGGTCTTTTTCAAGACCGTTTTCAACCACAACTATTCACTCTTCACTCTTCACTCTTCACTAAAAAATGACGGCTTTCCCGTCATTTTTTTCTCAGCTCCCAAAACGCCAGCGCACCTGCGGCGGCGACGTTAAGGGAGTCAACGCCGTGCATCATAGGTATTTTAGCAACGAAGTCGCAGGAGGCAACCGTCTCGTAAGCAAGCCCGTCGCCCTCTGTACCGAGAATAATGGCAAGCCTTTCCTCGCGCTTTAACGCCTCGTCGTCTATCCACACGCTCTCGTTTGACAGAGCCATTGCGACCGTCTTAAAGCCGTGACGGTGAAAAATTTCAATGCCCGACGGCCAATCGGACGCGTCCTCCGAGATATACGCCCAGGGCACCTGAAAAACAGTGCCCATACTCACCCTGACGCACCGACGGTTAAGAGGATCGGAGCAGGAGGGCGTGAGCAAAACGGCGTCAATTCCGAGCGCCGCAGCCGAGCGGAATATCGCGCCCATATTCGTCGAGTCAACGATATTCTCAAGCACAGCAACCCGAAAAGCGCCCTTTAGAATATCATCGCATACAAGAGGCTCAGGTCTCCTCATGGCATAAAGCACGCCACGGGTCAGAGTATAGCCCGTAAGAGAGGCAAGTATTTCACGCTCCGCCGTATAGACGGGAGCCTCCCCAAGCCTTTCAACGATTTCACGCGCATCACCCTCGATATGACGCCTCTCACAAAGGAGTGAGACGGGCACAAGACCCGAGTCGAGAGCAGTTTTTATGACCTTCGGGCTCTCAACGATAAAGAGAGCGTTGTCAGGGTCAAGTCGGTTTCTCAATTGAGCCTCGGTAAGCCTTGCGTAGACGTCAAGCTCGGTAGCGCACGCATCGTTTATTTCAATAATTCGTCCCATTTTCCCTCTGCAATAAGCTTCTGTTTTGCAAGCCACTCCGTATGATATTCATCAAGAGCGGTATCCTCTTTTATAAGCTTGAATGCCTCAGCAAGCTTGTCAACCGAATACTTAACAACGCTTCTGCCAATGCGCTCATTGTTTCCCTTATCCCAATTACAAGAATATGAATTCGGATAATCGGCCATCCAGCCGTACGGTGTATAAAATCCTTCGAGAGCGAGATGTGTAAGTCTGTTTTGATTGTCTCCGTCTACCTCGCCTATCTTCGACAGGTCAACAAGCTCAGGCTGAAGTCCGAGACATACTGCGGTCTCTATAAAGCAGCCGTGACCGTACACGGTTTCCTTTTCGTCAACCACACGAAGCGTTGCTATATCCTCGTCAGTGAGTTCGGGGAAATAATCACGGTTACCGCCGTCAATTATCTCAAGCATATCCTTGGGACGAGGCCACGTCCTTGAATCGTGGTAATGCATTACCATATAGTCGTGCGGCTCATAAAGGGTTGAACGCACGAAGTTTTTCGCCATATTGATATTTCCGCCGTGAGTGGTGAGAATCACAATCTTCTTAAAGCCGTTACGCGCAATCTCACGACAGGATTCCGTGAGTATATCAAAAATGAGTCTGTTTGAAAAAATAATCGTTCCCTGAAATTCTCCCGCGCCCGTCTTTTCTCCGAAATACATAGGAGGAAATATTACTACTCTCTCCTTTTCGGCAGCCATTTCTGCAAGCTTATATGAAAAAACATCCTGACCTAAAGGCAAATGCTTTGCGTGATGCTCGACGCATCCGAGCGGTAAAATACATACGCCCTTCGATTCCTCAACGTATTTATTAAATTCTCCCGATACAATATAATCCCAACGCATAAGCTGTCCTTTCAGCCGATAAAACGGCTCAAAAATATTACAAAATTACTATATCACAATTAATTAATCCTGTCAATATACTAATAGGCTTTCTATCTTAACGCCTTGGGTATATGTCCGACAAGTCCGTTTAGATATGAACAGATATTTATCTCTCCTGCACTCCATTTTTTGCCGTCGAAATACAATTCGGTAATCGAGGTGTTAGGAATGTGGTCAAAGCTCTGCATTGCTCGGAAGTCTCCCTTGAGAGCATACGCCTGCATGGCGCGTATCGGCGTATAATGGCTTGCAACGAGCAACGTTTTGCCGTCATTCTCAGAAGCAATTTTCGTCAGCGTTTTAATAAAGCGCTCCGCCATTTCCTCAACGCTTTCGCCTCCTGTACAACGGCAGGCGGAAATATCACGGCACCAGATGAGAAACTCTTCGGGATATTTATCCTTGATTTCATCAAGAGTCATTCCCTCCCATTCGCCTCCGCCGATTTCCCGTAGCCCCTCGTCTACTATAACCTCAGTTTTCAAGAGATCGGCGCAAGCCTTTGCCGTGTTATACGCACGCAGAAGATTGCTTGAGTAAACCTTATCTATCTTATAAGCTTTCACGGCGTATTCGGCGTAAAGGGCTGCCTGTTTAAAGCCTTTTTCCGAAAGATTCGGATTCAAAACGTTGCCTGCGAATACATTTGATTTATTTGCCTCACTCTCACCGTGTCGGACAAGTAAAACGGTTGTCATTTTAGTCCTCCTATTTTCATTAAACGAAACACCTGATAAGCCGTTGCCTCAAGATTTTTCACGGCACGACTCTCCTCCATTGCCTCCTCAAGAGTGCAGGGCGCTTGTACTATCGGGAAATATGCGTCTATTCCGCAGTCAAGAAGGGCGGTGGCATCCTCCCTCACACAGCCTGCAAGAGCAATCACGGGAAGAGAATATTTTTTGCCGACCGAGGCAACTCCGACGGGAGCCTTGCCCATAACCGACTGACCGTCAAGGCGACCTTCACCTGTGACGATAACGTCCGCGGTCGATACCTCGCGCTCAAGCCCCGTAACCTCTGCAACGACCTCGATACCCGCTCTCATACGAGCTCCTAAAACTCCCATAAAGGCAAAGCCCAAGCCTCCTGCCGCACCACTGCCCTCGGCAAGCCTCGTTGCCGTCGGTATATGCCTTTCAACAACGTCGGCGTAGCCTGACATCCATTCATCCATTACGGCAAGCTCATCCTCTCGCGCGCCCTTCTGTAAAGCAAAAATCTTACTGCATCCGTTATCACCGCAGAGGGTGTTTTTAACGTCGCAGGCAAGAGTGAAGTGACACTCGGAAAGCTCGGGAAGAGCCGACGAGGAGTCCACAAAACGCACCTCACGAAGCCCCACGGCACCCCGACTCACCTGTCCGTCGGCAAAGCGGTAGCCGAGAGCCTCAAGCATACCGAGACCGCCGTCGTTGGTGGCACTTCCTCCAAGCCCTACGGTAAACCTACGGCATCCGCGCTCGACGATTGCGTGACGGAGAAGCTCTCCGAGACCGTAGCTCGTCACGGTCATCGGGTTACGCCTTTCAAGTGGCACACGGGTAAGCCCCACCGCCTCGGCAACCTCAACGAAAGCCGAGCCGTCCTCTAAAATTCCGTAACGGGCAATACCTCGCTCACCCGTCGGAAGAGTGACCTCCACCTCAACGACCTCGCTTTTCACAGCCGATAAAACCGCGTCAAGAGTACCCTCACCGCCGTCGGCAACAGGCATAACCTTAACCTCGGCATTCGGAAACGCTCTGAGTATTCCTCGCTTTGCAGACTCACCTGCCTGAATACTCGAAAGACTGCCCTTAAAGGAATCTATCGCAACAACGACCTTCATCAATACCACCTTAATTTCGACGCAATCTGTTCTCCGTCAACCTTAATTATACTGTTCGTTCCGTCAAAGCCTGCCTCTATTTTATGTCCGTCAAGCATTGCGGTAAGCGTATGCTTTTTTTCCAGCACCGCAACGTACTCGTCGTATACGCGCCCGTTGATAACAAGCTCGTTGACGCTTTTAACTCGGCGGTAGCAAATTCTGTAATAGGAATAGGTAGCCTCAAGAAGCACGCGAGACTTAACGCTCTCGTCAGCCGTACGGAGAAATGTGCTGTTCTCCCCTTCCTCAAGGGAATCGGTCACGTCGGTTGCCTCAACCTCAATAACCTCCTCGGGAAGCTTTTTGAGCTTAAAGCCCGCACGGACTCCCGAAATGAGATAATAAAGTACCCAGATATGTACGAGAAGGTCAATTGCGCCCGACGGATCCTCGATAAATATATAAGTGCCGACGAGAAAGACGGTATCAAGAACAAACAGCACAAGTGCGCAAACAAGCCATCCTACCCTTTTTTTAGAAAATATATAGCATAAAAGATACAGTAAAATGCCTACAACGGCAACGGCCGAGCAAATAACGAGAAACTCGGTCATTCCCGAAAAGATTCCTACTACAAGAGCTATATACGGTACGGTAGCCGAAAAAAGCATCATAGTTTCAGAGCCAAAGGCAAGCATCACAAGATTTATAGCCGTAAGGATTATCACAAGAAGCAGATTTGCCCTTGCTCTTTCGTATTTTTGCGTAGCAACAGTTCTTTCGTTTTTTGTGTTATTCATAGTCATTCTCCTTTACAAAGTCTCTTTATCCAGTACGCAGGAGTACAGCTCCACGCGTGACACGCGCTGTTTATCTCGGCAGCCTCATACGGTGACTCAAATTGATTGTCGGGATTGAATATCTCGGGACAGCAATCGTAGCCCGAGTCAAGAATCCTTCCCCAGAAATCTCGTATAAATGAAAGCGCCTTATCCTCAAGCCCTGCAAAAACGAGCGCCTCGATATAATAGTGTCTTGCGTAGGGCGTGCGGAAGGTATACTCGGTCTCAAGGGTATCAAGCCCCGCAAGTATTTTTCGGCACTCGTCTCGGTCAAACGCTCCCGACAAGACACCCCACACCTGAGAGTGCTGAGACACCTGTCCCAAAGGTGTCACAAGTACCCCGTCTTTCAAAAAGTCTCGAAGTCTTGCGTGAGTCCTTTTTATCTCGGACTCAAGCCAAGCGTCTGCCCTTATTTCGTTGAGCTGACCGAGACAGTAGGCGTAGACTCCGAGAAGGGCTACGCTCTTGTCAAGGCTCGGACACCAATCAATAAACGTGCCGTCAGAGGTTGCCTGAAGGTCGGCGTCAATTCTTGACGAGACCTTTTCGAGCTGATTAAAGGCAACGCCGTAAAGCTCGTCGGCAAGGGTACGGTCTCCCGTAGCCTTGTAATAATCGTAAATGCAGGAGACCAAAAACATAGAATAGTCCGCAAAGGTCCACTCAAGTCGGAAAGGCGGACAGTCGGGATACACGCAGGGCGCAACCTCACCCTTGGAGTTGAGATATCCCGCAAAAAGATATATGCACCTTTTTATAAGGTCAAGATTTTTAAAGGTCGTGTAATCGGTCAATGCCTGAAGCCGAAGGTCTCCTATCCAAAGCCTTCTGTCACGCTTGGGACCGTCCTCAAAAACATCCTGCTCGCAGTCCCTGAGAGTGCAGATGGAGGCATCGTAAATTCTTTGAAGCAGCTCGTCGGATGCCTTATATTTCTCGGCAGCCTCAAGGCTTACCGCCGAAACGCACTCGGCAGAAATTCCGTCAAGCACCATAGGATACGGCGCGTTGTCAAGCCTCTCTACCCTCATATATCGGAAGGCGTAGCGTCGGTCAAGACGGACGGCGCAGGGCGTGAATACCGCCGTTTTCTCCTCGTATTGAAGCCATCCGTTGCCGAGAAGTCCCTTGTAATCCGAGTGATTTTTATAAAGCTCAAGAGGAAACTCACCGAAGCTGAATTTGAGTCTCGTCGGTGAATCGGATATGCCCTCCCCGACACAGTGAAGAAACAAATTTACATAGCCGACACAGTGCTCACCGAAGTCAAGGACAACGCTATCCCCTGACATAAGTGTCACGGGTCTTGCTTCTCCGAGCACCCTTGCCGATACTCCCTGATACGCCTTTTCGTCGGCAATTATTTCCACCTCGTAAACGGGCTTTACAGCTCTCGTCATCAACGGTCTTTTGTAAAGGTCCGCCTTTTTTACGTATTCTGCGTTGGTAATCATAAGCACCTCATTCAATAATAAATTTATCCTTTTCCTCAAGACCTATCTTACCGATAGCGCGGTCAAATATTTCAAGAGAGACCTCAAGAGTCTTGACGTCGTGAGCGTCATTTCCGAGATAAAAGCGACAGCCGCAGCCCTTTGCAATCTTAAATATACGGAGAACTGCGTCCTCCTCGTTTGCGTCGTAGGTCATATCAGCGCTGTTTATCTCTATTCCGAGTCCCTTTTCGGCAGCCCTTGTAAACACGCGCTCAAGCTCGCTTGCAGGAAGCATATCAAGAAACATAGGGTATTCGGGCTTGCCTCTTGCAATGGCACGGCAGATAATGTGAGCAATTCCCGTCTTGTGAAAGGGGAGACTTGAGTCAAGGAGAGCATCGAATTTTTCAAACCAGGTTTTGACACGAAGCTCGTTTGAGGGCTTTACCTCGTCGTGAATTATATCCCTCAAATGCCAATGAGTCGTGGGAATTACGATAAATCCGAAATCGTCATAGCGTGACTCGGACACACCGATAATGTTATCAAGATTCATATCCGCCTCACAGCCGAACAGAAATTTCACTCCGTCAGCCTCGGGAAGAGGTAATGCCCTTGAAATATGCTCGTAATTCTGCGCGCTGTAATAATGAGGGCGTATTCCGTCAACCCTCTCGTCCCAAAAATGATTGGTAAGCCGAAGAGAATCGAACCCTTGACGGTTTCAGAGGAAATTTTCGTCCCTGACTTCGTTACATTCCCTTGTAATACGCCAAGTATGACTGCGGGAAATGTTCCTTGCCAGGAACAAAAATTTCCATCTGAAACTTCT
>JAFSID010000049.1 GCA_017439965.1 Clostridia bacterium | reverse complement strand
CTCGGGTTGAGGCTCGGGCTCAGGCTCGGGTTGAGGCTCGGGCTCAGGCTCGGGTTGAGGCTCAGGCTCAGGCTCGGGTTGAGACTCGGGCTCAGGCTCGGGTTGAGACTCGGGCTCAGGCTCGGGTTGAGGCTCAGGCTCGGGTTCGGGCTCGGGTTCAGGTTGAGGCTCGGGCTCGGAAATCACATCCGACAAGCCGTGTTCAATTGCATATTCATAAGCAAAGCTATCCTCGGGCGCATCAATTACAAGTCTCTTAACCTTTTCAAAGGCGTCATCTGCAATGTGCACGGTTGCATCGGTGAGATTCATACTCTTAAGACTTGCGCATTTTGCAAATGCTTTTTCTCCGATTGAATAAATCTCGGTGCCTTTTCCGACGAACACCCTTTCAAGATTGACAAGAGACTCAAAGGCATACGCTCCAACCGTCGTAAGCTCTGCAACGGAATGAATCGTTACGGACTTAATTATATCGGAATATTTACTCCACGGAGCAGGAGACTCCTTTGAGAAATCGGGCATTTCGCAAAGCTTATCGTCAGCCGAGCTCTTGCCGAAGGTATATACCAAAAGTGCTCCGCTCCGGCTGACCTCCCAAAGATAATCCTTTTCCTGCTTGCCGTCGATATCAACGGTTACCGCAAACGGAATTTCAAGACCGTTCCACATTGCCTTGACCAAGGTATAGCCCGAGGCATCAAAAACGAGCTTATCGAAGCCTATTTCGTTGGTAGCATCGTAAACGCTTCCGTCCTTGTAATAAACTATAAAGCTCATTCCGTCGGGATTGATTCCCGCGTCGCCTATATAGAAGGAGGTTGACTTCGGAGGGGTAAAGCTTACTCGGTCAACCGTTTCCTCAACCGTACCGAAGCCCGAATCTCCGCCAATCTTGAAATCGGTGAGCGACATATAGGTTGCGCCGAGTCCGATGTGACCTGCGGACATCTCAAGTACGTTTTGCAAATCGTTCACCTGAAAATTGAACTGTACGGTATCTCCCATCTCAAACGAGCTCATCAAGGGTATTCTCATCTCAACGTTATAGGCGTTATCAGAGATTATTTTTGAAACGGATTTGAGACGTGCGGTATAGTTCCCGAGTGTATTCTGGTAAGCGGTACAGCGCTTTCCGTAGGCATCGGCAATGATAAGATGGTGATCCTTGTTATCTCCGATATAATCGGGAAGCCGTCCCATCCTCTTATCACCTATCCTGACCTCAACGCTATCGTTATCCGAGGGATGAGAATTAACGGTTATATATGAATCGGCGGCACTTAATATATTCTTTTCATTATACACCTCGAAGAAAACGTAAACGTAGCTGTCATCGTACAATGCATAAACGTCAGCCTTAACGTTCGACGGTGAGCCCTCGTAAACAGGCGGTCCAAGCTTGACCTTGAGTGAATTAAAATAAGCCTCGTCAAGCTCTCCGTCAAGAGTCGGTGTCGCTTTAAGCACCGTGTCATTTTCAATAACAGACCATGAATTAGGTGCGGAAAATGAAGTGACGGAAATTAAAACGGCAAGCAATACAAGGATAAACGTCATACAACCAAGTCTCATAATATACCTCCGGGCAATAATCTTGCAAAACGCATTTTGCTTGACAACATATTACCATTAGCACTCAAAAAAATCAAGCACAATATACTTGCACGGCTGTCAAGTAATGCTTGCAAAATCCGAAAAAGCAAAGAAAAAAAGAAGCTTTACAAAAAAAGAAGAAAGCCCGAAAACAGCTTTCTTCAATAATATCGTCAACCTACACGACTTTTCAGCTTTAAACGAAGATTATCGGCAATCATTGCAATAAACTCGGAATTGGTAGGCTTACCCTTTGAATTCTGTACCGTGTAGCCAAAGAAGGAGTTGAGCATATCGACGTCTCCCCTATCCCAAGCCACCTCGATTGCGTGACGGATGGCACGCTCAACGCGTGAGGGCGTCGTATTAAATTCCGAGGCAACCGTCGGATAGAGAGTTTTCGTTACCTCGTTGATTATCCGATTATTCTTAACGACCATAATTATTGCCGAGCGCAAATACTGATAGCCCTTGATATGCGCAGGAATGCCGACCTGATGAATGACCTGAGTGACCTGAGCCTCGATATCAAAATCACCGTCGGTTGAATAAACCTTGTCAACCTCCCCTTTATCGACGAGTCGGTTAATGCGGAATACGAGGCTCTCGTATTCAAAGGGCTTAATAACACAGCCGTCTGCACCAAGCACAAGCATTTCCTCGATAAGCTTGCGGTTATTGATGCCCGTCACTATAAGAAAAGACGGACGGTAATCTGCGGCTATTCTGTGAGCCTCCTTGATAAGACTGGCTGCATCAAGCCCGGGATACCACAAATCAGTTATAACGACGTCGGGTCTGAAGCGCTTTATTGCACCGAGTGCCTCCGAGCCGTCACCGCTCTCTCCTACCACGTCAATTCCAAGCTTTCTTAAATTATCCGCACAAACGTATCTGTAATCGTTGTTTGAGTCAACTATGTAGACCTTTATTCTTCTGTTCATTTTTCTTTCCCCCATATTTTTATTTCTTTTTTGCGGTGAATAGATATTACCATATTTTTCCATATTAATCAAGTAGGTTTGATAAATTTTTTCCAGTTTTTTCCAATTTCGTCTTTTTCAACAGTAATCGCGCCAAGATTTCGATTATATTCCACGAAAGTATTAAAACGATTGTCGAAACTGATTTTTGATAAAAAACACGCAAAAAAGCCTTTTACGGTTTTATTCTACCGTAAAAGGCTCTTGTTTTTTTGTAAAATTAAGACAGATTGGATAACGTAGCCGTCAGTTTATATTATCAATAAGCCACTCAAAAAGCTCGCGGATTTTATAAAGCTCGTCCTTCTTGTTTTTCTCCTGCCACTTCTCACAGAAAAGGTCCAACCACTCTCGAGTGCTTGTGATACGCTTGATGGGATACCCCTGAAGAAGTCCCATATATTCATACATTATCATAATTGCCTCTGTGCAAAGACGCATTTCGACAGATGAATTGTGGTTGTTTGGAGGAATTTCTCCCATAATCGTTTTATATTCACGTTGAGCGTTATAAACGTCATACTCGGTAATGAGAGGCTCAATATTGCGGTTATGCATCTTGTCAAAGCAAGCCCTTGCAAAATCACTCCAAAGAAGTGGGCGGTGCATCTCATTGATACGGCGGTGAAGCTCAAAGCCGGTTGGATACTTATAGATATGCTTATTGACCGCCGAATGTATCTCGTCAGTGTCGTCGGTTTCAACGTCCCAGGCTACCGCGCCTCCGAATACAACTCCGTAAAGGGACATATCAATGCTTGCAAAGTTGCCCCAGTCTCCCCAGTTCGTGTTAAGCATACCGCGGCATCCGTACTTCATACCAAAGCCTATTATCCTCTTGATAATCGGCACGGAAAAATGAATTGCCTCACACATTCTGCATTGCGAACAAACGCTCGGTCCTACTATATGAAGTCTTCCGTTGAATCTCTCAAACAGATATTCCTCTGCGCCCTGATTGTAATTCCACTTTATAAACATTACGTCACGGGGAAGCTTATCAAGTGCCTCGGGATGCTCGCGTGCAATGTCTCCCCACATCATAACTCTTTTTCCGTAGCTCTTTACGTGGTTTACAATCTTGGTAACAAAATCGACGTAAAGCTCAACGTAATCGCATCCCTCTTCCTCAAGTGCTTTGAGGTCGAAGGTCTCGTCGCAGCAAATGTTTACCCATTCGCTCTTGAAGAGAGGCAAATAAGCGTCGAAAAGCGATTTTATAAGCTCGAAGCTTTCAGGCTTTCTCGGATCTATTGTGTGGTGTCTGCCTCTTACCTGCCAGGTGGTATCGTAGGATATATCCTCGCTATGACATCTTAAATACTTGTAGCGGTCATGCTCAAGAAGAGCAAAAAGATGTCCGAAGCAGGAAAGCGAGGGCTGAAAATCAATGAAGTTATCCTCGCAATAATCTCTTATCGCAATTATCTCGTCAGCGGTATAATAGCCCGTTTTCTCCTTGATTCCCTCATACTGCGGAAAATCAAAAACGTGCTCAACGTAAATCTGAAAAACGTTATGCTTGGTCATCGCAAGCACGTCAATGAGTCTCTTGAGAGTCTCAACCTTCGGTATCTTTCCTCTCGTTACGTCGTGGTAGTAGCCACGGAATTCAAGGTCGGGAAAATCCGAAATATAAAGGCAGGGTACGTTTCGGTGTGCGAAAATCTGCTTGAGAGTCTGCAAGCCGTAAAAAGCGCCTCTCGGACTGTCTGCGGTAAGCGTAATTTTATCAAGGGTAATTTCAAGCTCGTATTTTTCACCCGTCTCGCCCTTGACATCAATTTCAAGCCATACGCCTTTTTCATCGGCGGGCAAGGTGTCTATCACGCGCTCAAGCCTCGGGTCAAGTCCAACCGTGTGACCCGAAATAGCCTTTACGGGCAAAAAGCCTCTTTTTTGTTCAAGGTATTTAACCTCGGGAATAAGCTTCAGCATATTATTTCTCCTTTATTCATCCGTTTCGGAAATTATCATATCTATACTGTCAAGCGTGCACTGTATAAAGGACGAGCGCTTGTTAAACTTTGAGGAGTCGCACAGGAAAATTTTTTTCGCACTGTTTCCGAGCATTGAATTTCTCACGTAAATCTCCTCCTCGGTGCAATCGCTTATGACTCCGTCCTCGGACAGTGCCTTGGTTGAGAAAAAGCATATATCGGCAAAGATGCCCTCAAAGGTTTTCTGTGCCGAATTACCGATAAGGCAGTTGGGATTCTTTCGGCTTACGATACCGCCCGAGGAATGAAGGGTTATATCGGTTGACGAAAGAAGGGTGAGTATTTCAAGATTATTCGTAACGACCGTCAGGCTCTTGAAATCCATAAGCTCACGCGCTAAAAAGAACGCCGTTGAGGATTGGTCGAGAAAAACGACGTCTCCCTCGTTGATAAGCTTTACCGCCTTTTTGGCAATCCTCTCCTTCTCCTGCGCTCTGTTATGCGCACGGGAAGAGAACGCGCTGACGTTGGTCTTGGAGAGTATGACCTCCGCCCCTCCCCAGCTTCTGCGGACGAGACGGCGCTTTTCCATCTCGTCAAGGTCACGTCTGACACTTGACGGACTGGTATACAAAAGCTTGCTTATCTCCTCAACACTCATAAATCCGCGCTCGGACAAAAGATTGTATATTTCACTTTGTCTCTCGCTTTTAAGCATATACGCCCCTTGCTCATTTCTGATAAAATAAGCACTCTTTTTAAAGATTGTGCAGAAATTTGCTCATTTTTTCAAAAATAGTTGATTATTATTGACACATTTATTATAATACATATAAAGAAATTTGTAAAGAGGTAAAATGTATGGATATTAACGAATTACTTCGCGGTGTGGATTGCTCCTGCGGACGTCATCACGCTTGCGATATCGGATGCGTTTGGGTTGAAAAGGGCGCGGTTTCTCACCTTGAAGAGCTTTGCCGTGATTACAAGAGCATTATGCTTGTGGCTGACGAAAACACCTACGGCGTTGCAGGTGAGAGCGTTGAGAAATACGCTAAGATTTCACGCTCTGTAATCTTCTCGGGCAAGACGGTGCTTATTCCCAACGAGGAGGCTATCAACCGCGTGACAGACTCACTCGGTGACACCGACCTTATAATCGGTATCGGCTCGGGAGTTATTCAGGACCTGTGTAAATACGTTTCGTTTAATTCTAAAATTCCTTATTATATAGTTGCCACCGCACCTTCGATGGACGGCTACGCTTCAACGGGCGCGGCAATGATAACGGGCGGTATGAAGGTAACCTATTCCGCAAAGGTGCCCGAGGCAATAATTGCCGACACAGATTTTCTCACTACCGCGCCTCTTGAAATGATAAAGGCAGGCTACGGTGATATAATCGGCAAGTATTCCGCGCTCTGCGACTGGGACATCGGTCACGTTGTAAACGGAGAGTATCTCTGTCCCGAAATATACAAGCTCACGATGGATACGGTAGAAAGGGTTTTACCGCTTGCGGAAAAGCTTCTTGAAAGGGATGCGGAGAGTGTCAGGACACTTATGGAGGCGCTTGTGCTTGTGGGAATTGCAATGAGCTTTGCAGGTAATTCCCGTCCCGCATCGGGAAGCGAGCATCACCTTTCTCACTTCTTTGAGATAACGGGTATTATTGACGGCGAAAAATATCTGCCTCACGGAATCGACGTGGTTTATTCAACCTACGTTACCTCTCTAATCCGCGAAAAGCTTTTAAAGAAGGAATTTCCCAAGGTGAAATTCGTTGAAGAGGGACGCGAGGAGGAAATACGCCGAGTTTACAAGAGCGTTGCAGACGGATGCATTGCGCTCCAGAATAAGCTTGGCACTTATGAGACGGACAGAATACCCGCATACCTTGAGCACGAAAAGGAAATAAAGGAAATCTTCAGCCGTGTTCCGAGTGCCGAGGAGATAAAGACCATTATCGGACGAATCGGTCTTGATATGAATGAATTTTACTCAACCTATTCAAAGGACAAGCTTCGTGATGCAATTCGATACGCTAAGGACTTAAAGGACAGATACACTGTTCTTTGGATGTGGTACGATATGTTTGGATTGGAGGAAATATTATGATAAAGGTTATTGCAATGGACCTTGACGGTACACTTACCCAGCATAAGACCCCTATGACTCCCGAATGCCGTGCAACACTTGAGGCTCTTTCAAAGAAGTATAAGCTTCTTATGGCAGGTGCGGGAATGTGTCGCAGAATATTCAATCAGATGGAGGGCTTCCCTATTGACATTCTCGGAAACTACGGAATGCAGTACGCGGAATACAATCCCGAAACGAAGGATATCGACATAATTTTCGACGAGATAAGAGACTGTGACAGAGACAGCGTTGAGGCTCGCGTTACCGCTCTCCGCCAAAAATACGGCTTTACGGAATTTCGCGGAGACAACGTTGAGTATCACTCGTCGGGCTGTGTTACCTTCCCCATTCTCGGCACGAAGGCAATTCAGGAGGACAAGCTTGCGTTTGACCCCGACCGTGCAAAGAGACGCGCTATTTACAAGGAGGTCGTTGAGACCTTCCCCGATTACAACGTATTTATCGGCGGTTCTTCCTCGTTCGATATGGCTCCCGCTCCCTTCAATAAGGCTTGGGCGCTCAAAAAATGGTGTGAGGATAAGGGATATCTTCCCGAGGAGGTCGTTTACATAGGCGACGATTACGGTCCGGGCGGAAACGACGAGTCGGTCTACCTTTCCGACTTCGGCTATATCACCATTGACGATTACAGAGACTTTCCCGAAAAGGTAAAGCATTTGCTTTAAAGAAATAACGCTTCCGATTTTTTCGGAAGCGTTTTTGTTTTATCAAGGTATTGTTATTAAGATAATAAGCAAGCAAGACAAGGCATCGAGGCTTTTCTATCCCGATGATAACGCAGTATTGCGACGCTTATCTGAAGTCGGTTATCTGAAGTCGGTTATTTTAGCCAAACCACCCTCCGCCGTCTCTCTGTACGACGGTGATAAATCGTGTCCCGTCTCACGCATCGTCTCAACGACTCGGTCGAAGGATATTTTACGGGTATCCCAAAGGAACGAGGCGAGGTTTACGGCGTTTATGGCACGCATTGCGGCAACGGCGTTACGCTCGATGCAGGGTATCTGCACGAGTCCGCAGATTGGGTCGCAGGTAAGTCCCAAGTGATGCTCGATTGCGATTTCAGCGGCGTATTCGATTTTGTCGATATGCAAATCAAAAAGCTCTCCGAGGGCGGCGGAAGCCATTGCACAGGCGGTACCTATCTCCGCCTGACATCCGCATTCGGCTCCCGAAATGGAGGCGTTGGTTTTTATAAGATTACCGATAACGCCCGCAGTTGCAAGGGCGTGAAGCACCTTTCTGTCGGAGAAATCGTTTTTAATCTGCTGATAGTAAAGAACGGCGGGTAAAACTCCTGCCGCACCGCAGGTTGGAGCGGTGACTATCGTCTCGCCCGATGCATTCTGCTCACTTATTGCAAACGCATAGGAGCAAACGAGACGGTTTTCACGGGTCTGGTTGCTTTCGTCAAGGTGCTGATTATTGTAAAGGGATTTTGCCTTCTTATGCACTCCGAGACCACCCGGAAGAATACCCTCGTCATTGAGTCCGCGCTTGATTGAGGTCTTCATCGTGTCCCAGATTTCCTGCATATAGTCCCAGAAATCATCCTGCTCGTTTTCCTCAACGTATTGCCAGAGACGAATGCCTTTTTCCTGGCAATAAACGGCTATATCGTGGAACTTCGTTTCGGCGTACGGAGAAAATACCTCCTCGGCACGCTCTCCGTCAAAAAGGATCTTTCCGCCTCCAACGCTCTTTACACGGGCACGGGAAAGCTCCCGTCCGTTTTTGAGGGCTACGATATCCATAGTGTTGGGATGAGGAATAACCGTATCGTTCAGATTGAACTTGACCTCACACGGAATGGGGGCAAGAGTCTTTTTTATAACCTCGTCGGTGCCGTGTCCTCTGCCCGTTTTGGCAAGTGAGCCGTAAAGAGTGATACGGAACAGATCCGCCGTCGGAAATCTCTCGCGCATTATACGGCAAGCCTTCTCGGGACCTATCGTATGAGAGCTTGAAGGACCTCTGCCTATGCGGTAAAGCTCCTTGACCGACTCCATTCGGGTATAGCTTTCACGGACGTACCCCTCGTCACTCGTGTCAAAAAGGTCTCCGACCTTAATATTGAAAATTTTAGCAAGCAACACAAGATGCTCGGAGGACGGGACAGACAAGCCGTTTTCCCATTTGGATATGGCGCGGTCACTTATTCCGAGAAGAGCTGCAACCTCCTTTTGAGAGAGGTTGTAGTTTTTTCTGAATTCACGGAATTTATCGGGTAAAAATTTCATATAAGTCTCCATTCAGCCTTTTTATAATATTATAGCCAAATTTACTGAACTATAAAGGCTTGCGGGTAATTTTCAAAGCAGAGTGCTTCAACCGACGGTTGACGTCAAAGCTGCCAGTTTATAGGCTCCTGACCGCTTGCGACGAGTATCTCGTTACAGCGCGAAAAGTGATGACACCCGAAAAAGCCGTTATACGCCGACAAGGGACTCGGATGCACCGTTTCAAGCTTTCGGTGGAGAGGATTATCAATTATTTTAGCTTTCGCACGGGCGTTTGCTCCCCACAGTAAAAACACGACGGGAGTTGTCTTTCGGTTAAGCTCGGATATCACTCTGTCGGTAAACTCCTCCCAGCCCATACCCTTGTGGGAATTGGGGCTTCCCTCTCTCACTGTCAGAACGGTGTTAAGCAAAAGCACGCCCTGTTCAGCCCAGGAGGTAAGCTCACCGTGGTTGACGGGCTTGAAGCCCACGTCGGTCTCAAGCTCCTTGAAAATATTCTTGAGCGACGGAGGAGGCTCGACTCCGCGCTTTACCGAAAAGCACATTCCGTGAGCCTGACCTGCTCCGTGATACGGGTCCTGACCTATGATAACCACTCTCGTTTTTTCAAACGAGGAGCATTTTAAGGAATTGAAAATATCGTTCATATGAGGATAGATAACGCGAGTTGAATATTCCTGCTTCAAAAAAGCCCGCAGCCTTTTGTAATAGGGCTTTTCAAACTCGTCCGCGAGAATGGAATCCCAATCGTTACCAAAGCTTACCACGTTAATCCACCTTATTGCAATTTTCTATGATATAGTTATATATTGCGGAGTTATCCTTGACGCCGTTGCCTGTCACGAGTCCGTGAGGATGATGACCTCTGCCGTATACTCCGATAACGGTAAGAAGGTCAGTGCCCTCGTAAGCCTCTTCGAGAAGTCTTCCGTTTTCATTCCAGTTCACCGTCATATCCTCCTGACCGTAAACCATAATTATGCGTATCTTGTTTTTAACGAGGGTATCTGCCATACAGATGGGATGCTCGGTAAATCCGCAAAGCTTATATCTTTTCATATCGGGATAAGTCTTTAAAAATTCCGAATCCCATATTCCCTTATTCTTTTGGGGGTCAATACCCGGCCAGGATGCAAAATTCAAAACGGGAGCATCAATAAACATACAGGCAATAAGCTCGGGATAAAAGCCTGCAAAACGTACCGCGTGTGCACCTCCGCAACTCATTCCGACGGGTACGCACTTATCACGCAGACCGTAGGTCTCGCTTATATATTTTACAAATCTTGCCTTAACGTCGCAGTCACTCTTAGGTGCAATGCGCGACTCGTTTTTAACGTAGCAGAGATGAAAGCCTCTCTTTACAAGATTTATTTCAACGTCGGGAAAAGCGTTCCAGTATTCAGTCTTAAGAGCCCAGTTGCCTCTCTCGTCCTTTTCCTCGGGAAATACGATTATCGCCTGTCTTCCTTCAAACTCAAATTCCTCAGCCTCAAAGCCATTCCATTCAAATTTCATTTTTAAAATCCTTTCTCAGTATAAATACATCAATTAAATGACGACGTATAAATTGTACATAATGATGAGGGGTTTGTCAATAAAAAACGCCATTTTCAAACCGTGTATTCAGGCACGGCATCGTATTGAGAAACGGTAAGGGAGGCAATTTCGGAGGCGTGTGAAAGGCACTCATCAAGTCCCGCTCCGTTCATATAGCTCCAAAGGAAAGCCGCAGAAAAGCTATCGCCCGCGCCTACCGTTGAAACGACCTTACACGGCATTGCTTCTACGGAATAAAGCCTTTTTTCAAGAGTGGAATGAGCAACGGCACCCTTTGAGCCAAGGGTTATGATAACCACCTTTATCTGAGGATAGCGTGACTCAAGCTCAAGGCAGACCGACTCAAGACCCGTATTTTTAATTCCGACGGCATCAAGCATCGCGTCAAGCTCCTCCTCGCTGATTTTGAGAATAGTTGCGTTATTCAGCACCACTTCAATGCTGTTTCGGTCAAAAAACGGAGGGCGAAGATTAATATCACAAAAAATCTCGCGAAAATTTCCGCCCTCAAGCGTTTTATTAAGTGAATAGCGGTTACACTCTCCCCTCAAAGCAAGAGTACCGAAATACAAAACGTCGAAGCCCTTTGCATCACAGTGAGGAATATAATCCCACGCAACGTCGGTTTTAAGATCATACGACGGAGTTAAGCTTTCGTCAAGAGTCACGACACAGCTACCCGTTTCCTTATCGGGAAGGCTTTTCACAAGGTGAGTGCCAACTCCCCATTTCTCAAGTATTTCAAGAGCTTCGTTTCCAAGAGCATCACAGCCGACCGCAGAAAGCATATCCACCGCAGCACCGTGACGGGCAAGATGCCCCGCAAGATTCAAGGGCGCGCCTCCTATATATTTTTCATCGGGATAAATATCCCAGAGTATTTCACCGAATGACAGTACCTTCATTTTAAATCCTCAACAAGAGCAAGTATCGTTTTTACAGCATATATTCGCGTTTCCTTTTCATAAATCATAAAACAAATTCTCTATTTTGTCAATCCTTTGATTAATTATATAAATATGTAAAAATATCTTAATCAAGGTTGACAGAAGCATTATTATTTAGTATAATATTAATTAATTATATATAAAGGACAAGGTCATTTAAATGCCAAAAGATAAAAAGACAGAAAAAAACAAGGTAAAAAAACCGATAAAGCAATTGAGAGTCAAGGACGATACCACGATAAAGCCCTTGAAGAAGGCTCAGAAAACGGCGTATACACCGCCAAGTGAAATGAATTTACAAATCATACCGTGGATAATCGGAATTTTTGCCGTATTCTTTTTGATTTGTATGTTCCTTCCCGCTTCATCGGGATGGCTCGGAAAGAGCTTTAAGAACGTATTCGGAAGTCTGTTTTCCTACGGCGCGTATCTCATTCCCTTTCTGCTTGTCGCAAGAGCGATATCCTATCGCAATGAGGCTCAGAAGAGATATCCCGGGGTCAACTGGTGGTTATCGTTTGCGTTTCTTTGCATATTCGCTTGTCTGCTTGCAAGCATCATAAGTGACGGCAACGCCGAATTCAGCTTCAAGGAAGTATTTACCATGAAGCACTACCGGGAGGCGTTTAACGACGAGGGCAGACTCACCGCACACAGTCTTATCGGTGGCTTCTTCTCAAGCATTCTCACGCCCACCATTGGCAAGCCGTTTACAATAATCGTCTGCGTTATAGCTCTTCTCATCATCTCCCCCTTCCTCGTATCAAAAACACCCGCCGATATGGCAAGAGGTCTTTTTGAGCTTATAAAGGACGGCAACGAGACGAGACGCGAGCGAAAGAAGGAGCGTCGCGAGTACTTCAACGAGAAGGAACGCGAGGAAAAGGAACGAAGAAAGCAAGAGAAAAAGGAGGAGGAAAAGCTTTCCTCCAAGAAACGACAGAAGCCTGAATTTGACGAGGAGATCGGTGAAAAGAATCCTCCGCTTGAGGACGAAAAGCCCGAGCAGGTTTCAATCGACGATCCCGTTGACGATACTCCCGAGTATACTGAGCCCGAGGACCCCGAGAGACTTGAGATGAGAGAAACGCTCAAGAAAATTCTCGGAGTCGAGGATACGGAGAAAACCGAGGTTACCGTCACGGGTGACGAGTATGCCGACGGAGGTATGAGCGCCGAGGCGGAAATCGTCAAGGCAGGTGACAGCGAAGAGGAGAACGAAATGCTTGAGCAGGAAAAGACCGAGCTTGATACAAGCGACGGTTATCTCGACGAGGAATACACAGAGGAGTATCAGTTCCCGCCCGTTGAAATTCTCAAGCAGGGCGAAGGTGTTTCCTCCGCACTCACTCAGGAATACGAAACCACAGCCAAGAAGCTTGTTGAAACTCTTGCAAGCTTTAAGGTTAACGCTAAAATCGTCAATATCGCAAAGGGTCCCACCGTTACACGCTACGAGCTTCAGCCCGAGGTCGGCGTAAGAGTACGCGCTATCCGAAATCTCTCGGAGGATATCGCGCTCAGCCTTGCCTCAAAGGGTGTCAGAATTGAAGCGCCCATCCCTGGTAAAGAGGCGGTAGGTATCGAAGTCCCCAACCGAAACAAGTCTACGGTTACGATACGCGAGCTTATTGAATCAAAGGCGTTCCAGGATTCAAAGAGCCGTCTTACCTCCTGTCTCGGCGTTGACGTTGCAGGCAATCCCGTTTACTGTGACATTGCAAAAATGCCTCACCTGCTTATAGCGGGTACTACGGGCTCGGGTAAATCGGTATGTATCAACAGCTTCCTTGTAAGTATGCTTTACAAGGCAACTCCCGAGGAAGTAAAATTCATTCTCATTGACCCCAAGAAGATTGAGCTGGGCGTTTATAACGGCATTCCTCATCTGCTTGTTCCCGTCGTGAGCGACCCCAAGAAAGCCGCAGGCGCGCTTGCCTGGGCGGTAGGAGAAATGGAACGGCGCTTCGCACTCATCGAGGAGGTAGGCGTTCGTGATATAATCGCCTACAACGAGGTTGCGAAGGTAGAGACCGAGCGTGAAATGCTCCCGAGAATAGTAATCGTTATAGACGAGCTTGCCGACCTTATGATGATGGCAAGAGACAACGTCGAGTCCTCCATATGCCGTATCGCGCAGAAGGCAAGAGCGGCGGGAATGCACCTTATCATAGGTACTCAGAGACCGTCCGTTGACGTCATCACGGGTCTTATCAAGGCAAACGTGCCCTCAAGAATTGCATTCACCGTTGCATCTCAGGTTGACTCAAAGACCATTCTCGATATGGCAGGCGCTGAAAAGCTGGTCGGCCGAGGAGATATGCTTTACGCACCTATCGGCGCAATGACTCCCACCCGTGTGCAAGGCTCATTCGTAAGTGACAAGGAGATTGAGGAAATAATCGACTTCCTCAAGGGTAACTCCACAAGCACCTACAGTGACGAGGTTATCGAAGGTATCGAGCGTGAAGCTGAGCGCTGTAACGACAAGGGCAAGGCTAAGCTTGGCGGTGACGATGAAGACGGAGACGACGGTGAGCTTTCACTTTCCTCCGACCCAATGCTCAAGCCCGCGATTGAAATTGCTCTTGACAGCGGAAGCATCTCGACCTCAATGCTTCAGCGACGCTTAAAGCTCGGCTATGCAAGAGCGGCAAGAATAATTGATATGATGTACGAAATGGGAATCGTCAGCGAATTTGCAGGCTCAAAGCCCCGTGTAGTGCTCATATCCCGTGAAAAATACATTGAAATGCTGACAAGCAGTGAAGAATAATTATGGAAAACTTCAACGACAAATTCAATAACCTTTACGAAAGCTCTCAATTACGAGAGCTTTTGGCTCTTTTGGAAGAAATAAAAAAGGCGGACAAAAAGACGGGCAAGCGTATGACGGCAATAAGCTTTATCGCCTCGGTATCAATGGCGATACTCGGCTATTTTGCCATAGGTCTTTTCGGTGCGGTCATCTTCTTCGTTATGGTGTATACCGCCGCGTTTTATATGAACTATTCCTTAAAGAAGAAAAATCTTCTCGCATATCTCAAGGTATACAGAGAAAGACTTCCTCAGACACTGTGTCCCGAGTCCTCCAAGATTGACAAGCCGAGATACACCTCTACTCTCAATCTGCTCTATCCCGACACCCTTCATCACTGGACGGTATGCTACTCGGTAAACGGAATCGACACGGGCTTTGTAAGAATACTGAACGGCGCCAACGAATCCGCCTCGGGTATGGCGGCGGTAGGCTCTGCGTTTGACTTTGAGGGTAGCGTATTCAAGGGCTACTTCCCCGCCCTGACGGATGAATACGTTGAGGAATTATATATTCCCGAAAGCACCGATTCACGCATCGTTCAGTTTGCAAAGCTTCTTGACAGCCGTTTTCAGTCCTTCGCGCTCGTTTGCGGTGATGAATACTCGGTGCTGTTCATTCCCTCGGCTCAGGACTTTATGACGAGCAGAATAGAATACTCCGACGGCCTCTCCCGTGACTCTCTTGCAAGGCAGGTTGGATATTTCGATATTGCAAAAGCGTTTGAGACCCTCGACGTCAACGCGCTTTCAGAGGCACTTACTCCCTTTGAAACGGAGGAGGAATAATGTACGAGCTTATAACACTTACCGACAGCTGTCACTACTTTTCAATGCCCTCGAAAATCGGTCTTTATACCGTTGGCAAGGACGCCTATCTTATCGACTCGGGTAACAACAAGGACGCCGCAAAGAAGATACTCAAAACGCTTGACGCAATGGGTCTTGATTTAAAGGCGGTGCTCGTCACACATTCGCACGCCGACCATATCGGCGGATGCGCCTTTCTTCAGGAGAGGACGGGATGCCGTGTGCTTGCCCGAGGAATCGAGCGTGCCTTTACACAATTCCCGATTCTTGAGCCTACCTACGTTTACGGAGGCTTTCCGCCCGAAGCGTTAAGGCACAAATTTATGCTTGCAACACCGTCAGACGCCGAGGAGCTGTCCCTTGACGGAATCGAAATAATAGACCTACCTGGTCACTCGTTTGATATGGTGGGCTACAAGATGCCCGACGGCACGGTTTATCTCGGTGACGCTCTGTCAAGCCCCGAAACGCTTGAAAAATATTCACTCGGCTTTATGTGGGACATCAAGGCTCAGCTTGAGACTCTTGACAGACTTGAGACGCTTAAGGGCGAACGCTTCGTGCTGTCACACGCAGAAGCACCCGACGGTCTCACGGAGCTTATCGAGGTCAACAGACAAGCAATTCTCAAAAACTGCGATATGATATTATCTCTTTGTACAGAGCTTGTAAGCGTTGAAGAGCTTCTTGCTGAAATTTTCGATGCCCTTTCGCTCACTATGACCTTTGAGCAAAACGCACTCTGCATGGCAACCCTTCGTTCCTATCTCACATATCTTGAAAACGAGGGGCTTATAACACTTGTAATTGATGATAACAGACTAAAGGTAAAAAAGGAGACGGTTTAACCGTCTCCTGATTTTTTATTCAGAGCGAAGGGCTGCAACGGGATCCTTCTTTGCCGCCTTGCGAGAGGGAATCAGACCGCTTATAACGGTGAGTATCATCGAAAGCACGACGAGGAATATTGCTCCCTTCCAGGGAAGAATTGCGTTAATTGTGGAAATGCCCGAGAGGGCGTGGATAATAGCGTTGATGGGAAGGATAAGAAGCAGAGTAAAGCCTATTCCGATAACGCCCGAGCAGAGTCCGACAATGAAGGTCTCTGCGTTGAATACCTGAGAAACGTTCTTCTTGGAGGCGCCGATTGCACGGAGAATACCAATCTCCTTGGTACGCTCAAGCACGGAAATGTAGGTGATGATTCCTATCATTATCGAGGAAACGACGAGGGATACCGAAACGAAGGCAATAAGCACGTAGGATATAACGTCGATGATGGTCGTAACCGAGGACATCAGAAGTCCGACGTAATCGGTATAGGCTATCTCATCGTTTTCGGAAACCGTTTTGTTATACGCTTCAATACACTCACCAATCATATCCTTATCCTCAAAGCTGTCCGCATAAATGCTGATTGAAGAGGGCGCATCCTTTGAGACGACTCCAAACGCGTTGAGGTTATCCTCATAGGTGCCCGAGGAAATATAGGTATCGTAGAGATAGAGGAGTGCGGATGGCTCAGCGGTAAGAAGATAATTATCAAATGCCGCGGCTGACTCTACCTCGCCCATCTGAGCGTACATAGAAGCGGCTTCGGGGTCGGAGGACATAAATGCCGCCGACATCTCCTTGAAAATTTTTGCCTTTTCACTGACTCCGCAGGTTTCGAAATAAATTTTTGCATCCTCAAGCTTGGTCTGGTCGTCGGAGGGAGAAAAGATGAGGTTATTCAAAACGTTTATCTCGGGATTCAAAAGCTGAGTCTGTACGACAGCGCTGTTATCGGTATGCTCTATAACGTAATCCTCAAGTGCCTCGGTGTAAGCAATTGCGGAGGTAAGATAAAACGAGTCGGTATCCTCATACGGCTTTATAACGCCGACGATACGAAGCCTCAAGCTATTGTCAAGCACCTCGGTAAAGTCAGCGGAGGTCTCCTCGATTTTTGAAAACGTGCCGTTTTCATTCTCCTTATACACATCGCAGGCGGGAACGAGCATAAACTCCTTCTCAAGCACCTCTTCGTATGAAAATTTCACGGGAACAAGCTCAATATCCTCACCTGCGGTGATTTTCTGCATAGTCGTTCTGTACTCCTCTGCAGGAAGGAAGCCGAGCTGATAAAGAACGTTTGCGTCAACCTCGTAATTCTTATTAAGAACGAGCACCGCTTCGTCATAAGCGTTGGGCCATTCACCGTGCAAAAGCTCGTAGGCATCGGTTATTGCGGGGCTGATAAGAGAGCTCTTGCCGGGTATCATTCTCTGAAAGTTGGATATATTACCCATCATCATTGACGCACTCTCGGGCATCATAGAATTCATTGCCGAGTATTGAGGATTGAGAGTCGAGCCGTCGGTATTGAGAAGCTCACCGCTCGGGTCGTGAGAATAGACGTCAAAGCTTGTGGAATAGGAATAAACGATACCGTTTTCACCTATATATTCGTGTATCTCACTATCGGGGTTATCAAGATATTCCTTAAAGCCCGTGAGATTGTTTTCGGTAAAGCTTGTTGTAAAGCCTGAAGCCATATGAAAGCCTGCGGGATTTGAATATACGGCACCCGTATCGTGAGTCAGCTCGGAGGAGATATTATACAGATTGGTATTCTGCATAACTCCCATAAGGTCAAGAGTCTGTGCGTCGACCTGAATGGGATAGGAGGTCATAGTATCCTTCTGTACGCTTGAAATGTAATCGTTAACGCCCGTTGAAAGCGAAAGAATCAAGGCAATTCCGATAATACCGATAGAGCCTGCAAAGGCGGTGAGAAGAGTTCTTGCCTTCTTGGTGCGGAGGTTATTGAAGCTGAGCGCGAGGGCGGTCATAAAGGACATTGAGGATTTGCCCATATTTTCGTGACGGGCAGGAATATTCTCGGGAATCTCAAAGGGGTTGGAGTCGTCGGTTATTTTTCCGTCGCGGAGCTTAACAATACGGGTAGCGTAGCTTTCTGCAAGCTCGGGATTGTGGGTAACCATAACGACGAGTCTTTTCTCGGCAACCCTTTTCAAAAGCTCCATAACCTGAACGCCCGTTTCGGTGTCAAGCGCTCCCGTAGGCTCGTCGGCAAGCAGTATCTCAGGGTCGTTGACGAGCGCCCTTGCAATTGCGACTCTCTGCATCTGTCCGCCCGACATCTGCGCGGGCTTCTTGTGAAGCTGGTCTCCGAGTCCCACCTCCTCAAGCGCGGCGGTAGCACGGCGACGTCTCTCTGCCTTTGATATACCCGAAATGGTAAGGGCAAGCTCGACGTTGGCAAGCACCGTCTGATGAGGGATAAGGTTATAGCTTTGGAACACAAAGCCGATTGCGTGGTTGCGGTAGGAATCCCAATCTCTGTCACGGTATTTTTTAGTGGATATTCCGTTTATAACAAGGTCACCCGAATCATATCTGTCAAGACCGCCTATAACGTTCAAGAGAGTGGTCTTACCCGAGCCACTCGGACCAAGCACGGCTACAAATTCGCTGTCACGGAGATTGAGTGATACTCCGTCAAGTGCGGTCTGTACAAGCGTACCCGTTGTGTATCTCTTGGATACGTTCTGTATTGAAAGCATACAAACACTCCTTATAGTTTAGTGAAAATATTTTATCATCCAATTATTAACAATAATAGCAAATTATATAAACTTTCATAGTTTTTTTACCGAAGTGACGGTAAGAGTCTTATTTTTTACCCGAAAGCCTATATCAAAGCCTGCAAAGCTCATAACGTATTCCCTCTCCGCATCCTCCTGATAGGACGGACGGGGGTCATCGGAAAGGGTGTCGGTAAGCGCTCGTCTTTTGCTCTCGGGAATAATATCAAGCAGGTCGTCGGGAAATACGACGTCAAGTGAGTAATCGGCGTGAATATCCGAATACGAGCCGAGGGCGTCGGGGTGAGAATCGGAATAAGGGATATACGGCTTGACGTCGTATATGGGAGTATTGTCAACGAGGTCTGCGCCCTTGACACGCAATACGGCAACACCGTCACGAAATTCAACGCCGTCAAGCTTGACCGAGGAAAGACCTATTGAATTAGGGCGAAAGGGTGAACGGCTGGCAAAGACTCCGACCCTCGTATTGCCTCCAAGCCTTGGAGGTCTGACGGTTGGCGAAAAGCCCTCTCGGTGCGCAAGAGAAAAGTCGAATATCAGCCACAGATGAGAAAATTCCTCAATTCCGCGAAAAGCCTCGGGAGCACTGTATTCGGGAAGGAATACTATCTCACCCGCAAGTGAGTCTACCCTTCCGCTTTGTCTCGGCACACCGAACTTATCGGGAAAATCAGTTCTGATATACGCAATCGGTGATATTATTCTTTCGTTATCCATATGACCTCACCTCACAAAAAACTAATAAATGATAGCATATATACGAGAATTTTTCAAGTATTTATTGATAAAACGCATATTTTATGTTATACTTTTCACACAACGGTTTTCGGAGGATAAAATGAAAAAGCTTGAAGGACTGAGACCCGCAAGGGTTTTTGAAATATTTGAGGAAATGTGTGCCATTCCTCACGGCTCGGGAGATATGGAGAAAATATCCGAGTGGTGCGTCGAATTTGCAAGGGCGCGCGGATTAAAATGCATTAAGGATGACGCCTGCAACGTGGTCATATTCAAAAACGGAGCAAGGGGGTACGAAAACAGTACTCCCGTAATTTTGCAGGGGCATCTCGATATGGTCTGTCAGAAAACCGAGGACAGCGACCACGATTTCGAAAAGGACGGTCTCGACCTTTTTATTGACGGAGATATGCTCGGTGCGAAAAACACCACCCTCGGCGGTGACAACGGCATCGGCTCTGCAATAATACTGGCGCTTCTTGACTCTACCGACCTTCCTCATCCTCCTCTTGAAGCGGTATTCACGACCGACGAGGAGATTGGTATGCTCGGAGCGTTAAGGCTTGATATGAGCCTTCTTCACGGAAAGCATATGATAAACCTCGACTCAGAGGAGCTGGACGTCGTAACGGTATCCTGCGCAGGAGGTGCAGATATTAAAATCGATGTTCCTATCAAAAGGGTTCACAAGAGCGGTGAATGCTTAAAGATTACCCTTGACGGTATGAAGGGCGGTCATTCGGGAGTTGAGATAAACAAAAACAGAGTTAACGCCTCCATTCTTATGGGTCGTGTACTGAATCACCTCGGAGCAAGCGTCAATTACGGACTTGTATCCCTTTCGGGTGGAGATAAAACCAACGCAATAGTAAGGTCAGCCACAGCGGAAATTTTCCTACACAATGCGGAAACAGTCAAAAAAGAGCTGCTTGAGTATCTCGGGACGGTCAAAGCCGAAATCATTTCCGCCGAGCCTGAATTTACCTACTCAGTGAGTGTTAATAAAAATGAAAATGCTTCGCTTATCGCCGGCAAGGCGGCAGAGCTTATCACGTTTCTTGCCACAGCTACGCAGGGTGTTGTCACGATGAGCGCGGATATTGAGGGACTTGTCGAAAGCTCGCAAAACCTCGGAATAATGAAAACAGATGAGGACAAGGTGACGCTTATATTCTCACTCCGCTCAAGCAAGATAAGTGCGATGAAGTGGCTTGAGGAAAGACTTTACACCCTTGCAAACCCTCTTGACGCCGAAATATCGGTTTCGGGTATTTATCCGCCTTGGGAATATCTTGCCGAGTCAAAAACGCGTGATATATGGTGTAAGTGCGCAGAGGAGATAAGCGGAGCGCCCGTAAAAGTGGAAGCGATTCACGCAGGGCTTGAATGCGGAGTGTTTGCCTCGGGCATAGACGGGCTCGATTGCATATCCGTCGGACCTGAGCTTCGGGGAATACATACGGTTGAGGAAAGGCTCAAAATATCCTCGGTCGAAGTGCTTTGGAAAATCCTCACAAGGACTCTTGAGCAAATGAAAGATTAGTCTTGCAAAATCCGACCTTATATGATATAATACTCAAGATGCATTTTAAATTATTCTGAAAGGAACAAAAAAGCAATGGATTCAAAAAAGGACTTTAAGCCCTATATCCCTGCGGAAAAGGTAACTCCCGAGCTGACGGTAACCTCTATTATCATCGGTATCGTTCTTGCAGTGATATTCGGAGCGGCAAACGCATATCTCGGACTTCGTGTCGGTATGACGGTTTCCGCATCTATTCCCGCGGCGGTAATCGCTATGGGTGTTATTCGCATAGTAATGCGCCGAAATTCAATTCTCGAAAGCAACGTAGTTCAGACGATAGGCTCTGCTGGTGAGTCACTCGCCGCAGGCGCAATCTTCACTCTTCCCGCACTCTTTTTGTGGGCGGCAGAGGGTAAGATGGAAAAGCCTGACATACTCGAAATAACCCTTATCGCTCTCATCGGCGGTCTCCTCGGCGTATTCTTTATGGTGCCTCTCCGCAACGCACTCATCGTTAAGGAGCACGGCACTCTCCCCTATCCCGAGGGTAAGGCTTGCGCCGAGGTTCTCCTTGCAGGAGAAAAGGGCGGTGCTTCCGCCGTAACCGTTTTCGCAGGTATGGGCTTTGCGGCAATCTTCAAGTTTATCATCGACGGTCTCAAGGCTGTTGCAGGTGAGGTTTCCTACACCATCAAGGGCTTTGCAGGTACGATAGGCACACAGATTTACCCCGCGGTTATGAGCGTTGGTTACATCTGCGGTGCGAGAATCTCCTCCTATATGTTTGCAGGCGGTGTTCTCAGCTGGATGGTGCTTATCCCCATCATCGTGCTTTTCGGAGGCGAGGCAATAATCGCTCCCGGTACTGCAACGGTTTCCGAAATATTCGCAACCGACGGAGCAGGAGGAATCTGGGACCTTTACATCCGTTACATCGGCGCAGGTGCTCTTGCGGCAGGCGGTATCATAAGCCTTGTTAAGTCCCTTCCTCTTATCGTTAAGACCTTTACGGGCGCTCTCAAGAGTATGAAGGGCTCAGGCTCAGCATCGGGTGAGCGTACGGCTCAGGACATCAACATGAAGATAATCATCGGCGGTGTCGTTGTTCTTACCCTTGCGATCTGGCTCATTCCTCAGATTCCCGTATCCCTTCTCGGTGCGGCAATAATCGTTGTATTCGGCTTCTTCTTTGCAACGGTTTCCTCCCGTATGGTAGGTCTTGTAGGAAGCAGTAACAACCCCGTTTCGGGTATGGCTATCGCAACCCTTCTCATTGCCACCCTCGTTCTCAAGGTAACGGGTATGACGGGCGCTAAGAGTATGGCGAGCGCAATCGCAATCGGCTCGATAATCTGTATCGTATCCGCAATTGCAGGTGATACCTCGCAAGACCTTAAGACAGGCTACATTCTCGGTGCTACTCCTAAGAAGCAGCAGGCAGGCGAAATTCTCGGCGTAGTTGCATCGGCTCTCGCAATCGGCGCTACCCTCTACCTCCTCGACTCCGCATGGGGCTTTGGCTCGGCAGAGCTCGGCGCTCCTCAGGCAAGCCTTATGAAGCTCGTCGTTGAAGGCGTTATGGGCGGTAATCTTCCCTGGGGACTCGTATTTATCGGCGTTGCCATTGCGTTTGTGGTTGAGTTTATCGGCATTCCAGTGCTTCCCTTTGCAATCGGTATCTATCTCCCCGTACAGCTTAACGCTTGTATTATGATAGGCGGTCTCATCCGTCTCGCGTTCGACAAGATGAAGAAGCCCGAGGAAGAAAAGAACGAGATTGTAAACGACGGCATTCTCTTCTGCTCAGGTATGATTGCAGGTGAAGGAATCGTAGGTATTCTTCTCGCACTCTTCGCGGTATTCGGAATTGACAAGGCAATAAACCTTTCAGCACGCCTCGGCATTTCCGCAACCGTATCGAATATCGGTGCAATCGTTCTTCTCGCCGTCATCATTCTTACCCTTCTCAAGTTCACCGTATGGAGAAAGAGAAAATAAAATGAAAAAACGCGAAGCGTTATCACAAAATTTTCTTGAGAAAACGCCTTGTATTTTTCCCGACGTCAAGTGGTCGTCCGATGAGGACGGCAGCGTTACGCTTGAGATTGAAAACAAGGGTCTTATGAAAAGGGCTACTCAATTACTTTTGAAAAAGCCGAAAATCTCCTATATTCACCTTGAGAAATACGGAAGCTTCATCTTCCCTCTCATCGACGGGCAAAGGAATATTATCGAAATCGGTAAGCTTGTTGAAGAGCATTTCGGGGAAGAAGCTCAGCCACTTTACGAAAGGCTTGCACAGTATTTCAAAACGCTTGAAGCGAATAAATTTATAATTCTCAAATAAACTATCCCCTCTGCACCATATTGATGCAGAGGGGATTTTTAAGCCTATTCAAAAGGATTTTAACATAATCGCAATTGACATACAGAGGGGATTATGCTAAAATATAATCAAATTAAGGAAATTTGCATATACTTTAATTATATTGAATCGGAGGTATTTTATGAATATTTGTGTTTACGGTGCGGCAAGCACTAAGATTGACGAAAAATACGTAAAGGCGGTCGAGGCTCTCGGTCGCAGAATGGCAGAGAGAGGTCACAACCTTGTATTCGGTGCAGGCGGTTCGGGACTTATGGGCGCTATTGCCCGCGGAGTACACGAGGCAGGAGGAAACGTTACGGGAGTTATTCCCACCTTCTTTCTTGAAAAGAACGTTGAGATAGTTTATCCCGAATGCGACGAGGTAATTTATACCCGTGATATGCGCGACCGCAAGGAGAAGATGGAGGAGCTTTCCGATGCATTTATCACCGTACCCGGTGGCATCGGCACCTTTGAGGAGTTCTTTGAAATTCTTACCGCAAAACAGCTTGAGCGTCACACAAAGCCCATTGCCGTCTTTGACATCGACGGCTACTATGACAACTTCCAGAAGATGATGGAGCACTCAATGGCAACCAAATTCATCAACGAGGAATGCCGTGTGCTTTACTCTCTCTTTACCGATGCCGACGAAATGCTGGATGCTATCGAAAACGATAAGGGTCCGGGTTACGGAATCGACCGTCTCAAGAAATAATCAAAAGGGGCTGTAAAAAAACTTGGTTAGAGTTTTTTTACAGCCGCTTTTCAGGAGATAGGAAAAAATGCTCCAGAATGGACAAACCGAAGCCCGTCAGCGTACGAGTGTACGGTAGTGGCGAGGTTTGTTCAGAGCCAAAAACATATAATTTATTCGAGAAAACTCATTTTTGAGTTTTTACCTTAATATTTCTGTATTTGTTTTGATATACAGTCTCATTTGCTTATGCTTTCTTGTTTTTGGCGGTCTGGACTTTTTTTACATCTCCTTTTTGTATTTGATGTGGCTGTTAAGGTGTTCGAATTTGTTATAAAAACAATCGTAATTTGTATTGAGTTTTTCTCGGTTGAGTGGTATAATACGGCAAGCAGATACTGTTTGACGTTTAAGGAGTAATTATGACAAAGCAGAAGAACTACAAAAAAACGCTGATAGCATGTTATCTCGGCTTCGTAACGCAAGCCATATCGGGAAACTTTTCACCGTTGCTCTTTCTGACCTTCAAGGCAAGCTACGGAATATCGCTTGAGAAGATAGCGCTCATTCCCTTCGTTTTTTATTTCACCCAGCTTTTAGTTGATACTGCGGCAACGAAGTACGCCGACAAAATAGGCTATCGCAGATGTGTGGTTGCATCTCAGCTACTCTCGTCGGTAGGACTCGTCTTAATGGCAATTCTGCCCGAGGTGACCCCGAATCCCTTTACGGGTATTCTGATTGCCGTCGTGCTTTACGCAATCGGAAGCGGTCTTATAGAGGTTTTGGTAAGCCCGATAGTCGAGGCCTGCCCCTTTGAAAACAAGGCGGGAGCGATGAGCCTTCTCCACTCGTTTTATTGCTGGGGAGCGGTAGGCGTAATTTTAGGCTCAACCATATTCTTTTCTATATTCGGAGTTGAAAACTGGAAGATACTTACGTTTATCTGGGCACTCGTGCCGTTGTATAACACCTTCAACTTCATAACCTGCCCCATCGAAAGACTCGTCGAGGACGGCAAGAGCATGAGCATCCGTCAGCTTCTCAGCACGCCGATTTTCCTCTTGATGATAGTGCTTATGATATGTGCAGGTGCCTCCGAGGCAACTATGTCCCAGTGGGCATCCGCCTTTACCGAGTCGGCTCTCGGCGTTTCCAAGACCGTCGGTGATTTAGCAGGCGCTTGTATGTTCGCCACCTTTATGGGTATTGCCCGTATGTCATACGGAAAAATGGGAGAGGGCGCTGACTTGACGAGGGTTATGCTTATTTGCGGTGCGTCGGCGGCAGGCTGTTACCTTGTGGCATCCTTATCACCCTTGCCCGTGCTCGGACTTATAGCGTGTGCCCTTTGTGGCTTGGCGGTCGGTATTATGTGGCCGGGTACAATATGCATTTCCTCCCGAAAATGTCCTCTCGGCGGTACGGCTATGTTCGCCTTTTTAGCCCTTGCAGGTGACCTGGGCGCAACCGTAAGTCCCGCTATGGTGGGTAAGGTTGCGGAAATGGCAGGCGGTAACCTCAAGACAGGATTGCTTACGGCAACCGTATTCCCGATAGTTTTAACGCTCGGCTTGATTTATCTTTATAAGAAAAAATCCGCTTCAGCCGAAAAGCCAAATTAAAAAAGTCGCCTTCGCAACTGATTATAATGCTCGCCTTTTTAAGAGGTAGACTTTTTTTGAACACGCAATTGCACACTTTCTGCGTGTTATAAAAAAGGTCTCTTTCAAAGAGACCCCGAAGAGAATAAATAATGCTAAAATATGACCGTGAGGTAAAAAACCAAACGGTCATATTATTTTTTTGGAGGATATAAAAATGAAAAACGGAATTACAGAGGTAGTATTTATTCTTGACAGAAGCGGTTCAATGTCGGGCTATGAGTCGGACACGGTAGGGGGCTTCAACGCAACGGTGGAAAAGCAGAAGAGACTTGAGGGCGTCTGCTACGTTTCAACGGTTTTGTTTGACGGCAAGAGTGAAATCTTGCACGACCGAGTAAGGCTTGAGGAGGTCAAGCCCTTGACCGAGAGGGATTACAGCGTCGGCGGTAATACCGCGCTTCTTGACGCGGTGGGCGGTGCGATACGCCATATTGATACCGTCCACAGATATATACGCGAGGAGGACGTGCCCGAGCATACCATATTCGTCATAACCACCGACGGTATGGAGAATGCCAGCCGTGAGTTTACTCGCGCCGAGGTCAAGAGAATGATTGAGGCTCACCGTGAGCTTGGCTGGGAGTTTATTTTCCTTGCGGCAAACATTGATGCAGGCGATACCGCCGAGAGCATCGGTATAAAGAGAGAGCACTCGGCAGGCTACCGTCAGTCTGCCAAGGGCTTTAAGGCTTGCTACTCTGCAATGAGCAAGGCTGTCGGATCGGTCAGATGCGGCGGTCTTGACGAGGATTGGCGCTCGGATTTGTAAGAGCCGAAAATAGCGTTGTGCTAAAAACACAACGCTATTTTTTGCCCTTATTCAGATTTCTGTATTCTGACGGAGTCATTCGGAATTGCTCCTTGAAGGTCTTGCAGAAGACCGTGTAGTTATTAAAGCCCGTTTGCTCGGCTATCTGCATTATACGGGAGCTTGTATCGAGCAGAAGCTTTGCCGCCGCTTCGATTCTGGTCCTTTCGGTAAAGCTCTTGACGGTACAGCCATATTCCTTGTCAAATGCCTTGTAAAGCACGTTCTTTGAAATAAAGAAGCGTCGGCAAAGCGCCTTGACCGATAAATCGGCGCTCGGATTAGAGCGGATATATTCGACTATTTCATCGAGAATAGAGTCGTTTTCAATGACTATCGCACTGTTGAAAACGATATACGGAAGAAGCTCGGTGAGATTTTTAAGCTGTGCCTCGGTGAAGGTCGTGATGCTTGAATAAAGCTCCTCGGAATTGTCACAGAGCTTATATTTAGGAGTGTCGGGCGAGGTTGAAGTGCGTATGCCTCCGAGAATGACGTAGGCAACGAGTACGCTGTCCTTGGTTATCGGTATCGCAACGTCGCAGAGTCCTGCGTGACAGTAATGCATTTCCACGCTTGAGGATTCCATACACCTCTCAAGTATCCGTCTGTCGCAGTCGGCACACTTTTTTATAAATTCTGGAAACACCTTGAGGCTTGAGCAGTATTTGTCGTTGGTTGAATAGTAGGCAAGATACTCTGCATTTGAATTGAGCACGAGAATGTTGGCTCCGAGAAGCTCGGCAAGGCTCTTGATGATTATATTCAGCTTATCCATTCGGTAATATATGTGCATTTAATCACCTCCGACAGACAATATTCATTTGAATTATATATCCGTAATATCGAAAAATCAACAGATTTTGTCCATTTCGGGAAGAAAATAGGATGTTTTGGGACGATTATACATAAATCGGTTGAATTATGCATATTTTTTTGTGTTACAAAAAGTATTTTTTTCTTGAAAAAAGTCATTGGTTGTGATATGATATCCTCGATGATTTTGTGAGGTGATCGTATGGGCATAAATCCGCTTGTTATGTTTCCGAAGCATTTTATGTTAAACTATAAAAACCGCGGTGCGTGCAAGGCGCTTGTCGGTAACGTTGCCTTTTATTTCTTTACGGTCAACGACCCTGAGAGCAGGTGGGATGAGGTCTCACTTCAGGGCTTTAAGAGTGTTTGCAATATGGCAATCTCCTGTCTTGAAAGGCAGGCGAGAGAATATGGAGCAAGTCTTAAGATAAAATACGCCTTTGACTCGGTTACCACTAACGATAAGGTAGGCTTCGGCAACTGGAGAGATATAATAAACTCGGCTCTCGGAAAGTATTCCTTTAAAAGCGTTGACGAGTTTCAGGAATTTTATGAGAAAAAGCACGGTCTTGACGACTCCTGCATAATTCTTGCCTTTAATAAAAAGCTTCGCGGCTTTGCCTCGGTTGCGACAGAGGGCTACGCCGATTTCGGTGAATGCTGCTTCATCGGTAAGAGTCAGGCGCTCTTCCGACATACGAGCATCGTACACGAGGTCTTGCATCAGTTTGGCGCAAAGGATTATTACTACCCCGAGCCTCTCAAGGAGAGTGCCAAGCTTCATATCGGTGACAGTGTTATGATGACCGCAGGCTGTGAAAGGATAGACCCGCTCACCGCTTATCTCGTCGGATGGACCGACGAGGTTGATATGAGAAGCGGATATTTTTTGAGGGTGACGAGTAATTATACTCAAAAGGACATAGACGACGCCATAAGGGCTGAGCACAGGAGATGATTATATGACCGCATTATTTGTGATTATATCGGTTTTTGCTACTACCGTTCAAAGTGTTTTTAAGAAAAAGGTAAACGCTAAATGCTCGGGCTGTGAGTTTTACGTCAGCACGATGATTGCCTTTTTCTCGCTTCTTTACTTTTTGTTGACTACTGCAAATAAGAGCTTTTCTCCCGAGCTTTTGCCCTATTGCATCGGAATGGGCGTTTGCTTTGCTATGGCGAGCGTTACCTGCGTGCTTGCCATCGGCTGTGGCTCACTCGGGCTTACCAATCTCGTTCTTGCTTACTCTAAGATAATTCCGATTGGCTGGAGTCTTATTTTCTGGGGAGAAAGCCTCGGAGGTATTCAGATATTAGGTCTTGTGCTTCTTGCTCTTTCCTTTATTTTCACCTACGCAAAGCGCGGAAGCGGTGAAAAATTCACACTTAAATGGGTGATACTCGTAATTTTGCTTTTCGTTTCAAACGGCTCTTGCCTCTTGTTTATAAAAATGCAACAGATACGCTTTGGCGGTGCCCGTGACGGCTCGTTTATGATTTATTCACTTATTATCGCGGTCGCGCTTCTTCTCGTTGCGGCAATATTCCGTGAGGGCAAGAAGGCTAAAACGGCATTGCGCTACGGCGTGGTATGGTCGGGCGCAAGCGGTATCTTCAACGGCATCGGAAATTATTTCTCCTTCCTCTGCCTTTCAAGAATACCCACTTCAATTTACTATCCGATTTCCTCGGCAGGTGACCTCGTTTTGACCTTTATCTTCTCTGTCGCACTGTTCCGCGAGAAATTCACGAAAAGTCAGGTTGTAGGCTTTATCTTGGGAATTGCCTCAATGGTGCTTATAAATATAGCGTGATTAATAGGAGATGTAAAAAAGCCCAGACCGCCAAAAACAAGAAAGCATAAGCATATCTCCTATGAGAAAGGTGCTGTAAAAAACTCGAATAGAGTTTTTTACAGCACCTTTTTTGCTTCTCTTTTTCTTATGGCAATTCATCAATAATTCCCGTCACGTCTGCCGTACTGCAAATATTATACATATATTTTTTGTTCTTTTTACTGCTGTCACACAAGTAAAACACCTTGTCCGAGTTTTTAATCATAGCCTTCCTTACGGTTGCTTCTTCTATTGACGAATCGGTAATATGCCCGTCCTCTACGTAGCCTCTGCTTGAGAAAAAGAACACGTCGGCGTTTATGCTGGAAATGAATTTTTCGGCTTCGTTGCCGACGTATGCGATAGAGCGTGAAAGCAATAAGCCTCCCGTACAATAATTTTTTATATTTTCTTCTCCTAAGCTCATCGAGGTTTTTGGGCTGTTCGTGACTACGATAATATCGTTAAACCTTTTTAAGTAGGGGATAATGTGCGCTACCGTTGAGGAGGCATCAAGAAAAATTACGTCACCGTCGTTTACGTATTCCGACGCTTTTTTCGCAATGATTTGCTTAGCCTTGCTGTTCTGGTCCTCGCGGAGCATCAAGGGTATTTCCTTTTCGGCGGTTTGCCTCAAGACAACGCCTCCGTGAGTTCTGCGTACCTTTCCCTGTTGCTCAAGGACCGTCAGATCCCTGCGAATCGTAGGCGGACTAACGTACAACAGCTTGGACAGCTTATTCACGCTTATGCTGTTGCTTTTCTCTAAAAGCTTTAATATTTCCTCTTGCCGTTCTAAATTAAACATACCGCCTGACCTTTCGTATATTTTCGTATTTGCTCGTTTGTGATTGTGCTGATTGATTTTTGGTCAAATAAACCGCCGATGATTGTCTTTTGCTTTCGTTTATATTACAATGATATCACAAAATAAAAGGTTTGTAAAGGGTTTTAATATGAAGGAAGCTTTCAAGGTCGCAAATCTTCACGGCGTAAACGATTTAAGATATGAGGATATATGCCTTGCGGAGTGCAAGAGCGACGAGGTAATTATCGAGATTAAAAGCTGTGGTATATGCGGAAGTGATATTTCAAGAGTATATACGAAGGGTACGTATCATTTTCCGACCGTTATCGGTCACGAGTTTTCGGGTAAGGTAGTCTATGACCCCGAGGATAAAATTACGGGGGAGAAGGTAGCGGTTTTTCCTCTTTTACCTTGCTTCAAGTGTAAGAGCTGTGAGGAGGGGAGCTATGCCACCTGTGAAAGCTACGACTATTACGGCTCAAGACGTGATGGAGGTATGGCAGAATATATAGTTGTAAAAAGATGGAATATACTTATTATGCCACAGAATTTAAGCTATGACGAGGGGGCGATGTGCGAGCCCGTATCGGTGGCAAGACACGCTGCGTTGAAGCTGGGCATACAAAAAGGCGACAATTTATTTGTATCGGGTGCAGGTCCGATTGGACTTATTGCGGGTATGTGGGCTAAAATGCTTGGTGCAAAGGATGTTTATTACATAGACGTTGATGCAAGAAAAATAGAATTTGCAAATACTCTCGGCTTTAAGGAGTATAAGGGGAATGTCTTGATTGACTGCGCGCTGGAGGGAACTGGATACGGTGACGCACTTGCAAAATGCCTTGAGGCAATAAAGCCGCACGGCAGTATGGTGCTGATGGGAAATCCGTCGGGCGATGTTTCTATGACTCAGAATACCTATTGGCATATTTTGAGAAAGGAGCTTAAAATATCGGGAACCTGGAACTCCTCCTTTAACGATACGGAAAACGATTGGAGGGAAAGTCTTAAGGCTATGGCTGACGGGCTGATAGACGTCAAGCCTCTCATAACTCATAGGCTTCCGCTTTCAAGGTGCAACGAAGCCTTTGAAATGATGAAAAGCCGCAGTGAATTTTATAATAAGGTTATGTTGAATATGAACGGAGATGAGCGGTAATGAAGAAAAAGATTTCACCCTCTGTAATGTGCGCGGATTTTTTTGAATTTGAAAAAAGCATAAGGACGTTTGAAGCGAATAATATTGATTTGCTCCATATTGATATAATGGACGGAGGCTTTGTGCCGAATTATACGCTTGGCACAGATTTTGTAAAGGCTCTTAAGCGTAAAACGAATATTCCTTTGGATATTCACCTTATGATAGAAAGACCTGAAAATAAGCTGGATTGGTTTGAATTTGGTGAAAACGATTACGTTTCCGTGCATTACGAGTCTACACCGCATATTCATAAGGCGTTGACCGCAATTAAAGGCAGGGGCGCAAAGTCTATGGTCGCGTTGAATCCGGGCACGCCTATAAACGTTATTGAAAACCTGCTCGACGATATCGACGCGGTACTGGTTATGACCGTCAATCCGGGCTTTGCAGGGCAAAGGCTCGTAGGGTCTACGCTGAAGAAAATAAAGCGATTAAGGGAATATCTCGATAAAGAGGGCTATGAGAATATCGAAATCGAGGTTGACGGAAACGTAAGCTTTGAAAACGCAAAGCTTATGCGTGAGGCGGGCGCAAGCATTTTCGTTGCAGGTACATCAAGCGTTTTCTCGAAGGAAGCAACGATTGATGAAAACATTGATAAATTAAATAAGATATTGGAATGAAGCCTTCGGCAGTGAAATTCGCTCATACGAGCTGAAATGCACTTGCGTGCGTGAAATGTTTCACTTTGTGAAACGCAAAGGAAATGATGTTTGCTTCGCAAATGATGAATGATGCTTGACCTGCGGTCAAAGGGTGAATGATGTTTGACCTACGGTCAAGTGATGTATTTCACTTTGTGAAACATTAAGGAAGAAAACCGCAAGCGGTTTTCAAAAATTAATTATAATAATAGATTAGGGCTATATATGAACCTGAACTGTTTTTTATGGATTAGGTCTATATATAACCCTAAATTATTTTTTAGGTTAGGTCTATATATAACCCTAAACTGTTTTTTAGATTAGGTCTATATATAGCCCTAAACTGTTTTTTTTGGATTAGGTTTATATATGGACCTATCTTGTTTTTAACGCAGTAGTATGCGACTTATATGTTGTCTTGTTTTGCTAAATAAATTCGTCTGAGACAAGGCAACAAAAGAGGGAGACCTGATGTGGTCTCCCATATTTGTTTTATTATTAAATAACCGCACTGTTTTTGCAAAGAGAATCGAGTAATACAAGGCGTCAAGGGCGAGGCGAGCGAAGGAATACGATGGTATTTCGAGCTCGTCGAATCCCGATGACAACGAAGTAGTACGAAGATTATCTGCCGCAAAAATTATTTGGTGTGGTTTGCGAGAACAGTCTTCAGTCCGTTAATGCAACGCTCGATGTGAGTTTCCTCCCAAGAGGGATGGAGGAAGAGACAAACGGTTCTGTCACGGAGGCTCTTAGCTCTGGGACAAACAACGCTCTTATAGTCAACAGACTTGGGGTCGGTGTATTCCTCGGACTCGAAGGGGAAGTTGCATGAGCCGAAGCCGCCGTGCTCCTGATAAGCCTTCTCCTCGTATGCCTCGGGCCACTGGATGCCGTAGCAGGGAATCTTCATACCTGCAAGCTCCTTGAGAACGTCCTGAGCTTTGCAATCAAGAGCATCGAGGTCGAGAGTGATGGGATACCACCAGTAAGAGTTCTGTCTGTCAGCATCGTTGTAGGGGAGCTTAGCAATTCCCTTAACGCCTGCAAACGCCTCGTCGTACATCTTAGCGTACTTGATACGGCGGGGGAGGTTATAGGTGTCAAAGCGAGCAAGCTCGTTGATACCGATGATAGACTGAATTTCGGTCATTCTGTAATTGAAGCCTACGCGACGGTGAATGTAGGGGAGCTTCTCCTCGAGAGCAAGCATATTCATACGGGTACGAACGTCGTAGCCGTGGTCACGGAAGGAGCGACACTCCCAGCCGAGATCCTCGTCCATGGTGATGACCATACCGCCCTCACCGCCTGTGGTGAAGTGCTTGGACTGACAGAAGGAGTAGCAGCCTGCATCTCCGACTGTACCAACCATCTTGCCCTTGAAACGACCGCCGATACACTGAGCGCAGTCCTCAACAACCTTGAGGTTGTGCTTCTTTGCGATTTCGAGAACTCTGTCCATATCACAAACAACGCCGTAAAGGTGAACTACAACGATAGCCTTAGTACGCTTGGTGATGAGCTTTTCAATGCAATCGGGGTCAATGGTGTGATCCTCGGTAACGTCTGCGAATACGGGAATAGCACCTGCCTGAACTGCAGAGAAGCTGGATGCGATAAAGGAGTAAGAGGGAACGATAACCTCATCGCCGGGGCCTACGCCGAGGCTGGCGAGAGCGATGTGAAGCGCTGCGGTACCGTTGGTGCAGGAGATAGCCATCTTAGCGCCCGACCACTCAGCGAACTTATCCTCAAATTCCATACCCTTCTTACCCGTCCAGTAAGAAACCTTACCGTTCTTTAAGGGCTCAACGATCTCCTCAAGAGACTTGGGATCGAACTGGGGCCACATCGGGAAGCCGATCTCTTCGATGCCGGCACCGTTCATTACAATTTCTTTTTCTGCCATAATATATAATCCTCCTAAATTAAAAAATACTAAATTAAAATATGGTCAAAGGCGTATTTTGCGCATCCGACGGTTACGGGGTTACCGGGTACCGTTGAATAGCTTATCTTTGCCTGATTGAGCGTGAGTCTCGGATACGTGAACTCTCTTACGTGCTCGAGGAAGGTGTCACCGAGTCGGGTAATGGGACCGATGATAACTATCTCCTGAGGGTTGAAAAGATTTGCAAGGTTGATAATTCCGTAGGAGAGGTATTCCGCAATCTCGCAAATGAGTCCGTGGAATTTGTCGGTGTTGCAAACGATTTGCGAAAAGTTCTCGATTGACGGGTCAAGCTCATGCGCGCGCTTAACGATTGCGGGAATTGAAATCATAGGCTCAAGACAGCCTTTGTTACCGCAGGTACAAACGGGTCCGTTTATGTCGATGGACATATGACCGAACTCTCCTGCCGCACCGTCGTGTCCCGAGAAGATGCGTCCCTTTAAAAGTATGCCTGCGCCGACTCCGTCGTCGATGTCGATGGAGATAATGTCCTTCAGGTTTTTGTCCTGAATGGTCTCGGCATACGCCTTCATATTGGAGTCGCTCTGTAAGTAGAAGGGAACGCCCTCAAGAGCGGTTGAAAGTATCTCTACAAACTCATCCGCGCCCTCTGTATTAAGAAGAGAGGACGAGGAGATTATTCTTGAATGCTTGACTATTGCCGAAACACCTATGACAACTCCGATAACGTTTGTATCGGGCTTTGAAGCAAAGGACAGAATCGTGTTCTTAATCTTTTCTGCGAGCGTCAGAAGGTTGGTGGTCTCGGTCTCGAAATGTCTTGTTACCTTGAAGTTAAGGTCAAGACATTCAACCGTTGTTATCTTCTTGCCTACGTCGGCACAGATGAAGTATCCGCCGTCGGGCTTTATCTCCATAAGTGTCGCCTTACGTCCCGAGGACTTGACCTCCTTGATGCCCGTCTCGATAAAGAGACCCTTGGCAATAAGGTCGTCGGCAAGTGACGATACCGTCGTCGGTGAAAGTCCCGTCAGTCTTTTAAGGTCTGCGCGGGAAAGGGTGGTGTGCTCTCTCACCAGCTTGAAAAGTAACTTCTCGTTGTTTTCTTTGATTAATTGCTGTCCGTGATTCACTTGTTTCTCCATATTTATTCACCCACTGAAAAATTTTACTCTCTTTATTTAAATATGTCAATAACCTTGAGCTAAAATCGTGATTTTTGACAATAAATAAAGGTGTTTTGTGGCACTTTGCACAATGATTTCAGGGGTAAAGATTTTTCAAAAATTGGCACATTACTCCAATTGTTTGTATTATTATATCACAAGCCTTTGAAAAAATCAACACTGGACAAATTAATTATTTTGTGGATTAATTATTTTTTTTGCTTTCTATTGACATATGAGTTGCTTGCGTGTTAGAATTTAGAAAAATAATCTTTTACGGAGATGATAAATTATGAGTAATTTAAAGGTAGGCTATGCTAAAACACTTATCACGCCTAAGCTTGGTATTGATATCAGCGGCTATTTTATCGAGAGACTTGCCGACGGAGTTCTTGACGAGCTTGAGGCTTGCGCCGTTGCTATAAGCGTAGGTGATAAGACCGCAATAATGGTTACCCTTGACCTTTGCTATACGGAGACGGATTATACTACTAAGGTAAGAGAGAGGGTTTCGGCAAAAACGGGCGTTGACGCCGAGGCTGTATATATTCATTCGACCCACACTCACACGGGTCCCTTTACTAAAATCACCGATGCAATAAAGGCGGATGCCAACAAGCTTCAAATGGTTACGGAGTATCTTGAATTTCTCTCTGACAGAATTGTTGAGGTATCCGCTGACGCTATGGCTGACCGTAAGCCTGCCCGTATGGGCATAGGCGTCGGAAAGGCTGAAAACGTAGCCTTTGTCCGCCGCTTCAGAATGAAGGACGGCAGCGCAAAGACCAATCCCGGTGTAAACAATCCCGAAATACTTCATCCCATCGGCGACGTTGACGAGAGGGTAAACCTCGTCCGCTTTGACCGAGAGGGTGGTGAGAGCATTGCGCTCGTGAACTTTGCAAACCATCCCGACGTTGTCGGCGGCTGTAAGCTTTCGGGAGACTGGCCCGCGTTTACCCGTCGCTTTACCGAGCGTGCTATTGAGAATACAAAGTGCATCTTCTTCAACGGCGCTCAGGGTGACGTAAATCACGTTAACGTTCATCCGAGGGCGGGTGATTTCAATGACCTCTTCAACGACTTTGACGGCTGTTCGAGAGGCTACGGTCACGCGCGTCACATAGGCAGAGTCGTAACGGGCGCGGTTATGCAGATTTGGGACAAGGTTGAGTATATCGAGGCTGACAGCCTCCGCTATATGCAGAAGACCGTGAATATCCCCTCAAATATGCCGAAGCCCGAGGATATGCCTCTTGCACATAAGTATAACGATTTACATAACGCAGGCAGAGACGATGAGATACCCTACAAGGCTATGATGCTTACCACCGTAGTTGCGGAGGCGGGTCGTATGGTAAGACTCGAGCACGGTCCCGAATTCTTCCCCATGCTTTTCTCGGCGCTTGCGATAGGTGACGTAGTATTCTTCGGTATTCCGGGCGAGCCCTTTACCGGCATCGGCAGAGGCATCAAGTCCTCTGAGGGCTGGAAAATGATTTGTCCTACCTGTCTTACCAACGGAAGTGAAGGATATTTCCCCATGATAGACTCCTACGACGAGGGAGGCTATGAGGCAAGAAGCTCCAACTTCAAGGCAGGAGTTGCCGAAAAAATTATTGAGGAGGGCAAGAAGATTCTTGCGGAAATCCGATGAACGTACTTTGTATAGGTAACAGCTTTTCGCGTAATTCCTCGCACTATCTTCACTCGATTTGCCCTGAGATAACCGTTGTGAATCTGTATATCGGAGGTTGTCCTCTTGAAAAGCATTTCCGCAATATGCACTCGGGTGAGAGGGCGTATATGCTTCAGGTAAACGACGTGAACACGGACTTTTACGTCTCTCTTGACGAGGCTCTGCTTAACAGGTCGTGGGATTTTATTTCCTTCCAGCAGGCAAGTCACTTTTCCCCGAAATACGAGACCTATCAGCCCTATCTTACCGAGCTTTCGGATTACGTCAAGGCTCTTTGTCCAAAGGCAAAGCAGATAATCCACGAGACCTGGGCGTATGAAAACGAGAGCGACAGGCTTATAAAGCTGATGGGCTATAAGACTCACGGCGAAATGTACGCCGATATTCACAAGGCTTATGAAACGGCGGCAGAGTCGATTGGCGCTGACCTTGTAATTCCTTCGGGCAAGCTTTTCAGCGTGCTCGTTGAAAACGGCTTCAAGGTGCATCTCGATACCTTTCATGCCAACCGCCTCGGTGAATGTGCTCTCGGTCTTTTGTGGAGCAAATGCCTTACGGGTAAGAGCGCCTCGGACAATCCCTTTTCCGACTTCGGTGAGGACGTGTCGGATGAAGATATTTCAAGGATAAAGAGTATTATAGACAATTTATAACGAAAAATAAAAGGAGATGTAAAAAAAGTCCAGACCGCCAAAAACAATAAGGTAAAAACTCAAAAATGAGTTTTCTCGAATAAATCATATGTTTTTGGCTCTGAACAAACCTCGCCACTACCGTACACTCGTACGCTGACGGGCTTCGG
>JAFSID010000048.1 GCA_017439965.1 Clostridia bacterium | reverse complement strand
TGTGCTCTTCCTGTAAGAAGTTTTCCGAAGAGCATACAAACACCGTTCAAGCTGTCATTCTCTGTGGCAAGTATATACGGCTCTCTCGCTCCGTTCCAATCAAAGGAAGAGTTAAGTATAGATTCTGGAAAATCGCAGTTGGGATAAAAGTCTGTCCACTGTCTTTGTCCTTGGAAGCCTGCGGCAATTGCATTGTGTCCAACCGATTCTTCCTCGCATCCTGTGGGTAGATTTTCATTTCCGTTCATAAGGTCTTTTATGATACAGGCCATTTTAGCGGTAAATTCCCAATCGGCAGACTTTTGCTCCTCGCTTCTCTGAAGCTCTTTGGGATTTTTATCAAAATCGGGACGGCATTTTTCTCTTATCCAAGAGAGCGCCTTGTTGTACTCTGCTTCGTCATAAATTCCCTCGGTCATTCGACGGATTATTTCTACCTCGTCAACCGATTCAACGCGCATTCCGAGATAGTCCTCGATAAAGTCGGTGTCTATAATAGAGCCACCGATACCCATACAGATTGAGCCTATCTGGAGATAGCTCTTGCCTCTCATTTCGGCTGCTGCAACAGCGGCACGTCCGAAGCGGAGAAGCTTTTCACGAACGTCATCGGAAATGGTGGTATCGTCACAGTCCTGAACCTCGTGTCCGTAAATGCCGAATGCGGGAAGACCCTTCTGTGCGTGAGTTGCAAGAACGGATGCAAGGTAAACCGCACCGGGACGCTCGGTACCGTTAAAGCCCCAAACGGCCTTGATTGTATCCTTTTCCATATCCATAGTCTCTGCACCGTAGCACCAGCAGGGAGTAACGGTAAGGGTTACGGAAACGCCTTCGCGACGGAACTTTTCCGCACAAGCCGCAGCCTCTGCAACTCGTCCGATGGTAGTGTCGGCTATAACTACCTTTACGGGCTCACCGTTTGAGTATCTGAGATTCTCCTCAAAAAGCCTTGCGGCGCTCTTTGCCATATTCATAGTCTGGTCCTCAAGTGACTCACGAACTCCGAGCACGCCTCTTCGACCGTCAATCGTCGGACGGATACCGATTACGGGATAACCGCCGATAAGTCTTGTCTTTGCCATAATATATACCTCCTGAAAATATTTTTTATTTTACTATATTGCATTATATCATCTTTTATATTATAATACTTGTAGGATTTACACGAATAATTATGACGATATTCACTTTTTTTGAGGTTGTATTATGAAACAATCAGGGCTTGTTGAGATTAAAAGACACGGAACTCTTGATTTTCCCGTTGAGTATTATTACGTTGACCGTGACAGCCCACGCTACGTTATGCCTCTTCATTGGCACCGTGATTTTGAAATAATCAGGGTTTTAAAGGGAAGCTTTACCGCGTATCTTAATAACGTCGAGCTTGAGCTGAAATCGGGTGACTCAGTGCTTTTTGAAGGCGGCTGTCTGCACAGAGGTGAGCCGTGTGATTGCGTATACGAGTGTCTCGTTTTCGACCCTAATATACTGATTCGCAATGAAAACAGTACCGTCGGCAGACTCATATCCGACGTTGCCTCCTCACGCGTTGAGGCGGTACGCACGGTTGAGCATACCGCAGAGCTTGACAAGGCTCTTGAAGCCCTCTTTGAAATATCCCGTAAGCCGCAGCCCTTTTACGAGCTTGCTTTGTGCGGTGCTTTGTTGCAGGTGTTTTCGTTGCTTTATCGAGAGAACGGATTGATACCCACGGTCAAGACCGCTCATAACAGACAAACTGAGGCAATAGTGAATCTCATTTCCTGGATTGAAAAGAACTATACCGAAAGCATAACTCTCGAAAGGCTTTCGGAGGTCTCGGGCTTTAACAAGAAATATCTTTGCCGTGTTTTCAAGGAATACACATCAAGGACGGTTATTGAATATATCAATACTCTTCGCGTTGAAAAGGCGTGTATTGAAATGAAAACGAAAAGCATTACCGAGTCAGCTTATGACAACGGATTTAACGATTTAAGCTATTTTTGTAAGGTGTTCAAGTCTCAGCTTGGTATGACACCGGGTGAATATAAAAAGGCTGTCTTACACCGTGTTGAGCCTTGATGATTTTTACAAAAAAATATTCGAATTGTACATTTATTTATTTTATTGCTTTGTGATAAAATGCTTTTGAAAAGCTATTATTAAGTTATCAGATGGAGGAAGTTTATGAAAAAAATCACTTGGGACGATAATTATTTTTATGTAAACGGAAAACGCGAAAAATTCGTTTCGGGCTCTATACATTATTTTCGCGTTCATCCTGAATACTGGCGAGACCGCCTTTTAAAGCTTAAGGAATGTGGCTGCAACTGTGTTGAGACCTACGTTTCCTGGCACCTTCACGAAAAGAGAAGGGGAGAGCTTGATTTCAGTGGTTGGCTTGACCTCGGTGCGTATCTTGATTTGATTGCAGAAATGGGACTTTACGCAATCGTGCGCCCCGGTCCCTATATCTGCTCGGAATGTGATTTCGGAGGACTTCCGTGGTGGCTTCTTCAGACTCCGGATATAGCCGTAAGATGCAGTGACGAGCGTTATCAGTCTGCCTGCAAGCCCTATCTTGAAAGGGTATGTGAGATAATTCGTCCGAGACTTATTTCAAACGGCGGTTGCGTTGCCTTCGTTCAGCTTGAAAACGAGTACGGAAGCTACGGCAACGATAAAAAGCATCTTGAGTGGCTTCGTGATTTGTATATTGATAACGGAATCGACTGTCCCTTCATAACCTCGGACGGCGCTTTTTCGATGCTTCTCAAATACGGCACGCTTGACGGCACACTTGCAAGCGTAAATTATCAGTATGACCCAAGCTACCTTGACGTATTGCGTGAGCTACGTCCCAATCAGCCTCTTGCGGTAATGGAGCTTTGGACGGGACGTCAGGACCATTGGAATAAGAACAATCCTCTTCGTGATATCGACGAGGTAAAAAAATCCGTTGAGGATGCCATTGACAAGGCTGAGCTTGTAAATATGTATATGTTCCACGGCGGCACTACCCTTGGCTTTATGAACAGTATTCACGAGAAGGATACCCTGACCGTCGTAACCAACTCTTATGACGTTGACGCACCGCTCGACGAATTTGGCAGAAGGACTCCCAAGTATTACGCCGAACAGGAGGCAATATGCAAGAGACTCGGACTTGAAATTAAAAACACGGCAACCGATACCGTGCTTTATCCGTATGCCGATGCAACTCTTGTCGGTACGGCTACGCTTCACGGCTTACCCCTTCGCTCCACCGAATCTATTACAACCTTGCCGATGGAGGCATATGACCAGGGCTACGGATATATTATTTATACCGCGGATATCCTTGTTGATTTTGACGGCGTAGACCTTGTTTTACCCGAGGTACACGATATTGCCCACGTCTACGTAGACGGTGAATATACAGCCACCTTTGACCGTTGCGACAAGGATAGACGCCTGCCTTTGTCAAACGGCGTGCATAAGCTCGCAATTCTCGTTGAGAGCATGGGCAGAGTACAAACGGGTCACGCGATGATTGACCGAAAGGGACTTGTAGGCGACGTGAAGCTTGACCTTTGCTCTATCAGTACAACTCTCAAGCCCTTTGGATATAAGGTATACAATCTTCCTCTTGATACACTTCCCGAGGAGTATTGTGAGGTGCCGACGGTAAATTCTCCCGCGTTTTACAGATACGAGCTTGACGTTGATGAGCCCTGCGATACGGTTGTGAATTTTTCGGGCTTTACGAGAGGCGTGGTATTTGTAAACGGCTTTAATCTCGGTCGTCATTGGGATACAGTATATAAGAAAAACAGAGCGTATATTCCCGCACCTCTTCTTAAGAAGGGAAAGAATGAGATCGTCGTTTTCGACGTACTGCACAAGAACTCTGAAAAGAGGATTTGGTTCGGAGAATAACTCTTTTGGCACTATAAACAAATGAAAGCTCTAATGAGTGGATAAATTCAACAAAGCTATTTGAAAATAACATAAAAAGCCTTTGTTTACTATTGACTTTTGGTTGCGACTAACTTATAATTGGCTTATGAATTACAATCAAACCGAAAGGAAACAGTAAATTATGAAAAACTTTTATACTCCTAACTGTCCCGAATGTATTGGCAAGACGGACAGTGAATCTATACAGAACGCCGTTAATATGGCGAAAAAGACGGGCGCCAATAAGGTTGTCATCCCTCGCGTAAATGAGCGTACGGGTGGCTTTGAATGGATAATTGATGTTGCAATTCTCCTTCCGAGTGATATACAGATAGTTCTTGATAACGCTTATATGAAGCAGGCAACGGGTTGCTTTGACAACGTTTTCCGTAACGAGAATTATTACAACGAGGAGCTTCGCGTTAAGGCTGAGGGAGAGCAGAGAAATATCCACATAAACGGCATCGGCAACGCCGTAATTGACGGCGGAGTGCATAACGGCATAACCGAGGAAAATCATTGGAGAACCGACCACAATCTCCCTCACGTCAGAGTCAACAACATGATTCTTATGCATAACGTTGACAATTTCTCCATCACGGGTCTTTACATCAAGGACCAGAGATGGTGGGCTATGCATTTGATTTATTGTACCAACGGTCTTATTGAGAATATTACCTTTGATACGGATAACGAATACCCCAACCGCGACGGTATCGACCTGAGAGTCGGCTGTCATCATATAATCGTTAAGAATATTTTCGGCTATTGCGGTGACGACGTTGTTGCTCTTTCGGCATTCCGCGGCTCAGCTACGGGCTTTGCGGTAGAGGGGAAGTCAATGGATATTCACCACGTTATCGTAAGAGACGTTATTGCTTGCTCAACTCAGTACGCGACCGTCGGAATCCGTAACTCCGACGGAATCAGACTTTACGATATTACCGTTGATTCTATAACTGATATTTCCGACGGTGTACGCGCAAAGCCCCTCAACCAGATAAGAATCGGTCAGAAGGGCTTCGGTAAGCACAATAACCTCGGCGATATCACAAGAATCTTTATAAACAACCTTCACGTAAATCACGGCGCGGGCGTTATGATCAACCTCTCGCTTTCCGAGTCCAAGATATCCAATATCTTCTGCGGAGAAAACGTAAGAAGCGCTATAACCACCGCAACGAGAATGGAGGACTTCAAGCCCGGTGCCGTAATGCGTAACGTAACCGTTGACGGAATTTATTACGATTATAACAACAATACAGAGGAAGCAATCATAGAGCTTCCGATGGGCAAGAATTATAAGATAATAGATAGCCGATTTGCCGCCGTTCAGGTTGATATGGATGAATATCTTGAAAACGTCGTGTTCAAGAACGTCTGCACCAACAGAGTCGATAATATAGTTTATTCGGAGTACGACGGAGGCTACGTTATCGAGAAATAACCCCTTCAAAAAGCTTCACCCCGACTTTTGTCGGGGTGATTTTTTGGTAATGTGTTAAGGCTATACGAAAATATGACGCTTAAACCGTCGCTACAACGTTGTATTCCGCATCTAAAATTTCTCCCGTTAAATGATAATTGTCGGGACATTTTACAAACGCAAAATCATATTGCTCCATATTGGTCTTATCGAATGAAATAAGAATTTCAGGCTTGCAATACCTGTTATGACCTCCGTATGCAATAAGCAGTATTAAAAAGCGACTTCTGTATTCAAGTAATCTGCCTTCATCAAAATCATTAAATACAGCATTTAAAACGTAGGAAAACAGCTCTTCGTCAGATGCTCCGTTATTAAAGGTATAACTTATAACCGCCTGTTGTTTATCTTCAGACATACTTGTCATGGTGGCATTCCTTCTGTTTATCCTGAAGCCACCGTTGTCCACAAGATACTTATCCTGTCCTGCCTTGATTCTGATTGTAATATTGATAGTATATGCCGTGTTTGCTTTAAAGCAACCGTTTGCATCAAGCTCACCAACCCATTCAACATTTACAACTTCCAGACTATGGTTATAAAGCGACGCAGAAGCAATGGGCCTATCTGCGTTGCCGCAAATACATTTGCAGGAAGTATGCATAAAAGCATACATAATGAAAAAATGATTCCTAAAATTCTTTTCTTTTATCTCAACGCTCTCTTTAAGAATGTTACTATCTGACCTCTTGTGCAGGTTGCGTTAGGTGAGAAGGTTGTTTCGGATGTACCCAAAGTTACTCCATTTTCCACCGCCCAGGCTACTGCCTGTGCGTAGTCCGAACTGTCAGATACATCGGAAAAGTTTCCTCTGTAAGAAGTAGCAGGTGAATCTGCGTTTTTCCACAAATAAACTACCGTTGCACTTCTTGTACAAGGGGTATCGCCTGCAAACAAGATTCCTGATACCATACCCTTGCTGTAAGCCCATAAAGCAGCTTTATAGTAATAGTCTGTCACCTTAACATCGGTAAACGGATTTTCTATAATAGCTGAAGGCGAGCCTGCAGCTCTCCACATAAATGTTAAAATCTGTGCTC
>JAFSID010000047.1 GCA_017439965.1 Clostridia bacterium | reverse complement strand
CCGAAGCCCGTCAGCGTACGAGTGTACGGTAGTGGCGAGGTTTGTTCAGAGCCAAAAACATATGATTTATTCGAGAAAACTCATTTTTGAGTTTTTACCTTATTGTTTTTGGCGGTCTGGACTTTTTTTACATCTCCTTTTTTAATAACGTAGGAAATTGTATTCAGTGTCAAGACAGGTGAGAATTGAGCCGCCTTTTTATGATTACTTGCGGATAAACACGGCGATATTTGAATTGAATTGCTCAAGGTCTATCTCGTCGGTATCCTCAAAAACCTTGCCCGAAAATTCTTCCTTCCAATTGCCGTAAGGAAGCTTAACGCTACCCGTGAGCGCTTCGGTAGAGAATACGCCTGTAATACGGTTGTCACCGTAGAGGATAAGTCCCTCGTCACAGCAGAGCCGACAGCCTGCAAGCTCTCCGAGACGTCTTATCTCGGGATGCTTGATATAGGGCTTTGTGAATATTGCCTTGTTGCCCTTGATATATCCGTGCTCCGAGAATACCTCGGCGTCCGAGTCATCCATAATTACGGACGGGAAATCGTAGCCGTCACGCTTTCCGTCCCTGACCTTGAAGCCCGTGAAGGCGTGTACGTTGTCAAGCGAGCATTCGCCGTCGCAAAGCATACCCGAGAGCCAGTGATAAGAAAGCACCGTGTCGGGAGAAATATGGGCTTCGAGATACTTGCGGTCGGCAGAGGATACGTCGAAGGTATAGGCAAAAACGATAAGCTTGTATTTTGAAAGGTCGAGCGCCCTGATATCCTTGAGTCTGTAAACGTCGGCAATGATACCCGACTTTCTTACCTCGCAAACGTAGTCCTCCATAAATCCGCAACGCAGATGGGTCGATACTCCCATTGAGTAGATACACTCCTCGTCAACTAAAATGAGCATATCGGCAGGGGAGGTATGAGGAAGCGTGCGCAGGTAGGAGCTTGTGCGGTGCATACGGTCTATCTCTGCCATAATCTCGGGAGAGTCAAACCAGCGTCCGCCGAGGTCCATCCACCAGAAGCCCGAATCGTGAGATATATTCTTTGCAAGCTCTCGCCACATTACCCAGCGAGTGTCGTTCATATCACGGCAAAGCCACGCGGCAACGTCGTCACTTGCAAGATGCGTGCGGTTGTCCGCCTCGTCAACCCAAAGTTTTTTGAGGTTTACCGACTGTACGGCGCACATTTCACCGCCCGGCTCACCGGGTCCGCAGCGGTGATAGATTTTCGGAGCGGCAAAGAAGTCTACCGAGTCACCCTCAAGAAGTCTTTCAAGCGCAAGGTGTCCTGCATAATTGGGGTTGTCGGTGTGCATAAAGTAGCCGTAAAACGCGCCGATAAGCTTGTCGGGAGCAAATTTCTTGATAACGCTCGCAAAATGCTCGATGGCGGTGGCACACGAGTCACTCGTAAACTCGTCCATATCACGACTGACGCGACCTATTCTGTCCGAGCGTAAAAACTCGCAGGCAGAGTCAAGCCTTGAATAGCGCTCGTTGGGAGAGGGGAGGGTAAGGTCTCCGTCCCAAGCCTCGAGAAGAGCTTCTCTTGAACCGTATTTCTTTTCCGCCCAAGCGTAAAAGCATTTGGTGTTGGTGATACCGTAGTCACCGTAGTGATTGTCGGCGCGACCCCAAAGAATAGCCTCGCCCGATACACCGAAGGAGATGTGATAGCCGAGAATCTTGTCGGCGTACTTGCCGTTTTCAAGGCGGTCAATAAGCCTTCTCAACGCCTCTCCTGCGTCATCAAGCCACTTTTTCGAGGAGAAGCTCTGACGGGAGATAACGCCTCCGACGTTGGGACGGGTATCAATAAAGTCACCTGCCTTGTAGTAGCCCTTGGGAGCGGTATATCCGAACCAGTCGTGCTTGGGAGTGTCAACGAGTGCGCGTATCTCCTCCGCATCCCTCGGTCCTTCCCAGTAAACGAGTATTTCCTCGGGATTCTCACGGCACCAGTCAACAGGTACGTTGAGCTTGATTCGGGGAATGTAGTAGTCTATGTTGTCATCCTTGAACAATTCCTCAAGCACCGCATCGGTTACCGAGTAATCGTATTCGTCAATTCCCATCCATCCGAGGTGGAGGATGTTGGTATGTATCTTTATTCCCGTCTCGGCAAAATCGTGATGGTATTTTCCGTCACGGGTCAGGTCGGGCGTGAACACGATGGGCTTGCCCTCTGCGTTCTTGAGCGGAGGGTCGTAGCTGAAGCCAAGCCTTGACCAGAATACCGGATTGTTCTTTAAAAACTTAAGTTTTTCCTGCTTGTTCATTTCGTTTACCTCTTTATAATTATTTCGTCAAGCTCTCTTTTGGGCACGTTGAAGCCACCCTTACCGTCGAGCGAATATTTTACTCTCTCCTCGCTCTCAACGAGCGTATTTGACTGGTCGGGATGACCTATGCCTATAAGATACAGAAGGTCAAGCCCTTCACCTATTTCAAGTATTTCCTTTGCCCTTTGTCTGTTTACCGAGCCGATTATACAGCTTGCAAGCCCCTTGTCCTCCGCACCGAGAGTCAGCGCCATAAGGGCTATTCCCGCATCAACCTCACTCTTATCGGACGGACGTATCGAGGTGTCGTTGAATACCGCGATAAACGAGGTCGGGGTTATCTCGAAGGGCATTTTCCATTCGGGCGTATAGCCTGCGTACTTTATGAACGGATAAAGCTCAAGACGGGTCTTTTCATCGGTTATTATTGCATATTTCAGGGATTGCAGATTAGCGGCACTCGGTGAGATTCTCGCGATATCCACAAGCTCCTCGAGGATTACCGTGTCAACCGCCTCCGCCTTGAATTTTCTTACGGTTCTTCTGTTCTTGATAAGCTTTAAAAAATCCATATTTTCTCCTTATAGCGCCGATTGAGTATCGTTCGGGTCTCCGTTTATTGCAAAATCGTATTCCTGAGTCCAATCAAGCTCACGGTATTCCGCGGCTCTATCGTCGTTTTTGATAAAGTCCATAAGTAAATCGAGCATTTCAACCGTCCAGGTGTTTCGGTCGATCTGCGCGGTGGTGAATTTGTTCTGCGCTATCATCTCAAAGCCGAACATATCCTTGACCTGAGTCTTTGCCGCACCTCCGACGACCTCCTCAACGAGATGGCTCGGGATAAACAGCACACCGCCTCCCGCACCGAATACCACGTCGCCCGGTAGACATACGGCGTTGCCTATTCTCGTCACGGTGTTAAAGCCCGTCATAATAAAGTCACGGATGGGAGTCGGGTCAATTCCTCGGTAGTACACCTGAGTGTTTTCCACCCTCTTCATCTGCTCGGTGTCTCTTATTCCTCCCCAGATTACCGCACCGCCATTTTCATTTTTTGTCCTGTTCTTGAGTGCGGTGGTGAGGTTTCCTCCGAGAAACGTTCCCTTGTAAATCTTGTCGTACATATCTATAACGGGCACGTCGTACTCACCGAGTGAGTCAATGACCCATTGATTGTAGGTACCGCTTCTGCCCTCACGCTTGCCCGTCTCCTTGACTACTGCGTCGAGGTCGGGACGGAAGGGACAGTAGGTGGCGGTCACAGCCCGTCCGATAAGCTTCGGACCGTCAACGTGCAGGGTCTGGAGTCTGCCCTCAAACTGACTCTCATAGCCCTTTACGAATATCGGCTTCCATACCTCCTCAAGAGTTAAATTCTTAAGTGCCTTGAGGTATTTTTCCTCAACCTTAGGACGTCCGTCGGGAAGTCTTTCTCCCTTCCATAAGGGAGTGAGTGCAATTATATCATCTCTGTCGTTGAATTTCATTTCAGGTGCATACCTCCGTCTATTACTAAATCACTGCCCGTTACGTATCTGCTCTCCTCCGAGCATAAGAGGAGCACGGCAGGGGATATATCCTCGGGACCTGCTATAAATCCGCAAGGAATCCTTTCTTCAATTTTCTTTTTGAAATCGGGGTCGGATAGCACCTCGTCGTTTCTCGGTGTTGCAACCACTCCGGGCGCTACGTTGTTTATAGTTATTCCGTAGGGCGCAAGAATAGGTGCAAGATTCTGCACGAGCTTCAGCTGTGCCGCCTTGGTCACTCCGTAAAGGGATAGCTCGGGATGCTGATTGTACTGATTTACACTGCCGACCGTAACAATTCTTCCCCAGCCTCGTCTCTTCATTCCCTCTGCGTATTTTTTGATTAAAAGATAGGAGCTTTTGAGGTTGCAGGTCATCTGTATATCGTATTCCTCGTCGGTAAAGGCGTTCCATTCTCTTTTATACTGAATTGATGCGTTGAGCACCAGAATGTCAACCTCTCCCGTCTGCTTGAAAAGTGTCTCGTCACAGTCGGGCTCTAAAAGATTTGCAACAACGGGAGTCGAATTTTTGATTTTCTCGGATGCCTTAACGCACTTTTCCATACTCGACGAGCCTGCGACGAATACCCTTGCTCCGTTTTCTGAAAGGAGTCTTGCAATCTCAAAGCCGATGCCCTGAGTTGCGCCCGTAACGAGCGCCGTTTTTCCGCTTAAATCGAACATAACAGCACCTCCGTATCGTACTCGGCGTTGTATTCAAGCTCAACTCCGTTGTCGAGCCTTGACGTGAATTTTTTCGGGTCCTCGGTGTTTTCAGCAAACATTCCGTAATGACTCGGAATGGCAATTTTCGGGTTTATTTCACGGGTCAGGCGTATTGCCTCCTCAACGCTCATATTACCGAGCCTTCCGTTTATGCAGACGATGAATATATCAACGCCGTCACGGATAAGCCTCTCGTTGTAAAAGGTGTCTCCCGTTAGGTAAACGGTGACTCCCGAATGTCTTACAAGTACGCCTATCGCACTTTTTGTCGTATGGTCGGCGTATACCGCCTCTATATCAAAATCACCGATGCGTATTCTGTCTCCCTCGTCAAAGGGCGTGTAATCGGTGACTCCGCATTCCCTTACCGTCTTTTCACAGTCAGACGGAGCGAAAAAGCGAAGCCCAGTCATCTGCGATATCGCATCAGGGTCAACGTGGTCAATGTGGTTATGAGTGCAGATTACCGCATCCGAGCGTAATTCGTCGGGAGAAAACGGAGGAGCTACAAGCCTCTTTTTGCCCGATGCCTTTTCCACCGCATCCGACAGATACGGGTCAATGCAAAGCTCGGTCTTACCGTCACCGATGATATAACCGCCCTGACCTATCCAGCGTATTTTCATATTGCTTAACTCCATTCTCTGTCGTTTGCCCACTCGTTGTTCCATTCGTCAGTAGGCTCCCACATACCTGGGTAATCCTTGTGTATATGCTCTGCTATAAGCTCCTCGTTGAGAGCCTCAATGCTAAGACCGGGCTTGTCGGGAACCTTTACGAAGCCGTCACGGAAAAGGGGATTGTCAATTCCGAGGGCAAGGTCGTTCCACCACGGAATATCTATTGAATGATACTCCACAGCCAAAACGTTCTGAAGCGCCGCCGCCGTGTGTATTGCCGCCATGCAGGCAATCGGGCTTTCTGCCATATGTATTGCCATTGCAACGCCGTACCTCTCGCACATATCTCCAAGCTTTTTGGTCTCAAGAGCACCGCCGATAGTCAGAAGGTCGGGCTGTACCACCGAAACTCCGCCGCACTGAAGCAACGGCTCAAAGCTTTCGGCAAGATATATATCCTCACCCGTACAGATGGGTACGGCACACGAATGAGCCACCCTTTCGTAGTGATGGGTAAGATGCCACGGGGTTATATCCTCAACCCACGCAATGTTGTATTTTTCAAGACGGCGTAAAAATCTTATGCAGTCCTCGATTGCGATGTGTCCGAGATGGTCGATTGCGAGAGGAATTTCGTAGCCGATGACCTCACGCACCTCTCTCACGTAGCCCTCAAGCATATCAAGTCCCTTTTCGGTAACGTGTATGCCCGTAGCGTAGTGAGGAATAGTAAATATTTCGTAGTTTTTGCCGAGCATCAGCGAGCGGTCGATAGACCCTGCCTGATGGTTTATAGCCTTCATTGAGTATTTTTTAATGTCCTCAAGAAAGCCTGCGGGAGCGTTGAGCGTGCCCTCCTCGTCGAGAAGCATCTCAATACCGAGGTCCATTTTTAAGAAGGTAAAGCCCTGCTCCATTCTCTTTTTGAGCGCAAGACCCATATCGTGACCCGTGTGCTTGCCCTCGACGTCGGTGTCGCAGTAGACTCTCACTTTATCGCGGAATTTACCTCCAAGCATTTGCCAGAGAGGTACTCCCCAAGCCTTGCCCGCAAGGTCCCAGAGCGCTATCTCGATACCCGAGACACCTCCACCCTGACGGGACGGACCTCCGAATTGCTTTATTCTGCGGAAAAGCTTGTCAACGTTGCAGGGATTTTCTCCGATAAGCCTTGACTTGAGCATAAGCGCGTAGGTAGCGCTCGATGCGTCACGAAGCTCACCGTAGCCGACAAGCCCTTGGTTCGTGTATATTTTGATTAAGGGACAGTGCTTCGGAGCACCGTTGAGGTTTGCCACTCTTATATCCGTTATTTTTAACTCGGACGGATTTGAGCAGAGATTTACGTTTTCGCTGATGTGTTCGGTTATTGTCTTATTCATATTCTTCTCCTCTTGACTTTAGAGTAATTGTATGATACTCTAAATATAGCATATCGGATTGAATTTCACCACCGATATTTTAATGCGTTTGTCCACTATTTTAATATGGAGAGAATTATGATAAGCTGTGAATACAGACTTTCGGATAACAGTATGCCGATTATAAAATGCTTTCGCTCGGTGGTTTCTCCCGAAAAGAGAGAATACCGCGAGCACCATCATACCGAGTGTGAGCTTTCCGTCTTTCTTGCGGGAAGCGGAATTTACACCGTCGGAGATATACGCTACCCGTTTAAAAGGGGAGACGTGTTTCTTTTCGGCTCGGACGAGGTGCACTGTATCACCGAGATAAGCGAGGGAATTGAGCTTTTGAATATACATTTTGAGCCTCGCATACTCTGGGAGAGTGTTGAGCTTTTCAGACTCTTTTCCTCCCGTCGTGCAGGCTGTAACAGGCTTGAGGACGAAGCGCTTGAAGAAATGCTTTTATCCTGTGAATCAGAGCTTCGTGAACGGCCTCTCTGCTATGAAATTGGCGTAAAGTGTACTCTTCTGTCAACGCTTCTTTATATAATCCGTAATTGCCAATGCGTTGATACCGAGCTGTCGGTCAGCCTTGAGCCGTCACACGTTGCCACCATGAAAAAGGCGCTTGATTATATAAACGCAAGCCTCGATAAGCCCATCACACTCAAGACGCTTGCAGATATGGCGTATATGTCCCAGCCGTATTTTTCAACTCTTTTTAAAAAATACAACGGTATAAATCTGTCGGAGTATATAACGATAAAGAGAGTCGAGAGGGCAATCGAGCTACTGAAGAGCACCCGTATGACCAAGCTTGAGATTGCCGAGGCGTGCGGATTTAATTCGTCATCTAATTTCTATAAGGCGTTTTACAGCGTTACGGGAAAGACACCGAGGGAGTATAGTAATTGATTATTCCTTCCACAGCTTCGACGGAGCGTCTCCCTTGATTTTCTTGACGAAGCGTGAGAAATACTTAACGTCGGAGAAGCCCGATTCACTCGCCGCCTGAGACACGGTATAGTAGCCCGAGCGTAAAAGCTCCTCGGCGCGCTTAAGCCTTAAATTGTTTATATACTGTAACGGAAGAGCCGAGTAGGTCTCCTTGAATATCCGTCGGAAATACGTCTGACTTGCGCCGTACATCTCCGAGAGCCTTGAGACCGAGAGAGTCGGGTCGGTATAATTTGCGTGTATGTATTCCACCACGCTTGAGAGTCTGTCTGCAACGCACGGCTTTTCCTCGAGAGCCTCTCTTTCAAGCTCCTCGAGTATTCTGTAAAACACCGAGGTTGCGGCAAGCCGATAGCCCGCCTCCTTGCGTTGCCAGATGCGGTGAAGCCTTCTGAAATGCTCCTCGTACCAAAGCGGATTTGCCACCCGTAACGCCTCGATACCGACGGACCTTTCGGGAAGGGATTCAAAGTGTACGACGAACAGGTGCGCGTGCGATTTTTCGTCGAGCGTGTAGTCGTAGCCCTTGGGCACGAACGCCACCTCTCCGCCGCCGACCGACGTGTTTTCGTTTTTGCCCTCGAAAACGGCGTTTCCTTTTATGCGAAATGAAAGTGCGTCAAAGCTACGGGCGACGGCATACTCCCTTTTTGGCTCCCATTCCAGCTCAAGAGCGGAAATTATTCGGTAATATTGAGTTTTTTTATTCGGAAACATACCATCACCTCATACATAAAATATCACATATCACGCACTTTGTCAAGTTGCGAAAAGTCCACCTTTAGTTATTTTATGTGGGTTTACAATATCAGCCTTTTATTTTATACTAAAAATGAAAAAATTATTTTTTAAAAGGAGAACTATACTATGGCTATTAAGCATTGTGCCGTAAGCTACTACGGTCTTAACTACGTAGAGCACGCGGAAAAGGATTTTCAGGAGATGCTCGAGCACGGCTGCGATACCGTAATCCTCGCTATCACCGAGTTCGATATGGACTTCTGGTTCCCCAATATTAACAACATCGTCAAGAAGGCTCACGAAATGGGACTTCGCGTTATCGCTGATACCTGGGGTATCGGTAAGTATTTCGGCGGTGAGCAGGTAAGCTTGTTCCTTCAGAACAACATCCATCACAGACAGGTATCCGCTTATACGGGCGAGGTACTCAACGCCGCTTGCTTCAACACCAATTCCTTCAGAGACTATTTCACGAGAATCTGCGTAAAGCTTGCCCGTGAGACCGAGGTTGACGGCTTCTTCTGGGATGAGCCTCACTATGCATACCCCAAGTCCTACGCATCCATCACGGGTGGCGCAGGTGACGACTGGGCTTGCCGTTGTCCCGAATGTATGAAGAAGTTTGAGGAGTACTACGGCTACGAAATGCCCAAGTTTATGAACGACGACGTTAAGCAGTTCCGTTGGAGAGAGGCTCTCAAGACCCTTGCCGATACCTCCAAGACACTTAAGGAAATCAACCCCAACCTTGAGATTACCTGCTGTGTTCACGCAACTATGAATACCTATTACGTTACCGAGCTCCGTGGCTACGATAACTGGGATATGGTTGCCTCCTGCCCCTACTTCGACGTATTCTCCACCACAATCATCAACTGGACTCTCCCCGAGAGCTTCTTTATCGACATCACCAAGAGAACCGTTGAAATGGCTAAGAAGTACGGCAAGCAGTCTGAGCGTTGGCTTATGGGCTACAACAAGACCCCCGCAGATCTTTCTCAGGTTGACCATGTCGTTGACCTTTACGAGTCTATGGGCGTTGACCGTCTTGCAACCTGGACCTACCGTGGCGGTCTCGGTACTGTCGTTGCCGCAGAAAATCCCCTCGCACTCTGGGATAAGATTGGCGAAAACTACCGCCGTGTATTGAAGAAATAATGCTGTTTGACACTTATTACGACAGAATAGTCGATATTCTTTCCGAGATTCGTGATACTCAGAAGGAAAAGCTCGTTGCAGTCTCCGAAAAGGTGGCAGAGGTCATCCGTCAGGATGGTATCGTTTACGTTTTCGGGTGCGGTCATTCCCATCTTATCGGGCTTGATTGCTTTTACCGTGCGGGAGGACTCGTCAACGTCAGCGCAATGCTTGACACCGACCTGATGCTCCACAACGGTGCCGCAAAGAGCAGTAAAATGGAAAAGATGCAGGGAATTGCTCCCTCGGTTTTCGAGCGTTATTGCCTGACCGACCGTGATATGCTCTTCGTCATATCCACCTCGGGCAAAAACGCCGTACCCGTTGAAATGGCACAGACCTCCCGTGAAAACGGAATCTTTACCGTTTCAATCGTTTCCTCGGCATATTTCGGTGATAAGAAGGATACCCCTCTCCTTTACGAATGCTCGGATATATATATTGATAACTGCGTGCCACACGGTGATGCCGTTATGGATATCGAGGGCGTTGAGGTGCCTATGGGCAGTGTATCCACCGCCGCCTCCTCCTATATAATGCAGTCGGTGTTGATGGAGGGTGCAAGGCTTGCCGCAAGGGACGTAAAGCCCGACGTTTACCTCAGCGGTAACGTTGATGGCGGTGCCGAGTACAATAAGGCGCTTATCAAGAAATATTTGCCGAGAATAAAGCATCTTTGAGAGGTGTACAATGGCTAAAATATCCGTTATAGGTATTTCGGGTGCATCATATTTTATGACGGTTGACCATTTTCACGAAAACGGTGAAACGCTTTCCGCTGACACTGTACACTGTGAAATGGGCGGAAAGGGCTTGAATCAGGCAATAGCGGCGGTCAGAATGAAGGCGGAGGTCTCCTTTCTCGTTGCCGTCGGAAACGATGACGGAGCCGTAAAAACCGCTGAATGCTGTCGTGAAAACGGTATAAGGTGCTTTCTTGCAAAAAAGGCTGATCCTACCGCGACCGCGTTTATTCTGACGGACAGATACGGCGAAAACCGAGTGACCGTCTACCGCGGAGCTCAGCTTGAGCCGAGTGACGTTGATTCGTTTGAAGAGGAGATTGCGACCAGTGATATACTTCTTTTGCAGAACGAGGTGCCCGAGGAGGTAAACCTAAGAGCCTCGGAGCTTGCCGAAAAGCACGGCGTCAGAATTATTTTAAATCCTGCGCCTGCCCGTCCTCTTCCCGAGGAGCTTGTGAGTCGGGTCTGGCTCGTGACACCTAACGAGCAGGAATCAAGGCTTATTGATCTGAAGCGCTTCCCGAATACCGTCGTAACGCTTGGAAAAAAGGGCTGTCTCATAAACGGTGAGACCGCAATTCCCTCAACCTCGCATATTCCCGTTGACACGACGGGTGCGGGAGACACCTTCAACGGTGTGCTTTCCGTGTGTGTTGCAGAGGGGATGTCTCTTCATACCGCTTGCAGATATGCGAATATGGCGTCGGGAATAAGCGTTACCCGAAAATACGTAATTGATGCAATACCAAAAAGAACAGAGATAGAAAGGAATTTAAGAGATGAATGACTTCGGTTATTTTAAGAGTATCCTTGCAAATCTTGAGGAAGTAAACGAAAAGCAGGGAGAAAATATTCAGAAAGCGGCAAGCCTTATGGCTGACGCAATTCAGAACGACCGCCTTATAAGTGTATTCGGCGGTGGAGGACATACCACCCTTCCTCTTGGGGAAATGTTCTTCCGTGCAGGCGGTCTTGCCTGTATCAATCCCGTTATGGAAACGGGTCTTTCGGTTTTTAATCAGGCTCTCAAGTACCTTGAGCTTGAGCGTACCGTGAATTACGGCTCCTCAATTCTCAAGTACTACGATCTCAAGGAGGGCGACCTTCTTATTATCTTCCACAACATCGGTATCAATCCCGCAACCATTGACGCCGCTGAGGAGGCTAAGAAGCGCGGATGCAAGATAGTTGCAATTTCCAGCTCCTACTGGCAGAACGAAATGCCCGAGGACCACTTCATCCGTCATCCCAACAAGAAGAACCTCTTTGATTATGCAGACGTTTGTATTGACGATTACAACCCCGTCGGAGATGCGGTGGTAAATGTTCCGGGTCTTGAGACTCCCATCGCTCCTACCTCCAATATCGTTGACTTCTACATCGCGCATCTTCTTGAGATAGAGTGCGTTCGTCAGTGTATCGAAAGAGGCATCACACCTCCCGTATGGTCGAGTGCCAACACTCCTGGCGGTGACGAGAAGAACGCCGCATATCTCGAGAAATATAAGCCCCGTATCAAAATGCTTTAATAATAAAGAAAGGAAATACATTATGAAAAAGCTTCAGGAAAAACTTGAGTTTCTTCTTGATAAGTACGCCGTATCAACAAAGGCAGAGCTTCTCTCCGAAAAGGAGGCGCTTATCAACGGAGAAAAGGTGAGACTTCTCCCTTGGCGTGCAGAGCGTCGCTTCATCGAGCTTCGCAATCTTATCACGCAGAACAGACTTACGGGTCTTTCGACCGTAAGAATTACCCACATCACAAACAGAGGCACAGACCTCTACTCACTCCTTTGGAGAGAGGCAGAGATTTTTGAGTATATCTCCTGCGAAAAGCTTTGTGAGATATTTGCCGTTGAAAACTCAAGCGTTGCTCTCAACGCAATTGCAAAGTCCGAGAACGGAATCGTTTGCTCCTTTGAGCTTTCCGCTACTCTTCCCGAGGGTCAGCCCGCTATTGACAAGCACGAAATGATTGCCGTATCGGGTAATGCTTGCGACCGTGTGGTCGATACGCAGGTACCTCAGAGCTCCATCTATATGTTCGGTGACGATAACGCCGTATACACCGACGTTGACGCCGAGCTTTACGGACTTAACATTGACGAGTGTGCAATCGTTCGTCACGCATTCGATATCGCACAGAACGGCACCGAGACCAACTCCGCAGCAGAGCATATCGACGCGGTTGTAAAGGCAGCCCATCTTGCCGTTGAAGCCGTTGATAACGTAAGAATTTAAGGGAGGGACACATAATGAAGCCTATTAAAATTGCTATGATGTCCATGACCCATGGACACACCAGAAAATACTATCAGACACTCCGTGACAACCCCAAGCTTGATTGGGTAGCAGTATCCTGCGCAAACGCTGAGGTTAAGGAAATATTCCTCAATTCCGTTCAGGGAATCCCCTGCTACGACTCCGAGGAGGAAATGCTCACCGCACATCCCGAGATTGAGGCAGTGGTTCTCGCAAGTGAGAACTCCGACCATCTCCGTCAGGTAAAGCTTTGTGCAGAGCGCGGAATCCACATCCTCTCCATGAAGATACCCACCTTCGATATGGCAGAGTACGAGGAAATGCAGAGAATTTGCCGTGAGGCAGGCATCGTATTCCAGGTTGAGCTTGAGCTTCACTACAACCCCGTTGTAATGAGACTTAAGGAGCTTAACAATCAGGGCAAGCTCGGTACTCTCCGCTCCTTCGAGGCAACCAATATCACCCTTTCACCCGTCTGGGCATTCCCCTGGCAGGGCGTTCCCGAGAAGAGCTACGGCAAGCGTGTTCCTCTCCGCGAGGGTGACCACCGCTTCAGAGGTGGCGCAATCTGTGACCACCCCCATATTTTCGACCTCATCCGTGAGATGACGGGCAGTGAATTTGATACCATCTTCGCAACCGTTGCGCCTAACATCCGTCTCGATATCGAGGAGGAGGATATGGTAGCCGTAACGGGTAAGATGAAGAACGGCGTCGTATTCCTTCTTGACCCCTCCTGGTCAAGAACAGAAGCCAAGCTCAAGGTACCCGCTCCCGGCTGGGAAATCTTCCCCAAGCGTATGGAGGTTAACATCATCCTCAACGGTGACAAGGGCTCCGTTATGACCGACTGCTTCGGTCCCAACGTATACCATAACTCCACCCCCGACTCCAAGTACGTAGTACAGTACACCTACTTCGACGAGTGGGTAGGTCTCATCGACGAGTTCGTTTCCTGCATCCGCGAGGGCAAAACTCCCAAGATCAACCTCGACTGGCACCGCAATACTATCAATGCTATGAATGCTTGCTACGAAAGTATTCGCACAGGTAAGCCTATCAAGCTTTAATTGCTTCAGATAAGCGGCGCACTACGTCGTTGTCTGCGGGATAAGAAAGCCTCGAAATACGTAAGTATTCCTTCGGCATTCCTACCCTTGATGCCTTGTACTGCTTGCTTCTCTTTGCAATTACTGTTGCTTCAGATAAGCGGCGCATTACTGCGTTATCTGCGGGATAGGAAAGCCTCGAAATACGCGAGTATTCCTTCGGCATTCCTACCCTTGACGCCTTGTACTGCTTGCTTCTCTTTGCAATTACTGTCGCACTACACAATAAAAATACAAGAGCTTTACGGGAACGTAAGGCTCTTGCTTTTTATTTAAATCAATATTCTATTCCGTCGGGTAAGAATCTGTCACCGCCGACTCCGAAGCAGGTAACGCCTGCACCGTAGCGGAAGATTCTTATTCTTCTGTGAGTGGTATCAATGTTGAGAATATCAAAGGCGTTTTGAGTTGACGTGCCTTTGACACGGGCAACTCTTGAGTCACCGCTGACGCAGGGTGTTACTTCTCAATTTTGCAGGAAAATGATATTTTTTTCTGAGGTGCGAGGATTCTGTGTCCGTTTTCCATGTTAAGACCGTTTACTGCACCGCACTGAGGCTCGACGCATAAAAGGTTTTTCTCGCCCTTTCCGTTGAAAAGAATCCAGTGGTCGAAATTATCCGAAACGGTATATGTGAAATCACCTATTCTTGCCACACCTCCGCAAGCCTTGTAGTAGCCGGAAATTTCAAGACCGCGTGATTTACTGCCGATAGGATATAACGCTTCCTGCTCGTTTAGCGGAACGTATCTGCCCGTAGGAATGTGATGCGAGTCCTTCTCCTGACACTCATCAATCGGAACGGAAAACAGCTCGGGCTCAACAAACGAGGTGTGCAACGAAAAGGTCAACGGCATATTTTTTTCATCGGTATTTTCTATGATGTAGCTTTGAGTAAATGAATTTTCTGCGAGGGAATATATAACCGTTATTTTGAATTTGAAGGGATATATCTCCTCGGAGTTTTCATAACTCAAGACAATAGTGTCCTGCGTTGACCTTTCTGCTTTGAACTTTTGCAGATGCAATAAGCCGTGTAAATGAGCGTTATTGTGAGGCTCATTCAAGGGAAGGACGTATTCAACTCCCTCAAAGGAAAACCGTCCCCGATGTGTTCTGTTTGCAGGGAAAAGCAGGGGAGAGCCTTGTATGTACGGGTTGATTTTTAGCTGTTCCTCGGATTCAAGAGGTACAAGAACGTCACGCCCGTTATATTGAAGCCTCGTTACGTTTGCTCCGTGGCACGCCGATATTTCAGCGCGCCACAATTTGTCGGGACTGTATATTGAATACTCTGCTGTCATAATCTGTCAAATGCGAAAATTCTAAAGTCGTAAGGCTTTATTTCTCGCGCTTTCTCAATTGCTTTTCTTGCTTCGTCAAGCTTTCCTTGTCCGATAAGTGCATAAGCCATAAGAATATAGCCGTCTGTCAGATTGTTTTTAACAATGTCGTACTCAAAGGGCATCGGAGACGGAGAGCCAACACCGTAATAGGTACGAAGGTCGCAATTCGTAATGAGGTTATTTGCCGAGGCAAGCATTTCCTCAAGCACTTGTGCGGCTTCGTTTTCTTCACCGAGCTTTTTGAGAGCAAGCGCACGGAAAAGGGATATTTCGGAAACCGCCGCTTTATATACCGACGCTTCCTTGTATGACTTTTCCGCCATTTCCTTATCTCCCGTAATTTCATAAAGCTTTGCCAGGAAGTAATAAATGTGCGCCTCCTGATTAAAGAAGGTTTTTGCCTCACCGTAGGATTTCGGCATATTTACACCGTTATACAGAATTTCCTCGGCTTTTTTAAGCTCACCCTTTTCCATAAGCTCCTTGCCGTAAAGCACGTGCATCCAAGCGTGCTGCTTGGTAAGCTTACCCTCACCGCCCTCGTAAATATGAAAGCGCTTTACACGGGCAAGCTCAATTGCGCCCTGAAAATCTCCCGTTTGAGAAACCAGAGTCAATTTATCCAGATAGCAATCGTCACGCTCTGCAAGTAGGTCGGGGTATTTCTCATATACTGCAAGACGCTCCTCGGGTGAATGGTTTGTGTTCTTCAGAAGCTGTTGGTATTCAAGAAGTAATCTCGGGTCACGCTTGTGCTTCATTGCGTTTTCAAGGCAGATCTTTGCTCTTTCGGGATCGTTTTTCTTGTCGAAGTAGTAAAGTGCAAGGTTTCTCCAAGCCTTGCCCTGATCACTCTCGGCTTCAACGCACTTCTCCCAAAGGGATGCCGCTTCATCATAGCGGAAGCGGTCGTAGTAAAGGCAACCAAGATAGTAACAAGCGTTTGCACCGCCGTTGCTTACCGCATATTCAAGCACCGCAATATCCTCAAGACGAGACGGGAAGCAATAGCCGGTATCCATTTTTTCGGCTTTCTTTATAAAGGAAATATCCTTTGTAAGATATCCTTTGTAATACTCGATGAGAGGATAGTCACCCTTGAATAAATCAAGGGTATAAACGGCATCCTCGATAAATCCCGCCTTCATATAGTCGCAGACCGCGTCGAGTATATTCTCGGGCTTCTTTGTAAATTGCTCCAATTCCGAATTGCAATCTGCAAAATGAGAATATTCCACCAGGGCAAGAAGGTCAAGCTTATCCCGCTCGACGTTTTCCTTGGCGTACTTTTCTGCCGCCTCGGGATTTATCCGTCGGAGAATAGCCGTTCTTAAGCTTCGAGCCTTGCCGTTGTCCATATTCAGAGAAAGGGATTCGTCTATCTTCTTGAGCGCGGGAACAAAATCACCCGTTCTGCAATCCATAAATGCAAGCTCAAGCATAGCGGCACTTCTGTGTGTATAATTCCACGCCGCCTTGTAAAGAACGTCATATGCTTCCTTGTAGCGTCCAAGGTAGGTGAGCGCAATTCCCTTGAGGTAAAACGCTTCCGTGTCGGTCGGATGCTCGTTTCTTGAGGTAAGTCTCTTTATGGCAACGTCGCAGTATTCAACACACTTTTCAAACTCACCGTTCTTAATGGAAAGCCTTGCCATAGAGGTGTTACAACGAATGTCACCGCTATCGCGCCGTATACCCTCAAGGTAATAGTCGCAAGCCTTATAATTGTGTTGCTTGTACTGCTCAAGATGGTATCCGTTAATATAAAGCTCCTCTACCGTCTCATATTCGCAGGGACGCTTGACGGGCTTTCTCGGCTCAATGGGCTTCTTCTGACCCCTGACATAAGGGGTATATGTTACGAGTACTTTTCCGTCACCCGAAATGAGTGATACGGTAAGAGAATTCATATCCGTGTCACCTATATCGACGGTTCTCATATAAGACGTCGAGGGAGTCATATCACAAACGTCGTGGAAGAGAGTACGGCATTTGTCCTCTACAATGACGGTTGCGTTTTTGAAATCTCCGGTTACGTTAAAGCCTATAAACAAGCCGTCCTCACGCTTCTCCATATTCACCGCCGCATCAATGGAGGCATTCTTCACCTCACCAATGTCACGGATGGGATACCAATATTGCTCAAATTCGTGAGATTCATAGGGAGCAATCCACGTAAAGTCGGGCTGATTGTCGGTATAAACTCCCGTCATAAGCTCGATGTACTGACCGTTTTCGTCGGTGAGGTTGTTGCACCACATATCACCGAAGTCGCCTATACCCCAATGCCACATTTTTTTGCCGGGAGAGATGTGATGATTCGCCACCGTTGCAATGCCCTTGTTTACGGCAACGTCATATCCTGCAATGAAATCCATATCACTCTGTCCCTGAGAGATAAGATATGAAGAGGGAACCTTTACCGCATCATAATGAGAAAGGTCGGTGCCCTCTCCGAAATCGTAAGGGCGTGCGGTTTTGTAAACTCCCTTGGCAATAGGCCATTCGAGTATTGCCCGTCTGTCGTGGTCATTTACCCATTCGCAATCGGGCGGAAAAACTGTTCGGTAGCTATTGCTTGCGGGAACGGCAAGATTTGCCCACCACATAAATACCTGAGGCAGAGGAGTGCGGTTGTAAAGGCGTACCTTTGCCTTGATGTAGCTTCTGCCCTCGTCAAGCGTAATGCCGACCATACCCTTCATTCTGTTGAAGGGCTCGACCTCGCCCATCCATACGGTCTTTGAGCCGTCGGGGTTTTCTTCAATTTTTGCCTCGACGGGCATAAAGGTGGTAGGTCTGTGATGCTGAGGCCAGTTAAACTCAATGCCTCCCGAAATCCAAGCACCCGCAAGTCCGACGAGTGCAGGCTTTATAACCTCGTTGTAATAGATGAAATCGTGCTCTCCTACCTTGTCGTAGCCTCGGAGAAGCTTACCGCCGATCTCGGGGAGAAGTACTGTTTTTATATATTCGTTTTCAATGGTGTAAGCCTCGTATTCAACGTCCTTTTTCTCGTCGGTGATACCGTCGGAATAGGGGATTGGATAAAGCCTTCCCGATGCACCCTGATAGGGCTTGTTCTCAAAGAACATAGGTAAATCGTTAGCTTTTTTGGGAACGTAGGTCGGGATTATTTGCTTATGTTTTTTAACGCTTATGCTCATTCTTTTTTCTCCTTGACAAAATCCTCGTCCGCAAGCTTGCAGAACTCACGTATGAGCTTTTCCTCCTTGGGATCGTAGGGTCTGTGATTTGGTCTGTACAAATCGTGGAACCATTTTGTGAAATCAAAATCAATATTCGGGTTCTGATCGTAGAGAAGCCAGTAGAAATTCCAAGGCTCATAGGTTTGATACTTTCCTGCAACGAAGCCCCAGTTATAACAGCCTATCTTTTCAAGATAGAATAGCGGGAAGGTATCGAAAACCGTGTTACCCGCAATTCTGTTAAGCCATTCACTGCATACAATCGGACGGTTGAAAACCTTCAGCATCTTTATTTGCTTTATAAGGTCACGGTAGGGAAGATAGCTATGGAAGGATATGATGTCCGATTGCTCAAGTGCATACTTTTCCACCTCGGAAACGTCGTCGAGACTCTTTTGAGGGCCGAATCTCCATACCTCACAGGTCAGAGGCTGAATGGGGTCTATCTCTCGGAGAAGCTCAAATAGCTTTTTGAGATTTGGGAGGGTTATCGGCTCTCGTCCTGAGTTTCCTACCTCGTTATATACGTCCCACATAACGATACGCTCGTTGTTCTTGTATTTGTCAACTATCTCACGTACCATTGCAAAATATCTTTCGGCGGTCTCGGGATAGTCAAGCACGTGGTCGCCTATGCCGAGACTGTCGTGCTGAGACTGCTTTCTGCCTCCGTGATATCCCCAGTCATAATGCTGCTCACCAAGGGTATTTTTTTCCATTCCCTTGGGTCTCATACAGTCGTTTGCAAGAACTATCATACAGGAAATTCCATACTTGTCGCAGAGGGAAACGTATCTTTCAAATCTTTCCATAAAGGAGTCGTGCTCCTCATCCCATACGACAAATTCGAGTATAAGTCTCACCGAGTTGTAGCCGAGTGCTTGCATTACCTTAAGCTCCTCCTCGGTGGTCTTGAATCTTTCCTCAAAGCCGTAGCTCTGCCAGAGGTCAACTCTGTTTGCACAGTCGGCGCTCATATAGTTACAGCCTCTTATCCAGGGTCTTGAGTTATACCATTCCCAAGCCCTTTCCTCGCTCCATTTCATATCAATACCTCCATTACGGTTTTTATATAATTTTACACCCAAAAATCTTGATTTTCCACCCATAATGTGATAAAATTTTCTCAAAAGGTAAGGTGAGCGTATGATTTATCAGAACGAGAATTTTGGATATGAATATGATTACAAGTGCCGTTGGCATAACGGCTACGTCGTGTACGAGCATTTGCACGAATTCAGTGAGCTGCTTCTGTGCCGAAAGGGTAACGCCGAGGTGTATATTAAGGGTAGGCCGTATACCCTGCGTGAAAACGAGCTTGTATTTATTCTGCCGAATACTCCTCATAGGTATAACTGCGTTGACTGTGAAGTCGTCTGCGCCGTCTTTTCAAACGATTATATCCCTCTTTTCTTTCACGAGCTTTCGGGAAGAGCACTCGTTACAAGCGCGGTGGATATGTCAGGACTTGAGTACGTAACCGACCGCCTTGAAGCACTCGTCGGAGGCTCTAAAATCTCAATCTGCGGAGCGCTCAATCTCATCTGTGACAGAGTGCTTTCGACGGCAAGCTTCGACGGTGAAGGAGAGGAGCTTGACGGCGAGCTTTATCAGAAGGTCATAAGCTACGTCAGTGAGCATTATACCCATAATATCACCCTCAAGAGCCTTGCCCAGCAATTCGGCTATAACGAAAAGTATCTTTCATCAAGCCTTCATTCGCTCACGGGAATCAACTTTCGCAAGCTTCTTTCGTCTTATCGCATAAGTCACGCCAAGCGCCTTCTTGAAGGCGGTGAGGATAGTATTAGCGATATAGCGTATGCAAGCGGATTTTCTGCGGTGAATACCTTCAATCGAATCTTTAAGCAGACCGAGGGCGTAACTCCTCTTGAATACAGAGCAAGAATGCGAAAATGAAAAAGGGGCTGTAAAAAAACTGATATAATCCCCTTAGAGTAGACACTTGAAAAAACAAAAAGTTTTCAAGACTACTTTAAGGGGGTTATTTTTATGCCAAGGAAATCGCACAAGAACAAGAAGTACAGTATTGAATTGAAAAGGCAAGCAGTACAAGATTG